>NZ_JAJVKV010000004.1:0-300000 GCF_024198175.1 Pyxidicoccus xibeiensis
GCGGACTCCTCATCCGCTACCTGTTCACTCTCCGCTTCTTCTACGCCGAATCCCCATGCGCTCCTCAGCCGGGGATACGCGTGCCACTCGCTCCACCCTTGCCCCAGGCCGATAAATCGACGGTCTGACTGTCCGACAGGTTTGCGCCATGTTTCGCCGGCAGGGGCCACAGCCTGGTGCTCATCCGCTCAGGATGAGAGCCACACCGTTTCTGAGGAGGGATGATGTCGATCTTCGATTTGCTTGAAGAGGTTCGAAGGCGGCCCGGCATGTATGTCGCGGGCGATGAGTCTCAGGGCGCGTTGCGTCTGCGCAGCCTTGAGCAGCTCATTCATGGGTATTCTCTTGCGCTGCGACAGCACGGCATTCAGGAGTCGGTGGTCGAATTTGCGCGGGACTTTGGTGAATTTCTTTGGGAGACGAGGGGGTGGAGTACGTCATCCGGGTTTGCTGCCGCTGTTCTTGAGGCCGCGGGCAGCGATGGGGCTGCGTGGGAGTTGTTCTGGCGTTTGGTTGAGGAATTCCGTAGAGCACGCGACGGCTGATGGCTGTCCTTCGAGTGGTTGTGCTGGGCGGGGCTCGGGGCAATGTGCTCCCTGCTTGCGCCCTTCAGTTGGCGCGCGGATTCATGGAATGCCGTCACCGGCCAAGGTCTTGTTCCAGTACCCAGGCGCGCGTCAGCGTGCGCCTGGGCACATTGAGGCTGCCCCAGTTCCGTGGACACCCGAGATGTGATGAAGGGGTCCAAGGATGTCCACGGATACAAAGCAGAGAAGGAAGCGCCGCAGCTTCACCGCCGAGTTCAAAGCGGAGGCTGTCCGGCTGGTTCTGGAGGAGGGCAAGACAGTGGGCCAGGTGGCACGAGACCTGGACCTCACCGAGACGGCTCTGCGCACCTGGGTGGAGCGGGCCCGGACGGACCGGGGCCAGGGCAAGCCGGGAGCACTGACGACAGCCGAGCGGGAGGAACTGGCGAGGCTGCGCAAGGAGAACCGCCAGCTGCAGATGGAGCGCGACTTCCTAAAAAAAGCAGCGGCCTTCTTCGCGAAGGAGGGCTCGAAGTGAAGTTCGAGTTCATCGAAGCGCAGAAGGCCCACTTCCCCGTCGAGCTGATGTGTCGGCAGCTGGGCGTCGCCCGCTCGGGATACTACGCGTGGCAGAGCCGACCGGAGTCCGCGCGGCAGAAGGCAGACCGAGCTCTGGCCGTGGAGGTGGCGGCCGTGCACCAGAAGAGCCGCGGCACCTACGGCAGCCCGCGGGTGCACGCGGAGCTGCGAGCTGGGGGCCGGCGCGTCAGCCGCAAGCGCGTCGGGCGCCTCATGGGCCAGCAGGGCCTGGCCGCGCGCAAGAAGCGTCGCTTCGTGCGAACCACGGACTCACGCCACAGTCAGCCGGTGGCGTCCAACGTGCTCGCAAGGGACTTCTCCCCCGACCAGCCCAACTGCACCTGGGTGACGGATATCACCTACGTCTGGACGAGGCAGGGCTGGCTCTACCTGGCCGTGGTGCTCGACCTCTTCTCGCGTCTGGTCGTCGGCTGGGGCATGAGCGAGTTCATCGACCGCCACCTGGTGCTGGGCGCGCTCGACATGGCGCTCAAGGGCCGCCAGCCTCCGCGAGGGCTGCTGCACCACTCGGACAGGGGCAGCCAGTACGCCAGCGAGGACTACCAGCGAGCCCTGGCCTCCCGTGGCATCGAGTGCAGCATGAGCCGCAAGGGCAACTGCTGGGACAACGCAGTGGCTGAGAGCTTCTTCAGCACCTTGAAGATGGAACTCGTCCACGACGCGGACTTCGCCACGCGCGAGCAGGCCCGCTCCGCGCTCTTCGAGTACATCGAGGTCTTCTACAACCGCCAGCGCCGCCACTCCTCGCTGGGCTACGTGAGTCCGGTAGAGTATGAGCGGGCCGCCTTACCGGTGGCGCAGGCAGCATAACCACGCTGTCCACGGAGCCGGGGCAAGCTCACATTGCCCATCAGCCGGATGCCCTGGGACCCACTTGGTTTGAGGTGAGGCTCAAGGACGGGCGTGTGATGTCCTACGGGACGCTGGAGGACGCCACCCAATCGCGACTCGAGGGCCGACGCGTCAACGTGGAGCCGTACGACTGGAACGACCCGAGCGCCAACAACAACTACGACGGCCATGCGCGCCTCGCGTGGGGGCTCTCCGAGGTGGCGGACCGATCTGGCAACCGGATGGTCGTCTACTATGGCGTCTCCGAAGACGTGGCGGATGGCTACGCCTACGAGCAGTGGCCCTTGCAGATTCGCTACACCTTCGGGCCGAAGGGCTCGGCCCTGGCGGAAGCTCGGCGCGCGGTCAGCTTCCACTATCAGTCCCGCTCCGACACGAGCTTCTCCTTCGTTTCCGGGCTCAAGCTCAAGAACTCGCGGCGCCTGTACCGGGTGGAGATGTCGGCGCCGCCCTCGGGCCTGCTGCGCAGCTACAACTTGCTCTACCGGGACGACAGCATCAGCCGGCGCAGCCTCCTTCACGAGGTCCGGGAATGTGATGGGGCGGAGGTCTGCAAGCGACCGACCGTCTTCGACTGGGAGTTGGGAGACCGGGTGTTCACCCGTCACGAAACGGACTTCGCGGAAGGGGTGCGGGCGGGGAGCTTGCGAGTCCTCGACGTGAACGGAGACGGACTGGATGACGTGCTCTACCTCGCGGCGGACGCTTCGCGCTGGTACTACCGCCTCAGCCGCGCGTCCCCCACGCGGGCTCCGGACAAGCCCCTGTTCTCCGAGCGCATCGCCGTGGACCTGCCAGCCGGGGATTACAGCGGCGCTGGCGTGACGTACGTGATGGAGACGACGGACCTCAACCTGGATGGCCGCTCAGACATCGTTCTCGTTCGCTACACAGAATACGTTCCGAGCCAGGTCATTCATGGAGCGACCTTTCCGGCCCAGAAGAAGTATGTGATGACCGTCCATCTGTCGTCTGGGACGTCCTTCGTAGCTACTGGCTCCCCCCGTGAAACTAGGGATTTCGAGCCGTTCCAAATCCCCGCGCTCAAGCTGGCGGACCTCGACGGGGACGTGCGGCCGGAAATCGTTTTCTCGTGGGGAGCGGACCAGAGCTGGTACTACTTGCGCTTCGATGGCACGACGCTCGCCGACTCCGATTTCCTTCCGACGGCGTCGGGACGCTTGGCGATGATGGCCGGTGACATCGACGGGGATGGCACCGTCGAACTGCTGTCGCGCGCGGGGGCCCCGGGGAGCGCTAGCGTCTGGTACCACGGCTACGGACTGACTCCGGACGGTCAGCAGAAGTCCTGGAACATCGCCCTGCTCTCCGCCCAGTACCTGGGGAAGGTGGAGTGGTTCGCGGACCTCAATGGGGATGGCCTGTCGGACCACGTGCTGACCGGCAGAGCCGGTGGAGACTGCATCGTCACGCTCAATACGGGGCGCGGTTTCATCGAAGCGGGGCTGCGGGTGATGCCCAGCGATTTCGGCTTCCCCTCCTCGGTCGTAATTGGCATGCGCACAGACCCCGGCGTCCGGGTCTTCGACTTCGACGCCGACGGCCACCACGACTTCCTCTTCGGTCTTGGCAGCAACTCCTCTAGGGCAACCATGGCCATGCTGCTGGCCCGGGGCACTTCCTTCGAGGCCCAGGTCCCGGTGGATGAGACGGGCACACCGCTTCCCACGTCGCCGACCGTCCAGTTGATAGACGCCAACGGGGATGGCCGGGCGGACATTCTCGGCACTGACACCAGCGGCCACCTGCGGGTGTTCCTGCGCAGGGGCTCCCGGCCGGACGTCCTGAAGCATGTCCGGGATGGACTGAACTACCAGTCGTCCCTGAGCTACGCGCCGCTGTCGGATTCGCGTGTGTACACTGGCGTGTGGGACGGCCCCTGCGCCCACCCCGTGCAATGCGTGCGGAGTGGGGCGTGGGTTGTCTCTCGCGTGGACATGCACTCGTCGCCCTGGGGAAGCGGCGCCCGCTTCGACTACGCCTACGCAGGAGCGCGCAGGGACGTGCGGGGGCGGAGCTGGCTCGGCTTCCGGCAGCGGGTGGTGAAGAACAGCGTCACCGGGACGACGGCCACCACCACCTTCGACAACCTCACCACGCTTCAATCCTTCTACCCGAACTCGCACCGACCCGTGGTGGAGACGCTGGTGGCGCCGCTCGGCGATGGGCGCACCCTGACGGTGGAGCGGCGGACGACCTACACACACGCGGTGCGGCAGGGCTCGACGGGAGGCGAGATTCTCGCGCCGTCCCGAACGGAGACGTTAGACCGAGAGTGGGAGGTTCCTCCCACGAGCGGAGGGGCAATCCTGAGGCAGCGCCAGTCGTCCGCCGTGTTCGATACGCTCCACGGCAACCTCCTCTCGTCGGAGACCACTACGGCGGATGGCGAGAGCTCCACCTGGAATGCGACGTACGAGGACGACCCGGGGGCCTGGCTCCTCGGACGGACGGCCCGGGTCTCCGTGACGGCCAGCGCGCCGTCCGGCGGGTACATGACGCGCGTCACCGACTTCGACTACGTGCCGGGAACCGTGCTCCTGAAACATGAGACGGTGGAGCCGACCGTGACAGGGACAGAGGCCAACGACGTCCGCCTCGTCACCACCTACCACCGCCTGCCCAGCGGACAGGTGGAGCGGGTGGACGAGACGGATGCGTTGGGGCGTACCCGCACCACCACGCTCCAACTTGACGACGAGCAACTCCACCCGGTGACGCTCGCCAACCACCTGGGCCACCGGACGGACTTCGCGTACCACCCGGGCCTGGGAGTCCTGGCCCTCACGGAGGATGCGAATGGGCTGCGGACGCAGTGGAAGTACGACGGCTTCGGACGCCTGCGCATCGAGGACACGCCGGGGGGCGACGACCGCTCTCTCAGCTACGGCCAGGACGAAATCGGGCGGATGACGTTGACTCAACAATCCACCGGTGGGCAGGAACTCTTCTCCGTCCATGACTGGGCAGGCCGGGAAATCTACCGGCGCGCCCGCAACTTCGACGGCAGCTTCAGCGCCGTGGGCATGGAATACGACGAACTGGGCCGACTGAAGGTGGCGGCGGTGCCACACTCCCCGGACTCCACCGCGGAGCGTGCCTTGCGCTCCTTCGAGTACGACGGCCTGGGCCGGCTGCGGAAGCTGACCCAGCCGGATGGCTCCACCATCGAGCATACATACCGGCAGCTTGAGCACTGGACGAAGGACGAGAACGGCCACACCCGTTATGTCGTGGAGAGCCAGTCGGGACGCGTTACCCGAAGCGTCGACGTCCTCTCCACGAGCACCTCTCTGGTGACCCAGTATGAGTATGGCCCCTTCGGCGTCCTCTCGGCTGTCGTCGACGCTCACGGCAACCGCGTGTCCATGCAGTTTGACCGGCTTGGCCGCCCGACGGTGCTGGATGACCCCGACCAAGGCCATATAGAGGCCCGGTACAACGCCTTTGGCGAGATTCGCGAGCAGGCGGACGCCGCGAGCGACGTTACGACCTTCCAGTATGACGGGCTGGGACGTATCGTCTCCGAGACGCGCAAGGACGGCGTGAGCCAGTTCATCTGGGACACGGCGGTGGACGCCAGCGGCGTGCCGAATGCGCTCGGGCTGCTGGCACGCGTCACGAATGCGAGAGACCCGGCTACCTCGCTAGACGATGTCTCCACCGCCTACGTGTATGACAGCTTCGGACGGGTCCGTCAGGAGTTCTGGAGCATCGAGGGCCAGGTCTTCGACGTGGAGCGCACCTTCGACGTCGTGGGCCGCCTGGACATGCTGACGTACCCGGCGGCGGGTGGCCCGTCGCGTCTCAAGGTCCGCTATGGCTACACGCCGTCGAACACACTGCGGCACGTGGAGCAGGTGACGCCCTCCGCGAAGGCGCTCTGGACGGTGCAGGCCCGGGACCTGGAGGGCCACGTGTCGTCCGAGCGGTTCGGCAACAACGTGGTGACGGCCCGCCGCTATGACCCGGAGGGGCAGCTGCGCTTCCTCGATGCACAGGGCCCGCAGGGCGCCGTGCAGCGGCTGGCATACGATTACGAGGCCAACGGAAACCTGCGCCAACGGCACGATTTGCTGGCGAAGGTGAGCGAGGGCTTCACTTACGACGCGCTGGAGCGACTGACTGATTGGACTGTGACGCTCAACTGCCGGAGCGCCAGGACCCACTACGACTACGACGCCATCGGCAACATGACGCTCCGGCGCACGGAGGTGGGCGCCACCGTCAGCGAGGTGCGCCCCAGCTACACGGGCGGCGCCCCGCATGCGGTAAAGACGTTCGGAACGACGACGTACGGCTACGACGTGAAGGGCAACCGCCGGACCTCGGTGGATTCGGCCACCGGGCGGAACACGAGCATCGACTACACGTCGTTCAACCTGCCTACGCGAATCACCCGAGGGACGGACACGCTGACCTTCGCGTATGACGCCGCCTACCGCCGAGTCTCGAAGAAGCGCTCGAATGGGGACTCCACCCTCTACGTGGGGGACTTGTACGAGAAGCGCGTCATTGCCGGGCGGACGCAGCACGTTTTCAACGTGCATGCCGGGGGCCGCATCGTGGCGCAGGTGACCTGGGAGCCGAACGGCAGCGGAGGCAACCGCGAGGCAACACGCTACCTGCACGACGACCACCTGGGCTCAGTAGAGAGCATCACCGACGAGACGGGCAAGGTCGTCGAGCGGCGGAAGCATGAGCCCTTTGGGGAGGCGCGCAGCGCGGTGAACCCTGCCCTGCCGAGGCCGGCGGGCGGCTCCGACGTGACGCGCGGGTTCACTTCTCACGAGGAGGACGCCGAGACGGGCCTCATCAACATGAGGGGGCGCATGTACGACCCGAAGACGGCGCGCTTCCTCACGCCGGACCCCATCGTGCAAGCGCCTCTCCTCGGCCAGTCGTACAACCGCTACGCGTACGTGCTCAACAGCCCGCTCAACCACGTGGACCCGTCGGGCTTCTCTGGGCTTGAGCTGCATTCCCGCGGTGGGGTGGTCTTCCACGATGGTGAGAACGCCTTCGGATACGAGGTTATTGACGTCACTGTCACCGAAGCTGACTGGCTGGGTCTGTCCGGGGGCAGCACGAGCTTCACGGGAAGCATTGTCAATAGCATGGTCTCCGATACGCTCGGGAGCATGTATGCCGGGTTTCAGGTGTACTCCGGCATGCTTGCAGCGCAGCGGAGCATGGTGATGGGGCAGCTCGAGGCCTCAGGGAATCCGGCGCTCGCAACCTTGCAGATGGGGCTGACCGTCTACAAAGCTTACGAGGAGGACGGCGTGCTCGGTGCCGTCAACATCTTCAATCCCGTGTTCCAGTCGCTCACTGCCGGCTACATGGCGATGGAAGCCCATGAAAAGGGCGACTACGAGGGTGTGGGTTACAATGGGTTCAACTCTGGATTGGATGCCGCGTCGGCGGTTATGGGTGCTGCGGGTACTGCGAGGTTCGCAACGAGTGGCTCGCTGACTTCCCTGTTCCGCAGAGGCGGACCGCCCGCAGGGCCGAGACAGGAAATCATAAATGCGCTGCGAGATCGAGCCCGGCAGCTTGCTGGATTCGAGGGTGAAGGAATTCCAGTCATCCTCGATGAGAATCTAGACCGCCGGGGTGCTGCTGAAGCGTTGAGGGCGGCTGGATTCAACGTCCGCTCAGTCCAAGAGATTTTTGGTCGCGGCGACATGACAGATCCTGACATCCTTCGTTTGGCCGAGACCATTGATGCGCGCGTGTTGACGGCGGATCGAGGGCGGCAAGCGGACGGCGGCTTCTTTGAACGAGCAATTCAGGTCGATGCTCGCGCAACAGGAAACGCCAGCCTGATTCGATTACTTGAAGATGCTTTCCGCTAACGCTATGTGAAAGGTGAATACAATGGGAGAGAACGACGATAGCAAGCTTGAGCGAGCCCGGCGCCTGGCAGAGTTCCCTGGACGGGAATGGCGTTTGCTGGCGCACAAAGAATCAGGCGACATTGAGGTAAGAAATGAAGGAGTATTCGATGAACTGGTTGTAGACCATTGGCTCCATATTGAGCAACTTGGAGATAGAGAGTGGTGGATGCGTGTAGGCGATGCACGCGTATTGGTTGCTGTGGAAATTGGAGGCGCCGTGCGCATTGATGTGGAACGTGGATTTTACTCGCCGACCGTTGGAACCACGAGCAGTGAATGATCGCGCTCCCTAGAACTCCTTGTCTGTCCCGCCGTGGCTGGCAGCGCAAGGCCTGCGGAGACCACCCGTGCCCACCCTGAATTCAGTCGCTTCGTGATGCATGCGTCAAGGCAGCGGCAGAACGCGCTTTAGGCCGGTGACAACATGCCCCTAACGGGCCATCGGGCTGTCTCTTGTGCTTGGTAGAGGCCGAGTTCAGCCCGAGGCCTTCTTCACGCCGAAGCAGCCAGCCAATCCGGGCGTCCACCAGTTCCTTGGGTGTGTGGGAGGTCCCTCTGGAGCGGACCTGAACACAGGGTTCAGGTCCGCAGGGTTCAGTCAACCGCAGCCCCGAATAAGCGCAGGTACCAACGGCGCGGATGACAACTGCAATTGGGACCGTGCACGACAGGTCCTCCTGACATTCTATCGCGATGGAGCTGGCGACAACCATGGTGCGGGAGCAGCCCTGGCAGTGGCTGTAGCGTCCCTTCCGGCCAATCTGGCATCAACCAGCACTGCAATGACGGCAACGCCTCAGTGAAGCCTGGCGCGGTGAAGGCATGCGGAGCCGACGCGTGTGCCATGAGCGTTCTTGCCTGCGTCAATGGGGCGAAACAGAGCGTCAGAGATTCGAGAGACCGCATGCAAATGACCGCTATCAAATGTCAGAGGGGGCCTATCGTGCCGCTTGTGGAACCCGGCCAAAGCCAACGCGGTAGAGTGGAGGGACGAAAATGGGTGCATGGGGCTCAGGAAATTTCGAGAACGACGCGGTTTTGGACTGGGTTTCCACTCTGAAAGGATGGCAATCCGTCAAGGCAGTGTTGGAGTACGTGGCGCGTGCCTCTCGGGATGCGTATTTAAGCGCAAATGTTTGCTGCACTTCGCTCGGGGCAGCTGAAATCGTCGCCGCGTGCATTGGGCAGCCCAGCGTGGAGAGCCCCGAAGCGGTGAAGTCCTGGGTCGCTGCGAATCGGAATGGATGCAGCGACGAGCTGCGGTCGCTTGCCACAACTGCCACACGTAGAATTGAAGCAGAGTCCGAACTCCAAGAACTGTTCGACGAGGGGGCGAGAAACGAGGAGTGGCATGCCGTGGTGTCGGACTTGCTGCGCAGGCTCTCTTCTGCGTGAGCATTGCAGGCGCTTGCGGCGAGGGCGTGTTCGTGTCTCGGCTGTGACGGCAACGGGAGCCAACGCGTGATTGGTTGTACGCTTGAGCCAAGCCTGATGCGTTCTCGCGAGGTCGGACTTGAAGAAGGGCCGTCATGTCGCGGGGTTATGCGCGAGAGGGCGTGACCGGGTTCGCACACGCCTCGGCAGGTCCCCAGCGGTTCGCTTCCCTGGTTGGTGGGGCAGGCCAGGACGGACAAGGACCAGGGCAAGCCCGGCGCGCTCACCGCGAGGAGCGGGCAGGCGCAGACAGGGCTCTAGGGGCTCTAAATGTCATACCCATCGATCAAGGTCGCTGCTCAGTGCTCTCGCTGTGGTTCTCCCGGGCAAGAGACCTGCGTGGTGTCGGCAAGCTCGGGGGAGGTCCGCTTTTCAATCTCGTTCAGGTGTGGCGTGTGCGCTCATGCATTCGAGGCTGGGCTGATGACAAGGGCGTACTGGATGACATGAGAGGGCTGTTCTATCAGGCGAATGGCTGTTGGAGATTGATGGTTCTTGGGCTGGGGCCCGACAAGGCCGAAGCAATGCGCGGACTGCGCGCGCGACTCGGCCTGAGCATTGCGGAACTGGGAGACCTGCTACGCAGAGCCCCTGCCGAGGTGGCACAAGGAACAAGAGTAGAGATCGATGCTCTTGGAGATGCCCTCGCGCCACTGGTGTCGTCGCAAAGATCGAACGCTGCTAGCGGGCTCGCGCTGTAGTGAGCCGACCTACGTGCTCGACTCCGGCCGCGGCATCACCGTGCCGCCATACTGCGTGGCCGCCAGCGTGCCGCACGCCGCGCCAATCTCCTTGCCGCCCGAGTACCGCCGCGCCACCGGTGACTTCAAGATCTGCAAGTAGTCCCGGAACGCGCTCAGCTCCTCGGGCGTGGGCGGCAGGTACTTCCCCGTGGGGTCCGTCACGTCGATGAGGTCCACCTTGATGGGGATGCCCTCGAACGCCGTCTTCAGCGCCTCCGCATCCTCGCGCCCCAGGTTGAAGCCGCTGATGGCCACGTAGGCAATCATCGCCCGCTCGCGCCGCACGGTGCTGTACTCGCGGATGGCCTCAATCAGCTCCGGCAGCGGGTGCGTCTTCTCAATCGGCAGCACCTGCGCCCGCTTCTCCGCAATCGCGCTCGTCACGGAGAAGGCCAGCCGGTACGGGTGCCCCTCGCGCGTGTAGCGGCGAATCGCCGGCACGTGGCCCGCCGTGGAGAACGTAATCGCGTCACCGGCAATGGAGAGCCCCGCCGGGTGGCGCAGGATGTCCGCCGCGCGCAGCGTCTCCTTGTAGTTGAGCAGCGGCTCGCCCATGCCCATGAAGACGACGCCGCGCACCGGCCGGTCCGCCTCCGCGCGCACCTGCAGCACCTGGTCCAGGATCTCCCAGGTGTGGAGGTTGCGCTTGAAGCCCAGCTTCCCCGTCATGCAGAAGTCGCACGCCAGCGCGCAGCCCACCTGGCTGGACACGCAGATGACGTACTTCTCCTCGAAGATGGGGATGCGCACCGCCTCCACCCGCCCTCCCAGCGGCGAGTCGAAGAGGTACTTCACGAAGCCGTCGTCCGCCCGGCGCCGCTCCACCACCTCCAGCCGGGGCAGCTCCGCATGCGCCTTCAGGTGGTCCGCGACGCGGCGTGGCACCTGCCGCGCGCCCGCCACCTCCTCCACGGACTGCGCACCGTGGGCAAAGACGGCCGCGAACACCTTGCGCACGGCGGTGGGGGACGGGGTGAGCGGGGCGAGCGCCGCCTCCAGCTCCGGGAGCGACAGTTGCTTCAGGTTCACGACGCCGACTTGATCTTGGAGCGCAGGAACTCCTTCAGCTTCGAGGAGACCTCCTCCGGCATCCGCGCGGCCAGGGCCTTCTTGCACAGCCCCGACGTGGCCCGGTACGTGCGCAAAAACTCCTCGCAGGGGCTGCACCCCGTCAGGTGCTCCTTGAGGTGACGCGCCTCCTCGTCGGACATCTGGCCGTCGAGGTACTCCAGCAGGAGGTTGATTGAGTCTTTACACGTGTACATCCGAACCTCGGCTGGCAGCGGCGCGCCCTCGTCCCTGATCTCGAAGATGCCGAGCCCCCCGTCGCGTTTCACATCCCGCGACTGTCCCGGTTGTAGAAATCATCGATGGCTTCACGGAGCGCGAGCCGGGCACGATGCAGGCGGCTCTTGATGGCGGGGATGGAGTCCCCCGTCACCTCTGAAATCTGTTCGTAACTGAGGCCGTCCACGTCTTTCAAGAGGAAGACTTCCCGGTAACCCTGCGGAAGCAGGTCGGTTGCCTGCTGGATGGCCGTGCCCAGCTCGGCGTCCAGGGCCTTCTCCTCGGCGTCCCGGCTCCAGTCCGTGACGGGGTAGTCAGCCAGCGTACCCCGCTCGGTGAACTCCGGGCCGGTGAGCTCCTGCTCGGCCGCCTGGGCCACCCGGCGGTGCCGCAGGCGCATGAGCGCATGGTTGGCGGCGATGCGGTGCACCCAGGAGCCGAAGGCGGCGTCCCCCCGGAAGTCCCGGAGGTGTTGATAGGCCGACAGAAAGGTGTCCTGGGTGATTTCGGCCGCGTCCGCGTCGGAGCGCGTCATCCGGAGGGCCAGGCCGTACACCTTGTCCCGGTGCGCATCCACCAGGGCCTCGAAGGCGGCGACCTCCCCATCCTGTGCGCGAGCGAGGAGCTGGCGATCCTCTTCCCTGGCGACCTCGTCGGACATGGCGGGGCGCACCCAACCAGCCAGAAGGCCATCCGTCAAGGCTGGTTACGAGCCCCCTTGGACGGCGCCCGACTGACGTGTCGACTATCCCGGACCCACAGCCGGAAGGGTTCTGCCGCCCACGCCCCGGCGTAGTCCACGCCGATGCGGGGCCCCCGCGCCACCTGGGACTCGGGGACGGGCGCTCCCGGCAGCAGGTGCAGCCCCGGGGCGCAGAGGTCCGCCCGGTTGTGCCCCCGGCCAATGCCCAGGGCCTTGCACAGCCGCCCGGGCCCGTCCGTGCGCTCCCCCGGCGCCAGCCCCTCCACCGGCTCCACCGCCCGGATGAGCACCGCGGCGCCCACCCCCTCCTGGTCCGTCACCACGTTGAAGCAGTGGTGCATCCCATAGATGAGGTAGATGTAGGCGCGCCCCGCGGGCCCGAACATGACCTCCGTCCGGGGCGTCACCCCCTTGGAGGCATGGCAGGCCAGGTCGTGCTCCCCGATATAGGCCTCGGTCTCGACGATGCGGCCCACGCGCCGCTGCCCCCCTGCTTCCACCACGAGCAGGGTGCCGAGCAGCTCGCGGGCCACCACCAGGGCGGGACGCTCATAGAAGGATACCGGCAACCAGTTCACCCGGGAATTGTACTGTCAGACACCCACGCGTGCCGCCGCGCCGCCATTCGTCAGGCAGCGGAGCGCCCGTTGCAATCGGCGTGTCGGAGGAGTTCACACCGGCGCGGGGCTGGGGCAGATTGCGACGCACCATGTCCACACCCGGCCGGCTCTCCGGTCTCCTGCTTCCGCTCTTCTCGCTGCGCTCCCAGACGGACTTCGGCATTGGCGACTTCGGCGCCCTCGACGGCCTGTTCACCTGGATGAAGGCCGCGCGCCAGCGCCTGCTGATGGTGCTGCCGCTGCTGCCCACGGCGCCGGGAGACCCGAGCCCCTACTCCACCCGCTCGGCCTTCGGCCTCAACCCGCTCTTCATCGACCTGCAGCAGCTGCCGGAGTTCACCGCCTCCGGAGGCGAGGCCGCCCTCTCCGAGGCGCAGCGCCGGCAGCTCGGCGAGGCCCGCGCCGCCCCGCGCGTGCGCTACGACCTGGTGTTCCCGCTCAAGGACGCCGCCTTCGCGCGCGCCTTCGACACCTTCGAGCAGCAGCACTGGGCCGCGAAGACGGACCGCGCGAAGGCCTTCAGCCAGTGGCGGGACGCCCAGGGCGAGTGGCTGGAGAGCTACGCCCTCTTCACCGCCATCAGCGAGCAGGAGGACCGCCGCGCCTGGTGGGAGTGGCCCGAGGGGCTGCGCACCCGCCAGCCCGAGCCCCTGGCCGCCAAGTCCAAGGAGCTGGAGCGCCGCGTGCGCTACCACGCGTGGCTCCAGTGGGTGGCCGAGCAGCAGTGGGACGCGGCGCGTGAGCAGGCCAAGGCGAAGAGTGTCCTGCTGTGCGGCGACGAGCCCTTCATCATCGGCCAGGACAGCGCGGACTGCTGGGCCCACCCGGACATCCTCCGGCGCGACGCGCGCCTGGGCGTGCCCCCGGACGACTTCTCCGCCACCGGCCAGGACTGGGGCCTGCCCTACTTCGACTTCGCCGCCATGGAGAAGGACGACTACGCGTGGCTGAAGAAGCGCGCGAAGAAGGCGGCCAGCTACTATGACTTGCGCCGCGTGGACCACGCGGTGGGCTACTTCCGCCAGTGGATTCGCGACGAGCAGACGCCCACCGGGCGCTTTGTCCCGCCGGACGAGGAGAGCCACAAGCGCCTGGGCGAGAAGCACTTCCGCCTGCTGTCGGAGGGCGCCGGCATCGTCGCCGAGGACCTGGGCGTGATTCCGCCCTTCGTGCGCCGCATCCTCGCGGACCTGAAGCTGCCCGGCTACCGGGTGATGCGCTGGGAGCGCGACGACAACACCTACCGCGACCCGCACCAGTTCCCCGCCGTGTCGCTCGTCACCACGGGCACCCATGACACGGACACCGTGGCCGAGTGGTGGGAGGGCGCCCGCGACGACGAGCGCCAGGCGGCCGCCCGCGCCTGGCCGGAGATGAACGGCGTGCCCGTCACGCGCGAGTTCACCCCGGAGGTGCACCGGGCCATGCTGGCCTCGTCGCTCAACTCCGGCAGTGATTTGTGCGTGCTGCCCTGGCAGGACATCCTCGGCACCCGGGACCGCATCAACCTGCCCGGCTCCATGAGCGACTCGAACTGGGCGTACCGCATCGCCCAGAACGCGAACGAGCTGCTCACCGACGAGCAGACGCGCGACGCCGCCAACCGGCTGGCCTGGCTCACCGCCTCCGCGCGGCGCTGACGCCTCCCCTGCCCCGCGCCGGGGGCGCCAGGTCCGGGGGCCCCCTGTCTGGAGGCCCCTACCGGAGCGCTGGGTGCGCCGTCAGTCGATGCACTTCACCTGGCCGGGGAAGCCGTCGAACACGGCGCAGATGCGGCCTTCCTTGGCGCAGTCCAGCCGGTCGCAGATGGTGTCGGGGACGCAGAGGGCCGGCGAGCGGCCGAAGTCGAAGAACAGCTCCGCGCAGAACTCCAGCGGGTTCTCGCAGCCGAAGCTGCCGCAGTAATCCGAGCCCTCGAGGGTCTCCCCCTCCTTGAGGACCACGGCCTCGTCTTCATCCACGCCGCACGCGGAGCCGAGCACCGCCAGCGCAGAGAACAGCACGACTCTCATTCGCCAGGACAGGGACATAGGGGCCCAATCTGGCGCACCTCGGCCCGGCTTGCACGTCCAGGTATCTTCCCGGAGGGGACCGGGGCGGAACACCGGACACTGTTGACAGTCTACAGGTCGCGGAATGCGACACTGCCGCGTCTTTCTCCTGGCAAGGAGCGAGTCAGCCGCCGGCCTTCCGGCTATGAACGCCCCGTGGCCGCCGCCCTTCTCCGAACCCTCCGCCTTGCCACCGTCGCCGCGCTCCTGCTGGCCACTGCCTGCGCCACCACGCAGGAGCGGCCTGCCGGCCCCAAGGTCAACGACCTCGAAATCCGGGGCACGGACCAGGTCGACGAGGGCGACATCAAGGAGCGCATCCTCACCTCGGAGTCGCCCTGGTGGGGCTTCTGGCCCTTTGGCGGGCCGCGCTACTTCGACGCCAACGCCTGGCAGGCCGACCTGCGCCGCATCCAGCGCTACTACCAGGCCCAGGGCTACTACGACGCGGCGGTCGTCGCCGCCGAGGTGAAGCCGGAGGGCGACGACGCGGTCGCCATCTCCGTGGAGGTGAAGGAGGGCGAGCCCACCCGCATCGGCGAAATCAAGGACACCGGGCTCAAGGAGGCGCTCCCGCCGGAGTTCGCGAAGGAGCACTACGCGCGGGTGATGGAGAAGCTGCCCCTCAAGGAGGGCGACATCTTCGAGGAAGCCGCCTGGGAGGAGACGAAGACCCTGGTCCTGGAGCGGCTGCGCGAGCTGGGCTACGCCGAGGCGGAGGTGGGCGGCGAGGTGCAGGTGGACCTGGCCAAGGACAAGGACACGGCGGCCACCGTGGAACTGCGCGTCCAGCCGGGCAAGCGCTACCGGTTCGGCAACACCTTCGTGGCCACGGACGCCAACCCCCAGGTGCCGCCGCGCCGCATCATCGAGCAGGTGCAGGGCGCGCTGAGCAAGGGGGACTGGTACAGCGAGACGAAGCTGGCGGAGGCCCAGGCGCGCGTCTTCCGGATGGGGGTGTTCGGCGCGGTGAAGGTGAACCGCGGGGCGCCGGACCGGGAGTCCGGCACGGTGCCGGTGGTGGTGGACGTGCGCGAGTCGCCCTTCCGCTCGGTGCGGCTGGGCGGCGGTGTGGGCGTGGACGCCGCCCGCCAGGAGGTGCGCGTGCTGGGCGAGTGGACCCACCGCAACTTCCGCGGCGGCCTGCGCCGGCTCACCGTACGGGGGCGCGTGGGCTACGCCTTCATCCCCAACGTCCTGGACATCAAGGACAGCGGCCCCGTCTTCGAGGTGACGACGGAGTTCGAGCAGCCGCGCTTCCTCTTCCGGGACCTGCGCCTGCAGACGTCGATTACCGCGGAGCGCGGCCTGGAGCAGGCGTACGGCTTCCTCGGCGGGCGGGCGCTGGCGGGCGTCATCTGGCAGCCCCACCCCAGCTTCTCCGTCTTCCCCTCCTACAACCTCCAGCTCTACCGGCTCACCGGGCAGGTGAGCGCGGACGCGCGGGTGCCGCCCATCGTCCTGGGCTGCGGCACGGGCTCCTCCACCCAGTGCACCGTGGCGCTGAGCTTCCTGGACGTGACCTTCTCGTGGGACCGCCGGGACGACGCCATCGAGCCCCGGGACGGCTACTTCCTGGGCCTGTCGGTGCAGAAGGGCGGCGGCCCCTTCTTCGGCGACTTCACCTACGTGCGCCTGCTGCCGGACCTGCGCTTCTACCGGCCGCTGGACGAGGACAAGCGCTTCGTGGTGGCACTGAAGGTGCGGGCGGGCTCCCTCAACCCGGCGGGCGGCGGGCAGAGCTCCATCGTCACCCGCTTCTTCTCCGGCGGTGGCACCGCCATGCGGGGCTTCAACGGCCAGCGCCTGTCCCCCATGGTGGCCCTGCCCACCCTGGTGGACACGGACGGAGACGGCGTGCCGGAGACGGAGTCGCAGGAGGAGGAGTGGGACACCGTGCCCGTGGGCGGCAACAGCCTGTTGGAGACGTCCCTGGAGCTGCGCTACCAGTTCACCGAGAGCCTGATGCTGGCGGCCTTCTACGACACCGGCCTCGTCGGCATCGAAGACTTCTCCTCGTCCCGGGGGCCCAAGCTGTTCGGTCCTGACCACTACCATGCGGTGGGAATGGGGCTTCGCTACCTGACGGTCGTCGGCCCCATCCGACTGGACATCGCACGACGGTTGAACATCGGCAGGGGATTGCCCGTCTCCACCCCGGGGTACATCTATCCCGACTCCGGGGGCTGCTTCGGGATTGGAAGCAGCCGGAGTCCCAACGGCCCGACGTCTCCCGATGCAGCCTTCGCGGGTGCGCCGGACGGGCTGTGTGCGCTGCACATCTCGATTGGAGAGGCGTTTTGAGCAACCGGACACGCTGGGGACGCCGCCTGCTGTGGGGGCTCGTGGGCCTGGTGGGTCTGGTCGTGCTTGTCGTGGTGGGGGCGCTCGTCTACCTCACCAGCGCCGGGGGCGAGGCGTGGCTGGTGCGCAAGGGCGTGGCGCTGGCGAACGAGCAGCTCTCCGGGCGGCTCGAGCTGGGCGGCCTGGACATTTCCCCGGGCGGCGTCGTCCTCACGGGCCTGAAGCTGTATGACCCGGAGGGCGAGCTGGTGGCGGAAATCGCCCGGGTGGACGCCCGCGCGCGCCTGGGCTCGCTGGCGCGCCAGCACGTGGACCTCACCTCCGTGAAGGTGGAGCGCCCCCGCCTGTACCTCGCGCAGGACGAGCGGGGCCTCAACCTGTCGCGCGCGCTGGAGCCGAAGAACCCCAAGCCCGAGGAGCCCTCGCAGGGCCGGGGCACGCTGCGGGTGGACCTGCGCGACCTGGTGCTCGAGGACGGCTACGTCGACTTCCGGCAGGAGGTGGAGGAGGGCCCGGAGCGGCAGGTGCGCATCGAGGACCTCGACGCCACAGGCAACGCGCACTACGCGGCGGCGACGCAGGGCTTCGGCGCCACGCTGGAGGCCACCAGCGGGCTGACCCGCCCCGTCGCCGGGCCGGTGCGCCTGTCCTTCAAGGGTGGCGGTGAAGAGGGCGCGCTGAAGGCGGACGTGGACCTGGAGGCCGCCGGGCTGGTGCTGGACGCCGACGCCGACGTGACGCTGCCCCCGGAGCCGGCGCCGGGCCAGCCGGAGGGCAAGCTGAAGGCCGCGGTGGTGCTGCGGCGCCTGTCCGCGCCCCCGGAGCTCCTGAAGGGCTTCGTGCCCACCTGGCCGCTGCTCGTGCCCGTGTCGCTGGAGGGCCAGGCGAGCCTGGACGGGGACCTGGCGCGTGTGGACGCGCTGGCGAAGGCGGCGGATGCCACGCTGGACGTGGAGGGCGACCTGGACCTGGAGCGCATGCGCACCAGCGGCTTCACCGCCAAGGCCCGGGACGTGGACCTGTCCAAGCTGGTGGCGGAGGGGCCGAAGACGAACCTGCACGCGGACCTCGTCGCGCGCGGCGGGGGCACCCGCGTGGAGACGCTGGACGGCGAGGTGGACCTCACCGTCTCCCCTTCCGAGTACCAGGGCCAGCCGCTGGGCCCGGTGGAGCTGGAGGCCAGCGCGAAGAACGGCCAGTTCGTGCTGTCCCGCCTTCAAGTCTTGCTGCCGGGCGCGTCGCTGCGGGCCAAGGGCCAGGGCACCACGGAGGCCATGCGCGTGGACGGCGGCCTCACCGCGGGCAACCTGTCGCTGCTGTCGCAGGCGCTGTCGAAGCTGCTGCCGGGCACCGTCCCGGCGATGTCCGGCAGCGGCACCCTGGACTTCGTCGTGGAGGGCCCGCTGCGCACCCCGGGCCTGGAGGCACACGGCGGCTTCGCCTCGTTCGCGTATGGCCCGGACCTGGCGCTGAAGGACCTCACCGTGAGGGTGGAGCTGCCGGACGTCACGCGGCCGCTCGACACGGACGCCACCCTCGTCGTGGCCGAGCTGCGCACCGGCGGGCGCACCTTCAAGGACCTGGCGGCCACCATCACCACGAAGCAGCGCGAGCTGGACGCCACCGTGCGCGTGCACGGCGACGCGCAGCTGGGCCTCGTGCTGGGCGGGACGGTGGACGAGGACGGCCAGGGGCTGGCGGTGCAGGCGCTGACGCTGTCCTGGCCGGAGGCCACCTGGGCGCTGCGCAGCCCCACGCACGTGGGCTTCGGCGGAGGCCGCATCGAAGTCGAGCCCGCGCTGACGCTCGAGTCCGGCGGGCAGACGCTGTCGCTGCTCGGCTCCAAGGAGGGCGAGCGGGTGACGGCGCGCGTGGAGCTGGGCGCGTTCGACTTGACGAAGCTGCCGCGTGCCTTCGTCCCGGAGTCGCTCGGGCTGGGCGGCACGGTGACGGGCCACGTGGCCGCGCGCGGGCGGCTGCCCCGGCCAGAGGCGGAGGCAAAGCTCCGCTGGGACGATGGGCGCGCGAGCGGCTACGAGGGACTCCAGGCGACGCTGGACGGGCGCTACGTGAAGGACCGCGCCACCGGCCAGCTCACCGCCAACCTGCCCGTGGCGCGGCTGGAGGCGGAGTTCAGCGTGCCGGTGCAGGGGGTGCTGAAGCGCCGCAGGGACGAGCTGTCCGTTACGTTGGACCTGAAGAGCCTGGACATCGCCGGGGCCATGAAGCTGGCGAAGCAGCCGCCGGGCCCGAGCGGCCAGCTGTCCGGGACGCTGGTGGTGAAGGGCCCTGCCCGCGAGCCGCGGCTGGACTTCACCCTGAACGGCAAGGACATCCTCTACCAGGTGCCGCCGCCCGGCTTCTCGCTGAAGCAGCCGCTGGCCTTCACGCTGACCGCGAACTCGGACGAGAAGGACCAGACGCTGGACGCGCGCCTGGAGGTGCAGGGCCTGGCCCAGCAGACCTACGTCGCGCTGCGCACGCCCTTCACGCTGGGCGGCCTGCTGGCGAAGCCACCCACGGCCGACGAGGTCTTCTCGACGGCGCTGCAGGTGGAGGCCCGCGTGGCCGAGCTGCCGCTCACCCTGCTCCAGGGCATGAGCGGCGTGGAGAACCCGGGCGGCACGGTGTCCGCGCAGCTCGACTTCAACGGCTCGGTGCTGGTGCCGCAGGCGAAGCTGGGCATGCAGGCGAAGGACGCCACCGCCAACGGGCTGCCGCCCCTGAGCGGGGAGCTCAGCGTCACGGGCGGAGAGAAGGACGTGCGCATCTCGCTGGACGCGCGGCGCCAGCAGGGCCCGCTGGCGAGTCTTGAGGCCACGCTGCTGGCGCCGCTGGGCGCGCTGCAGGACCGTGAAGTCTATGGCCACATCCCCTTCCGCATCCGCGGCCGGCTGATGCCGGTGTCGATACAGGAGCTGCCCGGACTGGCCCGGACCACGCCCACCACGCCGCCGTCCCCCGGCACCGCCCCCCAGGGCTTCCAGGGCGTGCTGGCCATGGAGGTGGCCGCGCGCGGCACGCTGGACACGCCGGAGCTGGACCTCACCGCCGGCATGCAGAAGCTGGGCGTGGGCAACCTGGGGCTGGGCCAGGCGCGCCTGCACTACACCTACAAGGACACGCGCTCCGCCTTCGACGCCATGCTCACCGCGCCCTCGGGCGGCACCTTCCTGGCGACGGGCGGCGTGGACCTGGACGTGTCGCTGCCCGCCCTGCGCAACGGCCTGCAGTACACGCGCGCGCCGCTGAAGGTGACGCTCAAGGCCCGCGACTTCGACCCGTCCTTCCTCTCCGGCGCCACGGAGATGGTGCGCACCCTGGGCGGCCTGGTGCAGGCGGATGCGACGCTCGGCGGCACCCTGGGCGCGCCCACCTTCCAGGGCAACCTGGCGTGGAAGGACGGCAGGCTCGGGCTGATGGGCCTGGGCGAGTACCGCGCCATCCAGCTCGCGCTGGAGGCGAGCCGCGAGTCCATCGCGCTGAAGACGCTGTCGGCGGAAGCCGGCAGCGGCTCGCTGAAGCTGGAGGCGCCGCTGACGGCGGTGCGCACCCGCGACGGCGAGTACGAGCTGTCCAGCCCCGAGGGGAGCAAGAACCCGCTGGTGGCGCAGGACTTCCCCATCATCTTCGACGACCAGCTGATGGCGGTGGTGAGCATGCGCGGGAGGATAGAGGGCACGCTGTCCGAGCGGCTCGTCAACCTGCGCAACGTCTCCATCCCCGAGGCCACCATCGTGCTGCCGGAGTTGAAGCGCAAGGACCTGCAGCCGCTGGAGCGGCCCGAGGATGTCGTCCTCGTCCGCAACGGCGTGCCCGTGGAGCGGCGCCGACGCCGGCAGCAGCAGCAGGAGCAGGCCGCGCCCGGCACGCCCGCGGCTCCGGTGGAGCAGCCCGCGAGCCCCGGCACCGGCACCAGCACCGCCGTGGGTGGCAGCGGCGAGGAGGCGCTCGACGAGGAGGAGCAGGAAGGCGAGCAGGAGGCGCCGCTGCGCACGTACTGGGTGAACGTGAATGCGCCGCGCAACATCTGGGTGAAGGGCTCGGACGTGAACGCGGAGCTCGGGCTGTCCGAGGACTTCCGCGTCGAGTACACGGACGTGGCGCGGATGTTCGGCGAGGTGCGCGTGCTGCGCGGGCGGGTGGACGTGCTGGGCCGCCGCTTCGACATCCAGCGCGACAGCCAGATTCGCTTCACCGGCCCGCCGGTGGTGCCGTACATCAACGTCACCGCCGAGCACCGCAACGACAACGCGAAGGTCACCGTCTACGTCACCATCCGTGGCCAGGGCCGGGACATCACCCTCAAGCCCACCAGCGACCCGCCGCTGCCGGAGTCGGAAATCTACACGCTGCTCGCCACCGGCCGCCGCACGCTGGAGCGCGGCTCCGGTGCGTCCATGACGGCCAGCGCCCAGGCCGCCTCCGTGGTGGGCTCGCTGGTCGCCAACGAGGCGCGCAAGGCGCTCGCCGCGAAGCTGCCGCTGGACGTGCTCTCCATCGAGGCCGGTGACTCGGGGCTCGCCGGCACCAAGCTGGAGGTGGGCACGTACGTGACGGATAAAATCTACGTGGGCTACACCGGCCGCGTGGGCGCCAACCTCCAGCAGGGAGAGAACGCCAACGCCGTGCGCTTCGAGTACCAGTTCGGCCCGCGCTGGAGCCTGGAAGGCCAGTACGGCGACGCGCGCTCGGGCGGCCTGGACCTCATCTGGAGCAAGGAGTATTGACGCCCGGGGCTCCCGTCCTCCTGGGACGGGAGCCGGGGGACGGCGCTACAGCGCGTACAGCTCGAAGCACGTGCCCACGGGGCCCGAGCCGGTGGTGGGCGCGTCGGGAGCGCTCTGCCACGCGCCCTCCACGCCGCACTGGTGCCACTGCGAGTCACCCGAGGACTGCACGCAGGTGCGCGTGGGCACGGAGCGGCCCAGCGTGGCGGAGGAGCACCACGGGTAGGACACCGTGCACGTCGTGGGCTTGGTGGTGGTGCCCGCGGTGAACGCGCCGGACACGCACTGCCGCCAGATGGCGTCGGACGAGCTCTGCACGCAGCCGTTCTCCGGCACCGTGGTGCCCGCCGTCTCGGAGAAGCAGCCAGCCGTGGGGCTGCCCCAGTTGTAGGCCGTCTTGTAGCGGTCGAAGATGACGCGCACGAGCGACGAGCCGCCCACCGTGGTGCGGCCGCACTGGATGGCGTACGCGCCCACCCAGGGCGTGTACGTGTAGAGCGCCGCCGTGGCCTTGTTGACCGGCTTCACCGAGCACGGGTCCGACGTCGACTTCGTCACGCCCACCTTCCACCCGGAGACGGTGGGCCGGCCCGCGTCCAGGTCCGTGAGGTAGCCGCGCAGCTTCTTCGCCGAGCAGTCGATCTGCTTGCCGAAGCCCACGTACTGCGCATCACAGCCGCTGGTGTCCGGACAGCCGCAGCCGGTGGCCTTGCTCAGGTTGTTGGAGGTGCCGCTCTGCACCAGGCTGGACTCCACCTGGATGCGCGCCAGCATGTACAGCGGGCTGATTCCGTACAGCTTGGAACGCTCGACGATGAGCGCGGCGGCCGTCTTGTTGCTGAAGGCCGGGTCCTTGTAGGTGGCCAGGTACGAGCCGTTCTGCTGCAGGAACGCCTGCACCTGCGCCGTGGTGATCCACTGGCCGCCGGTGATGTCCGTGTCCTCCAGCAGTCGGTGCATGTCGTACTTCGTCGTGGCCTCCAGCAGCACCTGGCCGGTCAGCTCGTCGATGACGGGGGCCTCCGTGTCCTCCACGGGACCACAGCCGACCGCCGCCAGCACGGGCACCAGGAGCATCCACAATCGCGTCTTCATTCGTCCTCAGAGGGGGAGAGAGGGGAGCCCCTGCGTCTAGTCGGGGCTTGGCGCAGTTCTCAAGAAATTCTTGATTTTAAAGAATGGCGGATTGTTGAGTCCCGGCTGGACGCGACGTCGCGGGTGCCCGTGGCCCTGCCGGGGTAGCGTTTCGGGTGCCATGTGGACCCCTTCCTCGACTCGGTTGAAGCGACTCCTTCCCCTCACCCTCGGCCTGCTGGTGCTGGCGGGCTGCTCCAGCGCGGACGCCGACACGCCGATGCCCGGTGGCGACGCGGGCGTCGATGCGGGTACGAGCCCGGGGACGGACTCGGGCACGGACGCCGGGACGGGTGGAGGCACCGATGCGGGCACGGACGCCGGGACAGGCGGGGGCACCGATGCGGGCACGGACCCCACGGCCTGCCTGGGCGAGTCCTTCCTGGAGTCGCTGGGCAAGGACCGGCTGCTGGTGGGAGCGCAGATGGAGGACTCCACCGCGGCCAGCGTGCCCTTCGACATCCACTACCTGTACCTGGCGAGCGGCCTCACGGACGCGGCCACTGTCTGCACCGCGTGCAACTCGAGCTGCGTGGCCCAGGGCACCACGTGCGCGAGCGGCGGGTGCCCCTGGTGGGGCTGCTGGCAGGACCTCTCCCAGAGCCCGGGCGACTACGTGCGCGGCTTCGTCACGCGGACCCGCGGGCGCAACCAGCTTCCCTTCATCACCTACTACCAGCAGCTCCTGGGGAGCCAGCGGGGCGAGGGCGCGGAGCAGCTGCAGGCGCTCAATGAAGTGGCCTTCATGCGGCGCTACTTCAATGACTATCGCTTCGCCCTGCAGCAGGTGGGCACGGCGCCGGCGCTGCTCCACCTGGAGCCGGACCTGTGGGGCTACCTGCAGTTCAACTCCAACGGTGACCCGACCCGGGTGGCGGCGCAGGTGGCCTCCGCCAACGCGACGGATTGCGCCGGGCAGGCGAACAACGCCTCGGGCCTGGGCCGCTGCATGATTGCCATGGCGCGCAAGTACGCGCCCAACGCGAAGGTGGGCCTGCATGCCAGCCCGTGGGCCACGCGCATCGACGTGTATGCGAACACGAATGCCTCGTTCGACGTGGCGGGCGAGGCCCGGAAGGTGGCCGACTTCCTGTTGTTCGTGGGGGCGGCAGACTCGGACTTCGTCGTGGTGGAGGCGGCCGACCGCGACGCGGGCTGGTACGAGGTCCGGCGGGGCGAAGACACCTGGTGGGACGCGAGCAACGCCACCCTGCCCCACTTCCGCCAGGCCTTCACCTGGGTGAAGGCCCTCTCCGAGCGGATGAACAAGCCGAGCTTCTGGTGGCAGCTGCCGGTGGGCAACCCGGGCCTGTCGAACTCGGGCCAGAGCTGGCGGGACAACCGCGTGGACTACTTCTTCGCGCACACGGCCGAGCTGGCCGCCGCGCACTCCGTGGGCTTCGCCTTCGGCGCGGGCAATGACGAGACGACCACGCCGGAGACGGACAACGGCAACCTGGCGGCTCGCGTCCGGGCCTACAAGCAGGCCGGTGGTCAGCGGCTGTGCACGCCGTAGCCACGTGAGGCGCGCGGGCCACCAGCGGATGCGGTGGCTCGCGGGGCCGAGGCAGCTTCAGGACGCAGTGGGCCCGACCTGCCCGCCAGATGCGGGTACGGGCACCCGCCAGCTCCCGTGGAAGACCGACCCAGCAGACCAAGGCCGGGCGCCACCTTCGCGCGGAATGAGCGTTCCTTCCAGGCACCAGGGCGGGGGCGGGGGCAGGCCAGGCCCCTGCGCGGAATGAGCGTTCCTTCCAGGCACCAGGGCGGGGGCGGGAGGAGCCTCCGCATGCCGTGCAGCCCCCTCCCGCGTGCCGGAGGAGTCCGGCTCAGGCCCGGGGCCGGGCGCGCCTCTTCGCCGCCGGAGCCGCCCGCTTGGCGGTGACCTTCTTCGCCGCCGGAGCCGTCCGCTTGGCGGTGACCTTCTTCGCCGCAGTCTTCTTCGCAGCGGGAGCCGCCTTCTTCGCAGCGGGGACTGCCTTCTTCGAGGCGGGGGCCGCCTTCTTCGCGGCAACCTTCTTCGTCGCGGCCTTCTTCACCGGAGGAGCCGCCCGCTTCCCGGGGGCCTTCTTCGCCGCGCGAGGCGGGGTCTTCTTCGCGGCCGCCTTCCGGGCGCCGGACGCCGGGGACGCCTTCTTCGCCGCCCCACTCCGCATCACGTTCGCCGGAGCCTTCTTCGTGGCCCGCGTGGCGACGCTCCTCGCACTCTCCGCGGCCTGCCTGGCGACATCCGACACCGCGTTCTGCGCGGTGGTCATCGCATCCCGGGCCCCCGACATCACGTTCTTCGCGCTGGCCACGGCGCTCTTCGCCCCGGACGCCACGCTCTGCGCTCCGGCCGCCGCCTTCGCGGCCATGTCCCTCACGCTGTCCACGGCGTTCTTCGCCAGGGTCACCGCCCTGCCTCCCGCGCCCTCCCTATGGGCGCGGACCTTCTCGATGTACGCGGCGGCGTCGGGCGTCTCGCACGCGGTGTCCCCGTGGTCGACCTCCACCTTTCCGACACGCCGGGCCACCTCGAGCGCCGCCTCCTGGAGCGCCCCGCCCCGTCCCCCAATCGCAATGAGCGCGGAGTTCATCGCCTCGCGCACGCGGTTCTGCGCGGAGTGGATGCCCTGCTCGATGCGCGGCAGCCAGGGTGACAGCTCCTCGTCGGTCAGCTGCGCCGTCTTCGCGGCCAGCGCGGCCAGGAGCTGCCAGCCCGCGCGGCGCTGCATCTCTCCGGACGCCTCCGACCACGTCTCGAGCGCCTTCCGGACGTGCGGCGAGTGGACGACCACGTTGTTGATGAACACGTCCACCAGCGAGTGCCAGTCGAGCGCCCGGGCCCACGCGTCCAGCTGCATCCAGGACATGGCTGCCGCGTCGGCCACCATCGTCGCCAGCATCCGCGCATCCGAGTTGCCGGTGTCCCAGAGCGCCTCCGCGAGCCCGGCATTCGTCTTGATGCGCTTGCGCAGCTTCTCCAGGTCCCCGAACTTCACGCCGAAGAGGGGCTCCGGCGCTCCGTGCCGCAGGAACGTCTTCCGGGTCTGCTCCGAGCCCAACGACTCCAGCTCCCGCATCGTCTCTTGGAGGTCCATGCCCCGGAGTCTGCCACGGTCCACCGGGAGTGAAATCCCGGCGCCAGTAACACTGCGTGGAGCGACCGGTGTTTTACATATCGAAGCACCTCCGCCGAGCCCCCATGCGCCTCCGCCCTCTCGAAAGCCCCCGTGCGCCGCTGTTGGCGGCCATCCTCGTGCTGCTGTCGTGTGGCGGAGGCATGAAGCACCTCGACACCCCGGGGGGCGCGGTCGGCGGCTACCAGGCCGTCGAGGACTGGCCCCAGCTCCCCGACGGGTACGTCCTGGGCGAGGTCACCGGCGTGGCCGTGGACTCGAAGGACCGCGTCTTCATCTTCCACCGCGCAGACAAGCAGTGGGGCAACGACGCGCTCATCTCCCGGCCGACGGTGCTGGTGCTCGACGGGGAGACGGGACGGATGGTGGCCAGCTGGGGAGAGAACCTGTTCAAGGTGCCCCATGGCCTCGCCATCGACGCGGACGACAACGTCTGGTTGACGGACGTGCGGCTCCACCGCGTCTTCAAGTTCTCGCCGGACGGCCAGCTCCTGCTCCAGCTCGGGGAGGGACTGTGAGCCCCCGCGCGGAGACGAGGCGCTTGCGCCCGTGGCTCGGGGGACTGCTGCTGGCGGGGGCGGCTTGCGCCAGCTCGCCGGTGGCGTTCGACAAGCCCACGGACGTGGCCGTCGCGCCGAGCGGGGACTTCTACGTGTCGGACGGCTACGGCAACACGCGGGTGGCCCGCTTCAAGGCCGACGGCACGTACGTGTCGGAGTGGGGCGGCTCGGGGACGAAGCCCGGCGAGCTCGACATCCCGCACGGCATCGCCCTGGGCCCGGATGGCCGCGTCTACGTGGCGGACCGGGGCAACGCGCGCATCCAGGTCTTCGACGCGGACGGCGCCTTCCTCGCGGAGTGGAAGAGCCCCCACCTGGGCCGCCCGTGGGGCATTGCCCTGGGCCGGGATGGATTCCTGTATGTGATTGACGGAGGCGACCAGAACGCCGAGCACCCGCGTGCGCGGGCCCTGAAGCTGGACCTGGAGGGCAACGTCGTCGCCCGCTGGGGCGAGCATGGCCAGGGCCCCGGCCAGTTCGACTGGGGGCACGACATCGCCGTGGACAGCCAGGGGAACGTCTACGTCGTCGACGTGCGAGGCAGGCGCGTGCAGAAGTTCCGCGCCCCATGAGGGCCCGCTCAGAACAGCCGCGAGTACGTGGGCGGCAGGCCGGGCCGGGGCGTCCACCGCCGTCCGTCGCGAGGCAGCCACAGCAGGTGGAAGGCGCCCGCAGGCCCCTCGTAGCGCACCGCATGCGGGCCCTTGGGCAGCGTGAGCTCCGGCTCCGTCACGCGCGTGCCGTCGATGAACAGCGCGCCCCGGGAGAGCACGTCCTCGGGCTCGACGAAGTAGCGGCCGTCGCGCACGGCGAGGAAGCGGCCTTCCAGGGGGCCGGCTCCGGGCGGCTCGTAGCGCTGGCCCCACAGCGAGAGGTCACCATCGAGAGGCTGGTAGTGCTCGGTGAGGAAGCGCCGCAGGGACGGAGGCAGTCCGGAGGTGCGCAGGTCGTCCACGCGCAGCACGCACCCGGTGGCCACCAGCGCCTCTGGAATCTCGCGCGCCAGCCGGGCCGCCTCGGCGCCGCGCAGGTACGCGTCCGTGTAGAAATAGAAGTGTGCATGCGGGCGGCTCACATAGCCCCCGGAGTTGTCATAGACGACGTCCTCCGGCCCGGTGAGCGTGGCGATGCGCGCGAGCACCTCCCGCTGCCGCGCATTGCCGCCTCCCTCCAGCAGCGCCTCCAGTCGCACGGCCTGCACGGCCAGCAATCCCGCCAGGGCCACGGCGCCCGCGACTCGCGCTTTCGGTGTCCGCAGCCATCGGAACACCTCCGCCACGCCGCGCGCCATGAAGGGCGCGAGCACGCCGAGCAGCGGCAGCAGGCTGTAGGGGAACGGCGCGCGCTGGAGCGCGTACGAGCCGAACGTCGCCGGCACCGCGAGCAACAGCAGCGCGTCCGAGTCACTCCAGCGTGCATGGCCGGCCCGCCACCACCGGCGCACCGTGGCGGCGAAGCCCAGCGCCGCGAGGGTGAAGCACCATGGCTGCTCCGCCAGCACGGGCAGCAGGTACTTGCTGGACGAGAAGCCGGGGTAGTGGCGCTGGTGCTCGGAGGCCCAGACGAAGCACCACTGCCACCACGCGCCCCAGGCGTCGCTCACCGTGAGGTACGCCGCCACCGCGGCCAGCACCCCGAAGGCTCCGGCCAGGAAGGCACGAGGCGCGGGGACGAGCGCGGGTGCCCGTCCCCTTCGCACGACGAGGTCCGCCGCCAGCGCGACGCCCACGACGGCCCCGTAGAACAGCACCTTCTGCGAGCCCCACACGGCGGCCACGAACAGCGCCCCGGCCGCGAAGCCCCGCGCCGGCGTGGCGGGACGGAGCGACAGCGCCGCGAGCGCGCCAAGGAAGAGGGCGATGGCCAGCGCATCCGGGCGGACCTCCGTCGCGAAGCGCATGAAGGGAGGCAGGGCCAGCAGCAGTACCGGCGACAGCAGCATGGCGAGCCGCTCCTCGCGCCGGTTGAGCAGCGCCACCGCCACACAGGCCCCCGCGAGCGGCAAGAGCATGGCCCCCCGCAGCGCGAGCACGTTGAGCGGCTCGTCTCCCAGCAGCCGGAAGAGGGGCGCCAGCACCTGGTACACGAGCGGGAAGTGGACCTCGAAGAAGTCCCGGTAGGGCACCTGCCCCCGGGCCACGAGCCACGCGGCGTGGGCGTACTGGAACTCGTCGATGCTGAAGGCCTTGTGCAGGGCCAGCCGCAGCGCCTGGACGCCGAGCCCGCCCAGCACCAGCGCGCCTCCCCACCCCATGACCTTCCCTGGCTGCAGGGTCCTCATTGACCTCTTTCCTGTTGCATTTTTTATTTGGGCTAGGAAATTTCCAATTCAGTTGCGCGGAACACACTTGCCGTGTATCAATTAGTCCACCCTGTGAGACCCACGGGGGCGGGTCACCCTCATCTGTGTTCCCCCTCCGAGTCAGGGAGGACCCGTGCCTCACCGCTGGTTGCCCTTCATCTTTGTTCGGCCCAACGAGTCCTGGGCTACCGGCATTTTTGTAACCGCAGGCCGCCCCTCAGCCGTGACCCACATCCAAGTCGGGGCGGCCTGCACCTTCATCACCCATGCGTCGCCCTCCCACCCTGTTTCACATCCGGATGGGGGCGAACCTGTCGTTTTGCTGGCCGTTCTTCAGCCGTGAATGCACATCCAGAACGGAGCCACTCGCGCACGAGTCACGCGCGAGCCGCTCCTCAGCCGTGATTCCGCACCAGGTCGGAACGACCCGCACCTGCATCACCCGCGAGCTGCCCCACAGCTGTGAACCTCTCCAAGGACGGGGCAGCTCGCACCCTTCGTCTTCCGCCTCACCGGTCCAGTCGTCGGCGTGAGCGGGCGCGCGCGGCCTCCAGCGCCGAGTCCACCCCACCCTCGCGCGGCTTCGGCGCTGGCTCGGGAGGAGTCGCCGCGCCCTGCGTCGCCGTCGCCGCACCCTCGGCGGGCCGCGTTTCAGCACGTGCCGCTGGGGCGCTCCGAGCCACCCCGGGCGTGGTGCGCGGAACAGCCACCGTCGTCGCGCCCGCCTTGCGAACCCGGGGCCCGGAGAGGAAGCGGCGCACGACCACCTCCGCCAGCAGCACGGCCAGGGCCAGGGCCACCAGCCAAGGAGCCAGCGCCCACCGGCCCTGGGACTCGGGCGCCTCCATGAAGAGGCCCGTCATGGACAGGCGCTCCACGCCTCCCCCCACGGCGGCCACCGCGCGCAGCAGTTCCAGGCCTTCCTTCGCGCTGCCCGGCTCGAACTCCGGCGCATACGGCAGCGCCACCGGCGGAGCCCTCAGCACCCGCGAGCCCAGCCGCACCACGGGGTGCCACGTGCCACTGCCCTCCAGCGGGTACTCGGCCACCAGCCGGTCCTCGTCCTCCCAGCGCATGGGCCGCTCCACCGGCGCGGTGCGCCCGTCACCCGGCAGCAGCACCAGCGTGGGCAGCGCCCCCGGCAGCGGCTCGCCCGGAGGCAGGTCCAGCGTCACGCGCAGCAGGTGGCCCTGGCGCTCGGAGCGCACCATCGCCTCGCCCACGGGCGTCGAGCCCGCCAGCGTCCAGCGCACCATCGCCTCCAGCGCCGCGCGCAGAGAGCTCCACTCTCGCAGCTCGCCCGTGAAGGGCCCGTCCACCTCCGCGGTGAAGGCCACCGTGCGCCCCGCGCCGCGAGGCCACATCGCCAGCACCGGCGCTGCGTTCGTGTCCAGCGTGCGCAGCGCCACGCTCGCCTGGGGCTTGAGGTACGTGAGGTTGTAGCCGCCAATCTGGGGCAGGCCCTCCGACGGCAGGCGCCCCAGCAGCGGCAGGTCCGGAGCGCCCTCCAGCGAGGCGGGCTCGTCCACGAAGGTGGCGCGCGCCACCGTGAGCGTCTCCTGGCTGAAGATGCGCGGCAGGCTCATCGCATCCTCGGCGAAGTACATGCGCCCGCCTCCGCGCGAGGCCACCTCCTGCAGGAGCTTCGCGTCCACGTCCTTCGGCGAGCCCAGGCCGATGACGGACACCGTCACGTCCTTCGCACGCAGCTCCGAAAGCGTGCGCTGGTAGTCGGCCGGCTCCTCGGAGTCCGCCGCGTCGGAGAAGAGCAGCACGTGTCGGGTGGCCTTCTCGCTGCGGAGAATCTCCCCCTTGCCCACGCGCAGGGCCTCGCCCACGTAGATGCCACCGCCGCCGCTGAAGCCGCGCGCCACCTCATCCAGCGGCAGGCCGTCCTCCACCGGGCTGAGCGGGAAGATTTCGTGGGCCTCCGTGTCCACCATGTGGACGGAGACCTCGTCCTTCGGATTGAGCAGCGTGAGGGCGGCGACCACGCCCTCGGCGGCCAGCTCCATCTTCGTGCGCCCGTCGGGCACGGTGACGCCCATGGAGCACGAGCAGTCCATCAACACGCTGAGGGCCACCGCCGCGCGGCGCTGCTCCTCGCGCATCTCCAGGGACACCGGCAGCAGCGGCTCCAGCGGTGAGCGCCGGTAGCCGCCCTCGCCGAAGCTGCTCCGCCCGCCCGTCATCACGAGCCCGCCGCCGGCCTGCTCCACATATGCCGCCAGCGCGTTGAGGCCCGGCTCGCCCAGGGTGTTGGCGTCCACGTTCTCCAGCACCACCGAGCCCACGCCATCCAGCGCATCCAGCGTGAGGCGGAAGGGCGCGCGGACGTCCAGCTGCATCCCCGTGGCCCCGAGCGCCTTGGCCAGCGTGCCCCGGGGCTGGTTCGTCAGCAGCAGCACGCGCGGCGGCCCCTCCACGCGCAGCACGGCGAGCCCCTTGTCGTTCTCCGCCACGCCGTCACCGGGCACCTCCACCGTGAGCTGGTAGCGCACGAGGCCCGGCTCCTCCACCAGGTCGCGCAGCGGCAGCACGTTGGCGCCGGGCGTGAAGTCGAAGGGCCCCTGCACCAGCACGCGCCCGTTGCGCTCCAGGCGCACCGTGCCGGTGACGGCGGCGGAGGCCTGCACCACGGCGGAGAACTGGAAGGGCTCGCGCACTGCCACGGAGGCGGGCACGTCGAGCGAGACGACGGCCACGTCCAGCGGAGGCTCGGGCCGGGCCACGTGGCGCCAGTCCACGGCGAGCCCCCGCGCCGCCAGTCGCCGCGCCGCGCCGCGTGCGTCCACGCCCGTGGCCCGCCCGTCGGACAGCACCAGCACCCGGCCCATGCGCGCCTCGGGGATGAGGGCGCCCGCCGCGTCCAGCGCGGCCGACAGGTCCGACGCCTCCGCGTCCACCGGCCGCGTGAAGCCACCGAAGCTTCCGGACGCGGACAGCGACTGCTCCACGCGGGCCTCGCGTCCGAAGGTGACGACGCCCACGCGGTCCCCGGGACGACGCTGGGCCTCCAGCAGGGTGACGAGCTCCTGCGCGGTGCGGTCCACGTCCCGGGGCATGGAGGCGGAGCGGTCCACCACTACCACCACGTCGCTGCCCGCGGTCCCCAGCCGCAGCTCCGGCCCGGACAGCGCGCCCACCGCGAGCACCAGCAGCGCGGCGCGCAGCCACATGGGCGGGCCCGGCCGCCGGCCGTACTTCCAGAGGAAGAGGCCCAGCGGCAGCAGCAGCACCCACGCCTGGGGAAGGGAGAAGCTCATCGCCTCGCGAGCCTACCGCTTTACGGGAGCCGCTTCCGGGCTCCCCTCCGGACGAGGCCACAGGGCGATGACGCGCGCGGCCTCCTGGTGCTGCTGCCAGGACAGCCGGTCCCAGTAGAGCAGGACGTCGTCACGGGACAGCTCCAGGGTGGTGCCGACCCCGAACGCGCACGCCACCTCCGCCGGGCTCCAGAGCAGACTGGAGGCGGAGCCGTAGCCGAACCGGTGGGTCGCCAGCTTGCGCAGCATGGCATCCATCCGCGCTTCGGGCAGGAGCAGGAGCTGGTCCACCAGCAGGCTCAGGGACACGGACACCCGGTCCCTGCGGGCCCAGGCCGGACGCTCCTTGCCGTCCACGGGCTCGGTGATGGTGTCGAGGAGCAGGGCGGCGGAGGCGTTGGGCAGGTAGGCGATGAAGTCGGGCCGCAGCACCATGAGCCCGTCCGGCATCTCATCCTGGCGGTAGTCGCCGGGCTTCGTCCGGAACGCGGGCAGGACGGCCACCGGGCGCCTGAAGTCCTGGGTGGCCGCGGCGCCATGGAACTCCTTGCGGCGGCGGATGGAGAGGAGCGCGGCGAGCTCGCCAGCCCGGGGAACATGTCGCAGCGTGATGGCCGGCCGGCCCACGGTGACGCTGTTCGTGAAGAGGTTGTAGGAGATCTGCCCTTCGCCCAGGGAGGCCAGGCGCACCTCCACGGGGTCGCCCTGGCGCGGCTGCCAGAGGACCCGCTCGTTGGTGAGCCAGTAGCGTCCGGAGCGCAGGAACGTGACGACGAGGGTGAGCGCCAGCAGCAGCACGGCGGCCCAGGGAGTCGCGAAGCGGGCCAGGGCCACGCACAGCGAGACGACGAACAGGGACACGCCGAAGGGAGGCAGCACGGCGGTCCCCTCCAGCAGTCGCTGCTCGTTCTCGCCGGGTGGCAGGGGCAGCGGGCGCAGCGCCACGGCCCTGAGCCGCGCGAGCCGCTGCTCGAGGCTGGCCCCTGCCTCCATCGGGAGCCGCCGGGCGAGGGCCGCTTCGAGCGCGGTGCGCGCCGCCTCGAACGCCCTCGCAATCCCGCTCGCCGTGCCTGTCCCCTCGGGCTCGCGCTCCGCCCGCTTCCGCAGCGGCGCGAGCGCCTCGGGCAGCGAGGACTCGGCCAGGTGCGCCGCCTCCAGGACCGCGGGCTGGAGGCGCAGCTTCGCCTTCCAGCGTCGCTTCTGGAGCGCGGCCGTCAGCACGCGGTAGCGCTCGATGGCGGCCTCCACGACCTCCAGGCCCCCTTCCAACTGCACGCGCAGGTCCCTCAGCTCCGAGACCTCGGACGTGTCCCCGTGAGCCCGCGTTGCTGTCCGCTGAAGCATGACCGGCAGTGTAGCGAAGACGGCCCGGGGAGGCGCCGGAGCCTCCAGTTCAAGGCAGCGCCCAGTCGCGGTGCCTCACACCCGCCGTGTGACGTAGAAGTCCGCGACCAGCGCGGCCAGCAGCAGCACCAGGGGCCAGCGCGCCCTCCCCGGTGCGCTGCCACGCTCGTCCTCTTCACCGGACTCGCGCGCGGGCACATCCACACTGCCGCGTCCGCGCAGGTCGGACTCGCGAGCGTCCAGCGCCAGCACCTCCGCCGCGTCCACCTCCTCGCCCTCGCGCTCCAGCGCGTAGCGCCCGGGACCGGCGGGTGGCGGCAGGCTCACCGCGCCCGCGCCGAACACCGGGCGGCTTCCTCCCGGCCCCACGAGCGTGTAGCGCGCACCGGGCACCGTCACCACGGGCAGGGGCTCGCCGAGCGTGAGCTGCCGCCGGGGAAAGCCCTCCCGCGTGCGCCGGGCCTCGCGCACCAGGTTGCCCAGCAGCACCGGCCAGGCCGCCACGCGCTGCACGTTGGAGCGCGCCAGGTCCACGTTGAGGTGGACGCGTCCGCCCTCCTCCTCGGACACCAGCACCGCCTCGCCCGCAGTCACCAGCGGCCGGCCGGGAGGGTTGTCTCCCGCCGTCCACCGCACGCCCGCGAGCTGCACGTCGTCCAGCAGCGGGTGGCTCTTCTCCGAGAAGAAGGGCCCCACGAAGGTGCGCGGCTTCCCCGGCGCCCCCACCGTCACACGCGCCTCCGTTCCCCGGGGGCCGATGAGCAGCGACTCCACTGCGGCCCCACCCTTCTGGACCTCGGGAGCGACCGCGAGGAAGCGTTCCAGCGACTGACGCTCGGCGGGTCCCAGTCCCTCCGCCAGCCCCACGGCCACGGGGCGCGCGGGAGCAGGCGGCAGGCGCACGCGCCCATCCTCGGGCAGCGCATCGTACGGCAGGAACACCACCACGTCTCCGGCCCCCTGGAAGGTGAGGCGCACCGTGGCGGTGCCCTCGTCGGGAAGGAGCACCCGCTCCACGCGCTCGGTGCCTTCCTTCGCACCGGGACCGGGCAGCGCGAGCACGCGGGCGTCCACCTCCCGAGGTCCGTCGCCGAACCGTGCCACGCGCACCGTCACCGTGGCTGAGGCCCCCTCGTCCCGCCGCTGCGCGGAGACGAGCGCCACGTTGTTGCGCGCCGTCCCCAGGGCCAGCCATCGCACCGAGGCCGGCACGGTGGCGGGAGTCTCGGGAGCCACGTCGGTGAGGAAGACCACGCGCCGGCCGGTGCCGGCCAGCTCCTGCGCCCACGTGAGCGTCGGCACGGGGTCGTGGTCCGCGCCCTGTGACTGGAAGGACTCCAGCGCCGCCAGCGCGCGCGACGGCTCCGCCTCCGGCCCCGCCAGCACGCGAGGGACGAGGCCGCTGGCCAGCACCGTCACCTGCGTCGCGTCCACCTCCTCCACGCGCTTCGCGGCCTCCTGACGAGCCTTCTCCAGCACCGTCACGCCGTCCGGCCCGCGCGCGGACATGGAGAGGCTGCCATCCACCACCAGCACCAGGTGCCGCGTCCGCGCCGCCTCGCCCAGCCGCACGTCCGCCAGGAACAGCGCCGCGGCAATCACCGCCAGGGCCTCCAGCAGCAGCGAGGACTCGCGAGTGAAGCGCTCCCACCGGGGCCCTGCTTCCGCGCGAGGGCGCGGCGTGCGCCACAGGAACAGCGCGCTCACCACCACCGGCTTCTGTCGCCGCCGCAGGAAGTACGCCGCCACCAGCGGCGCCAGTGCACCCAGGGCGAGCAGTCCCCACGGGAAGCCGAAGCTCACGCCTCACCTCCCGCGCGGCTCGCTGCTCGCGGCCCTGACGGGCAGTTCGCACGCCAGCACCTGGCAATGCCCGGCACACGCGCCGCTGACGGAAAGCCGAAGCTCACGCTCCACCGCCCGCGATGAACAGTGGCCGCAGCGGCCCCGCCACCAGCGCCGCCAGCGACTCCGGCGCCGGAGCGGTGAGCAGCGTCCCCCGCGCTCGCAGTGCCGCGGCCCTCAACCCACGCTGGTGCTCGGCGAAGCGGCGCGAGTACGCGGCCAGCACATCCTCCGTCAGCAACTCCTCCAGCGCCGTGTCGCTCTCCGCGTCCACCAGCCGCGCACCCTCTCCGCCCGACGGGTCCAGGTCCTCCGCGTCCAGCACCTGCATCAGGAACAGCCCCGCCGCGCCCCGGGACAGGCGCGAGCACAGCGCCAGCAGGTCCGCCTCGAACAGGAAGTCGCTCACCACCACCCGCAGCCCGCATGGGCGCAGCGGAGGCAGCCGCCCCAGCGAGGCGGACAAATCATCCCGCGCGTCGAACTCCGCCGCGTTCAGCGCCGCACGGCATGCCGTCCCCTGGGCCCGCTCCGGCCGGGAAGCCGCCACCAGCAGCGTGGGCGACAACCCCTGCCGCGCGGCCACCTCCGCGGTGAGCAGCGCCAGCTCCCTCGCGCACGCGGCCTTGCGCGGCGACAGCGCCATGGAGCGCGAGCCGTCCAGCACCACCTCCACACGCGGAGACACCTCGTCCTGCCGTATCCGGAGGATGAGCTCGCCCGTGCGAGCCACCGCGTTCCAGTCCACCTGCCGCAGGTCATCGCCCGGCTGGTACGCGCGGAAGTCATGCAGCTCCAGCGAGCTGCCGGCGGACGTGGCGCGCACCTCACCGACGAGGCCCCGGTGGGGCACGCGCGGCAGCGCCAGCCCCAGCCCTGGCACCAGCCGCGCGACGGCCGCCTCGTCCATCCGCTCGCTCACGAGGAGTGGACCCGCCGCTCGCGCTCGACGAGCACCCGGTCCGCCGCGAAGGCGGCCAGCAGCGCCACGCCCATCACGAAGTACAGCAGCGAAGACGGCATCTTCGTCCCGGCCGGGTACTCGTGCGTGGCGAAGTTCACCAGCCCCACCACGGGGTTGAAGAGGTTGACGAGCCCGTCATCCCCCTCCAGGTCCATCAGCACCGCCACCAGCGGAGGCAGCGCGGAGGCCAGGCCCACCGCCGCCACGAAGAGCAGGCGCACGGCAGCCGGCGAGGCCAGCCGGTCCGAGCGCGCCATCCGCCCCAGCAGCACCGCCAGCGACAGGAAGAGGATGCCGTACGTCGGCGTCGCCGCCATCGCCATCCGCATCGACATGCCCCGCGCCGGAGGGTTCAAGGCAAACACCGCGAGCACCGACCAGACCACCGCCCAGGCCACCAGCAGCAACACCACCAGCCGGAAGCCCCGCACCGCCCCCGGGCGCAGCAGCGACCACGCGCGAGTGGCGGCGCGCAGCGGTCGCGCCTGGCCATCCAGGTCCGTGGCCACGAAGAGCCCCACGCCGATGAGGTGCACCCCTCCGACGATGCCGAAAATCTCAGGCACGGTGTGGTCGCGGCCCTCGAACCACCAGATGCCCGCGCCACACGCCATGGAGAGCAGCACCTGGGCCACCAGCGCGCGCCGGGGGCCCCGGGTGTAGTCCTCGGTGGGGAGCGCCAGCCGGGACGCAGCCGCCTCGAAGAGCAGCCACCCATCGGTGAGCATCACCAGCAGCGCGACGGCCGCCCCATAGACGAAGTCATCGTCGCGAAGAATCCGGTCGCCCGTCTCGGTCAGGGCGTACGTCGCCACCAGCCCCTGCACCAGCGCCATGCCCAGCACGCCCAGCAGGGCGAAGTGGACGAAGCCGCGCCCCAGCCGCCCGTCCGCCAGCGTCGCCGCGCACACCCCCACCACGGTGAGGAACATGAGCCACGCGCCCCCCAGCGCCAGCACGGTGAGGATGTTGGGCAGGGCGATGCCGTTGAGGAAGTAGCTGAACAGGAGGAAGGGCCCCACCGCGGAGGCGTACAGGGCCGCCTGCACCAGATAGGACGTCACCTTCCCGCGGAGGATTCGGCGAGGGCCCAGGCCGGTGAGCACCAGCAGCACCCACGTGTCGTCCTCCCGCTCGCGCGCCAGGGAGCGGTACGCGTTGTAGGGGATGACGAAGAAGTGCACCGCGCCCAGGCAGACGAAGAAGGCGAAGAAGAAGCCCCTGCCGTGGCGCGCGTACGCGGCCTCGCGCGTCTCCACGTAGGCGACGAGCGCCAGCATGACACACGCCAGCAGCATCAACCCGAAGCACGCCCAGAAGATGCGCGTGCGCAGGCCCTGGCGGACCTCCTTCACCACCAGCGGGTTGAGCCGGTCTCCCCAGCGCTCCCACCAGGGCGCCGCGCCCGCCGCCGCGCCTCCGGGAGCCACCGCCGTCTCCGGGGCCGGGCTCGCGGCCGTGTCCACGGGCGTGCTCACGCCACCCTCCCCTTCGTCACCGTCATGAACGCATCCTCGAGGTTCCGCTCCCGCGCGCTGAACGCGCACACCGGCAGGCCCGCGGACACCAGCGCCGCCAGCAGCACCGCCGCCGCCGCGTCCACCTGCGCGGGCCCCATTCCCGCCTCCAGCTCCAGCCGCACGCGCAGCGACTCACCCTCGCGAGCCACCCGCGCCACCCGGGGCTGCTCCAGCAGCAGCCGCTCCGCGCGAGCCCACAGCGCATCGCCCTCCGCGCCCGCGGCCAGCCGCACCGTGAGCTCGGGGGCCATGGCCGGGCCGGTGCCCTGCTGGAGCAGGTCCGCCACCTTGCCCGTGGCCAGCAGGCGGCCCTGCTCGATGATGGCGCACGTGTCGCAGATCTCCGCCAGCTCCGTGAGGATGTGGCTGGAGATGATGACGGCCTTGCCCTGGTCCGCCAGGGCGCGCAGCAGCTCGCGCAGCTCGATTCGCGCGCGAGGGTCCAGCCCGTCCGCCGGCTCGTCCAGCAGCAACAACTGGGGGTCGTGCAGCAGCGTGCGCCCCAGGGCCACGCGCTGGCGCATGCCCTTGGACAGCGCCGTGGTGAGCTTCTGCGCCAGCGGGGTGAGGCCGGTGAAGGCCATCACGGACTCCACGCGCTGCCGGCGCTGGGGGCCCTTCAGGCCATAGGCGCGCGCGAAGAAGTCGAGGAACTCGAAGACGGTGACGTCGTCGTAGGTGCCGTACCGGTCCGGCATGTAGCCGATGAGCGGCCGGGCCCGGTCCGGAGTGTCCACCAGCGAGTGCCCGTCCAGCAGCACCTCGCCGGAGGTGGGCACGTCCAGCGTGGCGAGGATGCGCAGCGTGGTGCTCTTGCCCGCGCCGTTGGGGCCGATGAAGCCCAGGATGCTGCCGGCCTCCAGGCTGAAGGACACCTCGTCCACCGCGCGCAGCGCACCGAAGTCGCGCCGCAGCCCCTTCACCTCGAGCAGGCTCATGGCCGCACCTCCTCCACCTGGCCTCGCACCAGGTGGACTGCCGCCTCCAGCTCCACGGGGATGATGGAGGTGGGCACGGGGCCCGGACCGCCGAGCCGCACGGCGAAGCCGCCCTCGGGCAGGTCCGCGTGGAAGGCCGTGTTCCCGTCCACCAGCCGCTCGTGCAGCTGCGGGCCCATGTGCTGGATGAGCGCGGTCATCGGATGAATCATCTCCGCGTCCTGCTCCGGCGGGCCCAGCTCGGCCTCGGCGCCGTCCTCCAGCGCGGGCAGCTTGTAGTGCGCGCCACTTCGCTTCACGTAGCCCTCCTCCACCCGCGCGCCCAGCGCGTTCTGCACCCGCAGCGCCTTGCCGTCGGTCCGCAGCACCAGCCGCGCGCGCGAGGGCAGCACGGCCACCTCGCCCCACTCGCGGTAGGTGCGCGGTGGCAGGAAGCCGCCCGTCACCGTGAGGCCGTTCGTCCAGTCCAGGTCCGCCAGCGACTCGTCCGCGTTGTCCGGGGCGAGCAGCGCGCTGGAGGCGGGCAGCTTCACCGGCTCCGGCGACAGGTTGGCGTACCAGGCCGCCACGCCGAGCGTCACCGCGCGCGAGCGCTCGCCGTCCAGCCACGTGAGGCTGTAGCGCGCGGAGTGGACGGCGAAGCCATCCACCAGCACCGACCAGGCGATGAGGGCCAGGCACGTGATGACGGACACCACGGGCACCGCCACCAGCACCGCCACGGGGCCCCTGCGGCGCGCGAGCATCAGCCCGCCAGGGCCCACCGCCAGCGCGAAGACGAGGATGAGCAGGAGGAAGCGGCCCACGGGCGCACGGGCACTGTCCAGCAGCGGCAGCACTCCGCCGGTGAGCGCGCTGCTCTGGTCCCAGCGTGGAGGCGGTCCGATGGGATTCACGGGCCCCGTCTCGGAGACGGTCATCAGGGTGTTGCGCAGCTGCGTGCCACAGGGGCTGGACGGACGGCACAGCTGGACCTCGCCGAAGCCGTACAGGGCCTCCGAGGAGGACCCGCCCTTGCGCAGCAGCGGCAGGCGCTGGCCCACGTCGCCCGGCGGGCGGAGGAGGACGAGCTTTCCTCCCGAAGCGGCGTACGCCTCGAGCACGGCCCACACGTCCGAGGGCACGGTGGTGGCCTCCTCGGCGAGGACCACCATGGAATAGCCCACGTAGGCGGACAGCTCGCGCGGAGCCTCCTTCGCGTCGACGAAGCGGGCGGAGAACCAGGGCTCCTGGTCCTCCTCCGACTTCGGCATGCCGGTGCCCGCCTCGAAGTCCTTCCCCGCGCCCAGCACCAGCACGGCTCCATTCGCCCCGTCTTCGAGGTACACGGGCTGGAGCATGCGCTCGAGGCCGGGGGAGTCCACGACGAGGCTGCCGGCCTGGAGCACGGCGGGTACCAGCAGCCAGGTGACGCGCCGCTGGCGAGGCCCCACCTCCACGCTGCGCTCCGTGGTGCGCGAGCCCGTGCCGAAGTGCCCCTGGAAGGACATGCGGGCCTGGAGGGGTACCGGGCCGGTGTTCTGGAACACCACCTCCAGCGGCGTGTAGCCGCGCCGGGGCTTGAGCACGCCAACGCGCACGGAGACGCGAAGGTCGCCCCCTGTCAGGACGTCGGTCGTCCCCGAGGCATCGCGATAGCCCATGCGCGCCTTCTCTTCTTCCGCTATTTCCGGAGAGGTGGCGAAGGCGCGCGGAGCCCCGAGCAGCAGGAGCAGCAGCACGGCGGGCAGGGCCCTACGCACGAGGCACCTCGGGCACGGCCTGCAGGAGGGCGCGCACCACGTCGGAGGCGGTGACCTTCTCCAGCGACGCCTCGTACGCGAGCACCAGGCGGTGGTTGAGGGCGGCGGGCGCGGCGGCCACCACGTCGTCGAACCCCACGTTGGGCCGGCCGTGCAGCAGGGCGAGGGCGCGCCCGGCGGCGGCGAGCGCGAGCGCCGCGCGAGGGCTGGCGCCATAGCGCACGAAGCGGCGCACCGCCTCGGGAGCGGAGGCCTGACGGGGGTCACTGGCCTCCACCAGCCGGCCGATGAAGTCGGCGACGGGGCCGGGGAGGTGGACGCGGTCGGCGGCGGCGAACAGGCGGCGCAGGCCGTCCAGGTCGAGCACGGGGGACAGCTCCGGTGGAGCGCCACGGACGCGGGTGGTGAGCAGGGTGCGCAGCGTCTTCGCGCCCACGGGAGGGACCTGGATTCGGAAGAGGAAGCGGTCGAGCTGGGCCTCGGGGAGCGGGTAGGTGCCCTCCAGCTCGATGGGGTTCTGCGTGGCGAGGACGAAGAAGGGGTCGGGCAGCGAGCGCGTCTGCCCGAGCACCGTCACGCCGCGCTCCTGCATGGCCTCCAGCAGGGCGGACTGTGTCTTGGGGCTGGAGCGGTTGATTTCGTCGGCGAGCACGAGGCTGGCGAAGAGGGGGCCCTCGCGGAAGACGAAGTCGCGGCGGCCCTCGCCCTCGAGCACGTAGGTGCCGGTGATGTCGCCGGGGAGCAGGTCGGGGGTGAACTGGATGCGGCGGAAGGGCAGCGCGAGCAGCTTCGCCAGGGCCTTGCACAGCTCCGTCTTGCCGAGGCCGGGGAGGCCCTCCAGCAGCACGTGCCCGCGAGCGAGCACGGCGACGACGACCTGCTCGACGACGGACTCCTGGTCGAGGAGCACGGTGTTCAGCCCGTCCTTGAGCCGTGACGCCACCTCCGCCGCACCCTGCGCTTCGACGGGACTGAGAAGCTCCGCTGCCACGTGTGTCTCCCCTTCCGAACGACTCGACGACGACTACTCGCCCCCAAAGTACCGCTTCACCAGGTCGCGGTTGCGAGGCAGCAGCGGCGCCGCACCGGGCCCCGCCGTCGCATCGCCCCGGGCGCTGGTGCCCTGTGCTCCCGCCGGCCCCGCCGGGCCCGCGCGCCGCTGCGGGTCCGCGGCCTTGAGGCCCCACAGCTCCTCGGCCTCGTCTCCGCCCTGTCCCTCCGGCAGCGGCTCGAACGCGAGTCGCTCCGGGTCCATCTGCGCCTCGTCACCGAAGACGAGCGGCTGACTCTCGCCGCCGCGTCCGGCGCCCGCGCCCTTCCCGACACCCCGGCTCGCATGTCCGCCCTGGGCGTCCGAGCCCTGCTCACCGGAGCCGGACTCCCCGCGTCCCTGCCCATTCCTGCCCGAGCGGCTGCCGCCCTGACGCTGCTGGGCCTGGGCTTCGGAGCTGTTGCCATCTTGTGGGTCGAAGCGCTTCTCGAGCGACTGACGCCGCCGCTCCAACGACTGACGGAGGTTGGCGATCTGGTCCGGTGAGCCGGAGGACTGGGAGCGCGCGCGGGCCTGGGCGCCTTGTTGCCCTTGCTGACCCTGCGAGCCCTGTTGGCCCTGCTGCCCTTGCTGTCCCTGTTGGCCTTGCTGGCCCTGGGCCTGCTGCTGCCCCTGTTGTTCGGAGGTGCCCTGGCTGTCGCCCTGTTGCTGCTGGCCTTGAGCGCCGGGGTCACCCTGGGCCTGCTCGCCGCTGCCGTCCTCTGGAGCGCTGGAGTCACCCTCGCCCAGCTCCATCAGGGCGCGCTCCAGCTCCTCGCGCTCGCGTGAGGCGGCCTCGGCGCCACCGGCGGCGCCCAGCGCTTCCTCCAATTCGCGAGCAGCCTCGGAGGCACGAGCCAGCTCGGCGGCGGCTTCCGCGGCCTTCTCGGCGAGCCGCTTCTCCAGGGCGTCGGCGGCCTCCCAGTCTCCTGCGTCGAAGCGGCCATCGGCCACCTCCTCGGCGAGGCGGCGCAGCTCGTCCTCGACGGCCTCACCCAGCACCTCCTCCTTGGCGAGTGCCTCGGCCTGGGCCTGTACGGCGGCCACCTTCGCGGCGGCGGCGGCATTCGCGGGGCGTGTCCGCCGCGCGGGCAGCGGCAGGAGGAAGCCCGCGACCAGGAAGAGCAGTGCGCCCGAGAGTGCGCCCACGGGCCGGCGCCACTTCACCTCGGGAGGCTTCACGGCGGCGGCGAGCTGATTGACGGTGAGCTCCCACTCACCGACGGGGCGCTCCAGGCGGGTGAGCAGCAACCCTCCAGCATTGGCCGAGCGGTCGGCGAGCACGGCTGCCTGCTCCAGCGACACGCCCCGGGAGCGGGCACGCCAGAACCACCAGGCGCAGCCAGCGGCCAGGAGGGGCGGAAGGGCCCACACCGCAGCGCCACGGAGGAGCAGCCGGGCCAGCACGCACGCGGTGGCGGTGGCCCAGACGGGAGCGATACCGGCCTCCGCCCAGGCCACGGCATTGAGACGCCGCTGCACGCGCCGCACGGGCGCGAGCACCAGGGCCTGGAAGCGGCGTTCTTCGCTGGCAGCCATGTAGGAGGGACAGTGTCGGACACTCGCCCTCCTCCCACAAGCGACGGAGGGCCGGTGCGTCACGGACCCACCGCGAATGGCTGAACCTGGGACCTGGAAGGGCCGGATTACACCTCCGAGAACCAGGTCCCGGTCACCTTTTCGCGCTCCAGGGCGTTCTTGATGTCCTCGGAGACGATGAGGGCGATCTTCCACCCCCAGGTGCGAAACACCTTGGCGTCGCCCACCTTCGTGCGATCGATCCGCATGCCAGAGACGGAACGATACTGGCCGAACTTGTCCGGCCGCTCGTCTTCGGGCTTCCAGTACAGCACCTCGCTAGAGGCCTCATCATCGATGCAGCGGATGAGCTTCGTGGCCACGAGGATGAAGTACTCCTCCGACCGCCCCTGGACATTCACCGGGATGAACTGCACGTCATTGGGGGCCAGTTCCTCGAAGATGGACGCAACTCGGGCGTGGACGATGGGCGTCACGCCAATCCCCGCCGTGGAGAAGTCCAACCGTCTCCCGCGCCCCTCGATGGGGATGGTCAACAAGCCTTCGACGTGTACGGGGCGGCCCGCCCTGAACATCCACGGGTCCTCAACCTCCTGGCCACGTTCGTCCAAGGGGTCGCCCAGGTCCCAGATGCCCGTCCGGACGTCCATTGAGAGGTCGAAGAATCGCTGCGACATGGCGCGTTTCTAACGCGACTTGCCCCGAGTAAGGAGCATGTTGAGGTCCGACCCTCGGGTCATGGCTTCCCTGGATAGTTTCCGCAGCTCGGCCGTCAGAGCCTGCCGACACGCATCTACGTTCCGGCAACCCTCGGTGGCTTCGTTCAACCGTCTGAAGACCATGTCGTGGTAGGCCCGTGGGTGTGGTCCCTGATGACCGTCGACTGGGACGATGTTCTCGCGGTCCCCAAGCTTCATGCCAGCCTTCTTGAAGATTCTCTTGAACTGCGGAGTCCACGGCCCGCCCTGCGCAGTGGAGATGTTGTTCTTGTCCGTGGCGAGGTGATGGTTGTGGGTTCCTCGACGCTGCTTGCCCTTGACCGCCATTGCCACGGCGTTGGGCGCCAGCGCGATAGTGAAGCCCTCGGCTGTCATCGCTACTGACTCCACGCTTCCGATGGCGGCGTACGAGTAGCCTGCCTGGGACTCCACGGCGAGCGCCGCCTGCGCGGACCCGGGCAGCCTTGACGCCTTCGCTGCCAGCCCCGCGGTGTTCCCGATAGCGGCGGTGGCCAGCATGACGAAGACGCGCGCGGCGCTCTCTCCGAGTACTGCTCCGTATTCCTCACCGGCTTCGCTGAGCTCGTCGAAGGTAGTGACCCGGTCCACCTTTCGGACCAGCGTCACCCACCCGTCCAGGAGGCGCCACACCGTGTCCACTCCCAGGTAGGCGATGGCAGCCGCCGTTATCAGCGCCGCCACGCCCTTCGAGAAAGGCTCGGGTAGTGCCCAAAGCAGCAGATACATGCTGACTGCGGCCGTAACGGAAGCAAGGAGCGCTTGGGGGTCCGCCATGTCCCTCAGTGACTCGGCCGTCTCATCCCAGACCGAGTCCATGGCGATGGCCATTGCCAACGTGTACTTGCCATCACTGGCGAGCAATGGACCTTCATCCAGGAGCCGCAGGCAATCTCCGGGCTGGTCCTTCCGCTCACACCACCGGCCATACGCGCGAGTCAGCGCCTCGTCCGCATACGACTCCAGCAGGCGCGGGCCATCCGGGCGAGCGTCCTCCGCCAGCGGGATGAGCCGCTGGCTGCGCCCCTCGTACCAGTACACCCCACTCCGCTCCGGAATGCCGAAGAGCGCTCGGGCCTCGCGTAAAGGATGGATGAAGGGCCGCACGTCGCGAGCGAGTTCCCCCATCGTCTCCTGGAACTCGTCGTCATCGACTTCGGCCTCCCGCAGTTCAGCACCCTCCTCCTCAAAGGGGATGACGAGGAGAGGGGCCTCGTCGGCTATGTGCAGCCGCACGACTCGGGTGGTTGAGCACCCCGTCCCGACCAGCAGTAGAAGCAGCCCAACAGCCCTACGGAGCGTCATCGAGGTCCCCGGCCTGACGCCCGCACATGGACAGGGCGCGCCCCTGGATTACCAGCGGAGCCTGACAAGCCTGCCCCCAGCCTCATGCTCCCAATCCCCTGCCTCCGAGCGCGCAAGCGCTTCAGAGGACAAGGGTGAGAGCCCGGAGCACAGGTCAGTACGGGGAGCAGCGAACACGCCGCTTCGTCGGGAGACTCAACTCCCCTTGTAGGCGCGCTCGAGGCCGGCGATTTCGATCTTCTGCATGCCGAGCATCGCCTGCACCACCCGCCCGGCCTTCGCCGGATCCTTGTCTCCCATCAGGCGCATCATGGCGGTGGGGATGATCTGCCACGACACCCCGAACCGGTCCTCCAGCCAGCCGCACTGCTTGTGCTTTCCGCCGGCCGAGAGCTGGTCCCACAGCGCGTCCACCTCGGCCTGGGTCTCGCAGCTGACGAACAGCGAGATTCCCTCCGAGAACTTGAACGTCGGCCCGCCGTTGAACGCAAAGAACGGCTGCCCTTCGAGCTCGAAGTTGACCGACATCGCCTGGCCGTTCGGGCCGCGCGTGACGGAGGTGATCTTCGAGCCCTTGAACACCGACGTGTAGAGCTTCGCGGCCTCTTCGGCCTGGTTGTTGAACATCAGGAACGGAGTGATCTTCTGCATGTGAACGTCCTTGATGGATACGGCACCGAAATGACGCCGTCCTTGCCCATAGGTCGGAGCAGCGCGCTTCAGCTCGACATGCTCCTCGTTTTTTCTTCGGAAACGTCGGCCCTCCATATGTAGGTGGCGTCACGACCCCCAAACTACCCCCTGCCTCCGCGCGCACGAGTCACGAAGGAACGACGCGGGGAGCGGGCGGCAGGCAGGGCGGAGCAGAGAGTTAAGGTTGCCGCATGCTCGCCATCGAACCCGCCCAGTTCCCGGTCGACCTGCCGCTCGTGCAGACGCTGTGGCGCGAGTACAGCGAAAGCCTGGGCATCGACTTGAGCTTTCAGGACTTCGAAGCCGAGCTGGCAGGCCTTCCGGGCAAGTACGCGCCGCCGCGCGGGAGGCTGCTGCTCGCGCGGAGGGGAGCGCAGGACCTGGGGTGCGTGGCGCTGCGACCGCTCAGCGTGGACACGTGCGAGATGAAGCGCCTGTATGTCCGGCCCGCCGCACGCGGCGAGCAGCTCGGTCGACGATTGGCAGAGCGAATCTGCGATGAGGCGCGAGCCGCTGGCTATAGGCGCATCTGCCTCGACACCCTGCCCAGCATGGCCGCGGCAGTGGGGCTGTACACCTCGATGGGATTCCGCCCCATCGAGCCCTACGTGTTCAACCCAATCCCGGGCGCGATGTTTCTCGGACGGGAGCTGTCAGCCACACCCTAGAGGAGCCGGTCCATCTCGCGAACGACTCCGATGAACTCACGCACCCGGCGAATGACGAACAGCGTGCCTGCGACGAAGGTCGTCGCCCACGCGCCGGGGATAACGAACCGCTAGCGGGCGGAGCAGACGTGTTCATGTTGGTGACGTCAAGACCCCAAATTACCCCTGCCTCTGAGGGCGCGAGGGCTTCAGAGAAAAGAGGAGCGTGTAGCGGTGCGGTGCGCAAGGGGGGCTACTGAGCGAAGCGGAGGGGAGCAACGGGCTTCGAGAAAGTCTCGCCTAGACAACGGAGATTAAGTGTTTCCCATCAGGGGCTTGGCTCTTCTACGCCGACTGCACGGAACGCGCCTAAGCCCCCAAACGCCCGTTCCGCCTTTTCAAAGCGGAACCTTCGCGAAGTATCCCACCGTCTTGTTCGAAGCCACTGTGCGGCCCGAGTGAACATCACTCGATCAGCGGGATTGAAGTTCCAAGTTGCTACGTCGCCTTCGACGCTCATGCTTCCGAAGGACGTACTTGGGCGAACCGACCCATCTGCCTCCTGGACCATCAGTTCATCGAATGGTCCCGCCCATTGGAACAGCTTAGGGTGTAGTGCACGAGCCTCAAAGTACGTGATCATGACGCAGGGGAGCTTTTCAGAGCAGGCCGGTATGGCACCTCTGGCCTTCGTCTCCGGAGTGAGATTGACGAGCCCATTGGCGAACTTCATGGGTGCGTCCCCTGTATCGATGCCACAACCAAACTGATCGCTGGTCATTACAGGGTGCAGTTCTCCTGGCCCAGCGTCAGGTCTAGAGATGGGGGATGCATACTCGAAGCTAGCTTCTGCGCCAGGAGCAAGGGACGCAATCTGCTTCCATGGCGTTGGGTCACCAGGGGGGGAAGCAAACCCATGTAGCACGGCTTCACAGGCACGGGAGTACTTGAAGCCCTGGGTGCGGAGTTCAACCTGCTCGGCATTCATGGACGAGAGGTTGTGGACCCGAACCGTTCCTGTGGCCGAGACCTGCACGCTCAAACGGATCGTGTCGGTAGCTTGGAGTGTAGCCTCCGTGAGGGCTGAATCCTCCTGCTGACGCTGCAAGGCGGCTTCTGCCACCTGTGCTGAGCGCTCAGAGGCGCGTGCACTGACGACACCGGACCAAGCACCGACCAAGCCACCTACAATGCCAATGGCACCGCCAGCAACCCCGAGCACCTGTGCCCAGCGAGGAGAGGTATCCGGCACGCCGCCACTTGGAGTAACTGGGATTGCTGGTGCTGTCGTAGCTGGGACTGGTGCCAACGTAGCTGAGGCTGATGTAGCCTGAGTGGACTTCGGGTTCTTTCGACGTTTCCTCATCTATTCTTGTCCTTCCTCAGACCATTAAGTGCCTATTTCGGTAGGGAAAAGGCCGCTCCGCCTGCCGCGTTATGCGAGCAGGAGGGCAGGTGCATAGGGTTGGTGAAGAAGGACCACGAATGGAGGATACCAGACGAGTTCTAGGCGAGTTTGGAGCCTCTGCTGCCAGATTGGCCAGCCCACCCGCAGGGCTGCCACAACCCGCTCTGCCCGGTAGCCGACCAAACCGACGCGAGTGACTGAACGTACCTACCACCTGTAGTCGTGGGCAAGCAGGGCATCAAGGACAAGTTCATGTGCGGCCCACCCCAATGCGGCGCTTCTCCCGAGCGACGCTGCACCACCAGACCTCAACCCGGCCCAGCTTCCCCCTCACTGCCCTGAACTGAACGCCCTCGTACCCGCCCCCGGTTGCCCTCACGCCGCCCACGCTGTCGGAATGGCGCTCCACAGTTGAACGGCCTGTTCCAGGGGGGCGACATGTCGACGAAGACGGTGAAGCCGAACGAGGTGCGTCAGCCGCGCAAGGACTTCTTCGAGTCCGTCTGCAAGGCACGCGGCAACGAAGTCCTCCAGCGCAGCCCCAGGGCCCGCGCGGCACCGGACCTCTTCGGCCCCGCGGAACAGCTCCAGGCCCCGTCCAACCTCTCCGCCTACTTCCCCTCGGCCCCTGCCCCCGAGCCCTCCTGGCGCGCCGGCATGGGCGCCATCCCCTACGACGGCGGCACCACCTTCCGCGTCTGGGCCCCCCACGCCCAGCGCGTCCAGGTCGTCGGCGAGTTCAGCCACTGGCACGCGGTGGAGCTCGCCCGCGAGCCCTCGGGCAACTTCTCCCGCGACGTGCAGGGCGCCCGCAACGGCCACCAGTACCAGCTCGTCATCCAGGGCAAGTACGGCGACTGGCGCTGGCGCAATGACCCGCGCGCCTCGGACGTCACCAACTCCACCGGCAACAGCATCATCGTCGACCACCGCGACTTCCTCTGGCGCTACGACCACCACTTCCAGATGCCGGCCTTCAACGAGGTCGTCCTCTACGAGCTGCACATCGGCACCTTCCACGACGCGCCCGGCTGGGGCCCCGGGAACTGGCTGAGCGCCATCGACAAGCTCGACTACCTGCGAGACCTCGGCGTCAACATGGTGGAGCTGATGCCCTCGTCCGAGTTCGCCGGGGACTTCTCCTGGGGCTACAACCCCACCTTCCCCTTCGCACCCGAGAGCTCCTACGGCACGCCGAACGACCTCAAGCGCTTCGTGGACGAGGCCCACCGGCGTGGCATCGGCGTCATCCTCGACGTGGTCTACAACCACCTGGGCCCGAGCGACCTCCCCCACTGGGACTTCGACGGCGAGACGTTCGGCAGGGGCGGCGTCTACTTCTACGCCGACGAGCGCGCGAGCACCCCCTGGGGCAACACCCGTCCCGACTACGGCCGCCACGAGGTGCGCGACTACCTGCGCGACAACGCCCTCATGTGGCTGCGCGAGTACCACATGGACGGCCTGCGCCTGGACGCCACGAAGGAGATTCGCAACGCCAATGGCGCGGACAACCCCGCCGGCTGGGAGCTGCTGCGCTCCATCAACGAGGCCGTGAAGCGCGAGTTCCCCTGGAAGCTCATCATCGCCGAGGACATGGGCGGAGACCCCGCCATCACCCATTCGCAGGGTGCCGGCTTCGCCTCCCAGTGGGACGCGTCCTTCGTCCACCCCGTGCGCGCCGCGCTCACCACCCCGTTCGACGAAGCGCGCGACCTCAACGCCGTCCGCGACGCGCTCTACGCCCGCTACAACGGCCAGGCCACCCAGCGTGTCATCTACACGGAGAGCCACGACGAGGTGGCCAACGGCCGCAGCCGCATCCCCTCCGAGGTGGCACCGCACGACACCGGGGGCAGGCTCGCCAAGAAGAAGTCCCTGCTCGGCGCGGCGCTCACGCTCACCGCCCCCGGCATCCCCATGCTCTTCATGGGCCAGGAGTTCATGCAGGACGGCCACTTCGACGACGGCAGCCCGCTCGACTGGAACCGGGCCGGCTGGTTCAGCGGCATCCGTCAGGCGTACCGCGACCTCATCCGCCTGCGCCGCAACTGGCACGACACCAGCGCGGGCCTGCGCGGCGAGCACCTCAACGTCTTCCACCTCAACCACGCGGACAAGGTGCTGGCCTACCATCGCTGGCAGCACGGCGGCCCGGGAGACGACGTCGTGGTGGTGGTCAACCTCGGCCACCGCGCCTTCTCCTGGTACGAGCTGGGCCTGCCCTCGGACGGCCTGTGGCGCGTGCGCTTCAACAGCGACTGGCAGGGCTACGCGCCTGACTTCGGCAACACGCCCACGCACGACGTCTGGAGCACCTGGGGCGGCCGGGACAGAATGCCCGCGCGCGGAGGACTCGCGCTGGGCAGCTACAGCGCGGTCATCCTCTCCAGGGACCGGTGGTAGAAGGAACCCATGATGAAGCCGCTCCGGCGTACTCTTCCCGTGGTGCTCGTGGGATTCGTGACACTGGGCCTCTTCGCCGAGGCCTCCGAGCCCGCGCGTCCCAAGAAGTCGTCCAAGCCCGCCGCGTCCCTGCCCGCGCCGGACTACCTGTCGGCCGAGGCGCGCGCGGCGCTGCGCAAGAAGATGGCGCGCCATGGTCAGGCCATGACGGACCTGATGCTGGGCGTGACGCTGCTCCAGTATGAGGTCGCGGGCGCCGCGGCCGGCCGCATCGTCAACGAGCCCAGGCTCACGCGCCCGGAGCCCGGAGCCGAGGACGAGCTGAGCACGCTGTTGCCCGAGCGCTTCTTCGCGCTCCAGGACGATGCGCGCTCTCGCGCCCAGGCAGTACAGGCCGCGGCACAGAAGCGTGATGACGCGGCGCTCGCGGAGTCGTTCGGCAAGCTGACGGAGACCTGCGTGAGCTGCCACTCCGCCTACCTGAGCCACCGCAAGTAGTCATTGAGTCCGTGCTCCTCGCCCGCCCTCCAGACCTCGCGCCCCGTGCTCCCTGGCCGGGCATGCCGCTCGTGGTCTGGCCGGCCGCGCTCGCGATGTGGGGCCCGGGGGACCAGTCCTCGAAGCACGCCCACCACGCCATGCACCTGGTGCTCTGCCGCCAGGGCACCCTCACCGTCCGTGCCCAGGGCATGAAGGCCGCCGAGCAGGCGGCCGGCGTCCTGGTTGGCCCCGATGTCTCCCACTCCCTCGACGCGAGAGCGCGCGACGTCCTGCTCCTCTTCGTCGAGCCCGAGAGCCAGGACGGCCTCCGCCTCCAGGCCTCACTCCAGGGTCCCGTGCGCCTCTTCGACGAGGCCCACCGAGATGCCCTCCTCAGCGCACTGCCCTCCACCGGTCCCCTCCCTCATGAGGCCATCGGCCCGTGGATGGAGTCCACCCTGGAGTCCCTCTCAGGCACGCCCGACACACCGCGCACCGTGCACCCGCGCGTGCGAAAGCTCCTCCGCCACCTGCGCTCCGAGCCCGCGCCAGAGGACACCTCCCTCGAAGCGCTCGCCGCCGTCGCCGGCCTGTCCGAAGGCCGCCTGATGCACGCCTTCACGGAGTCGCTGGGCGTCCCCCTGCGCCCCTACCTCCTCTGGCTCCGGCTCCAGCGCGCCGCGGGCGCCGTCGCCGCGGGGCGCACGCTCGGCGAGGCCGCGCACGCCGCCGGCTTCTCGGACTCCGCCCACCTGACGCGCACGTTCCGCCGCATGTTCGGCACCACGCCCTCGTCCCTCCAACGTCGTAGCCAGTTCGTTCAAGCGAAGGCCCGCCCCGGCACCGCATCTTGAGGGCATGAGGCCGGCACACCGCCGGGCCCCGTCCCTTCGAGGAGCGCCGTCATGTCCTTCGCCATCCTGCTGCTCGCCTTCTTCCTCCTGCTGCACCTGCCCCCGCTGCGCCGGCTCCCGGCGCTGGCCACGCCGAAGGACCGCGCCGCCGTGGCCGCGGGCCTCTTCTTCGTCGGGGCCGGGGCCATGCACTTCTTCATGCCCGCGCGCTACGAGGCGATGATTCCCCCGCAGCTGCCCTCCCCGGCCTTCTGGGTCTTCCTCTCCGGCGTGCTGGAGGTCGCGGGCGGACTGGGGCTCCTGCTCCGGCGCACCCGGCGGCTGGCCGCCCTGGGGCTCATCGCCCTGTTGCTGGCCATCCTCCCCGCCAACATCCACGAGGCGGCGGCCAACTCCGCCTCGCACGTGCTGCCCTTCCCGGACTGGTACTTCTGGCTGCGCATCCCCTTCCAGCTCGTCTACGTCGCCTGGGTGGCGTGGGCTGGTGGACTGTGGCGCATCAAGCCCCGTGCGAGCCTGGAGGCTCACGGTTAGTGTCGCGCCACCATGCACTTCCGTCATCTCGGCAAAAGCGGCCTGGTCGTCAGTGAAATCTCCTACGGCAACTGGCTCACCCACGGCTCCCAGGTAGAAGAGGAGGCAGCGCTCGCGTGCGTGCGCGCGGCGCTGGACGTGGGCATCACCACCTTCGACACCGCGGACGTCTACGCCGGCACCAAGGCCGAGGCCGTGCTCGGGCGCGCGCTGAAGGGGCAGCGCCGCGCCGGCTACGAGCTCTTCACCAAGGTCTACTGGCCCACCGGCGCCGGGAAGAATGACCGGGGCCTGTCCCGCAAGCACATCATGGAGTCCATCGACGGCTCACTGAGCCGGCTGCAGACGGACTACGTGGACCTCTACCAGGCCCACCGCTTCGACGTGGAGACGCCGCTGGAGGAGACGATGCTGGCCTTCGCCGACATCGTCCGCCAGGGCAAGGCGCTCTACATCGGCGTCTCCGAGTGGACCGGTGACCAGATTCGCCAGGGCGCGAAGCTGGCGCGCGAGCTGCGCGTGCCATTCATCTCCAGTCAGCCCCAGTACTCCATGCTGTGGCGGGTCATCGAGTCCGAGGTCATCCCCGCCTCGCTCGAGGAAGGGCTGGGGCAGATTGTCTGGTCTCCCATCGCCATGGGCGTGCTCACCGGCAAGTACCTCCCCGGCCAGCCTCCGCCCGCGGGCAGCCGTGCCGCCGACCCGACCGGCTCGCGCTTCATCGCGCGCCTGCTGAAGGACGAGGTGCTCACCCGCGTGCAGGAGCTCAAGCCGCTGGCGAAGGAGGCGGGCCTCACCATGGCCCAGCTCGCCATCGCCTGGGTGCTCCAGAACCAGGGCGTCTCGTCCGCCATCGTCGGCGCCTCCCGCCCGGAGCAGGTGCACGACAACGCGAAGGCCGCTGGCGTGAAGCTCGAGCCCGAGCTCATGCGCCGCATCGACGCCATCCTGGACCCCGTCGTCCAGAGAGACCCCGCGCTCACCGAGGTGCCACCCCGGCGCCCGTAGCCGTCACGAAGCACCGCGGGGCCCTGCGGCGAAAGCTCGCTCGCCGCCGGGCTCGAAGCACGTCTGAGAAGGAGGCAGCCAGGCGCTCGAAATGCCCTCCCGTGGCATTTGCGTCACCCTCCACTCCCGCGCCCGGCAAGCGCGGAGTCTTCAGGATGGGGGTTCCATTTGACTTTCCGCGCCAGGGGAACAAGAGATTGGCGCGCGAGTTGGCAACCGGGTTACGTGCAACCCGTGACCTACCTTCACCCAGGCTTCCCTCCATGACGCCCTATTTCCTTCTGACCCAGACGGGTCAACCCGAGCTTGGCTGGCTCAGCAGCAAGCTGCTCGGCGTGACGCTCACCTCCGCCGAGTGGGTGCTGTGGATTCTCGTCGTCCTCTCGGTGCTCTCCATCGCCATCATGCTGGAGCGGACGGTGTACTTCGCCCGCAACCGGCTGCCGGACTCGGAAGGGCTCGCGGTGCGCCTGGCGCGCGGCGACTTCGACGCGGCCCGCAAGGCGGTGGAAGGCAAGAGCGGCATGGAAGCCGCCGTCGTGCGCGAGGCGCTGGCGTCCACCGAGCAGGGCGCGGACACCGTGGAGCAGGTGATTGCCTCCACCATGGCGCGCGAGCGTCCGCAGTACGAGCGCTTCCTGTCGTTCCTCGGCACCCTGGGCAACAACGCCCCGTTCATCGGCCTGTTCGGCACGGTGCTCGGCATCATCAAGGCCTTCAACGACCTGGGGAAGATGGGCGGCAAGGGCGCGGCGATTCAACAGACGGTCATGGCCGGCATCTCCGAGGCGCTGGTGGCCACGGCCGTGGGCCTCGCCGTCGCGATTCCGGCGGTGGTGGCCTTCAACATCTTCAACCGCCAGCTCAAGACGCTCACCAGCCGCGCCAACGCGCTGGGCTACGCGCTCGTGGGCAGCATGCGCGCCGAGCGCCCCGGCTCCAACGCGGCGTCGCGCGCCGCGGAGGGCCGCTAGGTCATGGCCGGAGGCGCCCAGCAGGACAACGAAGAGGAAATCACCGGCATCAACGTCACGCCGCTGGTGGACATCGTGCTGGTGCTGCTCATCATCTTCATGGTGACGGCCAACTTCATCGTCCGCGAGACGGTGGAGGTGGACCTGCCCCGCGCCGCCAATGGCGGTGAGACGGTGCAGGGCCTCGTCAACGTGGTGATGGACAAGGAGGGCAAGCTCTTCTTCGACGGCACCGAGCTGAGCGAGGCGGACCTGTCCGCGAAGGTGGCCGAGCAGGTGGCGAAGGACAAGGACACCCGCGCCATCATCAGCGCCGACCAGAGCATCGCGTATGGCCGGGTCATGCGGCTCATCGACGTGGTGAAGGGCCAGGGCATCGCGAAGTTCGCCCTCAACATCGAGAAGGACGTGGCCCCCTCGGCCGCGCCCGCCGCGCCCTGAAGCGGGACATCAGCCCATGAGCCAGGCGGTCCTCGACAGCACCCCATTGTCTCCCCGCCGCGACCGCTCCACCGTCGCGGTGGGCCTCTTCCTGCTCGTGTCGCTGGTGGTTCACGGCGGCGGCTTCTGGCTGCTCGACCGCATCGCGGACCGGCCCCGCTCCGTCGCCCAGCGCCCGGTGGAGCTCGTCATGGTGGAGGTGCAGAAGCCGCCCCCGCCGCCTCCGCCCGAGGAGAAGAAGGAGGAGCCCAAGCCGCCTCCTCCCAAGCCCAAGCCGGTGAAGCCGCCGCCCATCAAGGTCGCCGAGGCTCCCAAGCCCCTGCCGCCTCCGCCCGTGGACGCGCCGCCGCCGCCCAACGACACGCCCCCGCCGGAGCCGCAGGCCAGGCCTCCGCCGCTCGTGGTGGGCATGACGATGTCGTCCACCACCAGCGCCGGCACCTTCGCCGCGCCCGTGGGCAACACGGCCTACGGCAGGGTGGACCGCACCGCGAAGGACCCCAAGGAGGTGAAGGGGTACTCCGCGCCCAAGTACACGCCCATCTACCAGGTGGACTCCGAGCCCACCGTGGCCTCCGAGGTGAAGATTCCCTACCCGGAGGAGGCCCGCCGCGCCGGCATCGAAGGCACGGTGACGCTGTCCATCACCATCGACAACGAGGGCAAGGTGGTGGCGGTGAAGGTGCTCAACGGCCCCGGCTACGGCCTCAACGAGGCGGCGCGCGACGCCATCCGCCGCTTCCGCTTCAAGCCCGCCATCAAGGGCGGCGAGGCCGTCTCCACGGAGATGAAGTACTCGTACACCTTCCTGCTGGACTGAAGCGGCCCGCGGCCCTCGAGGACGGGGCCGCTGCTCCATCGCTCACTGCGGGTTGAGCGCCCGGCGCATGATGTCGCGCAGGGCGCGCAGGTCTTCGTCGGGCAGCCTGGCGATGGCCTCCGGCGGCTCGGCCATCCGCTCCAGCAGCCGCTCCCGCAGCGCCGCGCCGTCCTCCGTCAGCACCAGCATCTTCACGCGCCGGTCCTGCTCGGAGCTGCGCCGCTCCACCAGCTTGCGCGCCTCCAGCCGGTCCACCAGCCCCGTCACGTTGGACGCGTCGCAGGACAGGTAGCCGGCCAGGGTGCTCATGGCCAGCGGCGCCTCGCCCAGCTGCCTCAGCACGTGCGCCTGCACCGGTGACAGCTCGAACTCCGCCGCCAGCGCCGGGAAGTTGCGCATGTGCGCATGCATCAGCTCGAAGAGCAGCGTCCACGCCTGCCGGGGCAGGCCGCTCGCCTCCTCTTCCGTGGTGGCTCCCGCCTTCTTGCGCGAGTCCGCCGGCTTCGTCTTCCGCTCCAGATGCTCGCTGCTCATACCCCCATGGTAATTCGCCTCACGCACCTAAACAATTGACTTCATCAACCTTTGAGGGTTACTACATTCCGGAGCTTCCAATTTCGGACGTCATGGCCTATGCGTGGCGCCGGACTGCCTTTCATTAGCGGCGACGCGGTGCGTTCCGCATTTTTCCTGTCGTTTCCGACCCACCCGGGCGAGAAGCCCGGGCGCTCGGAGTGAAGAGACAACCCGTAGCAAGTCCATCTGGACGTCTCGGGCTCGCACCGGTGCGGGCCCCTTGAGGAGGTAGAGGCGGTATGAGCTCACTTCTGGCGCTGACCCTGGCGGCCACCCTGGCCGCGGCACCGCCGCCCGTATTGACCCTGGAGGATGCACTCTCCCGGGCCCGCAAGGAGAACCTGGACCTGAAGGCGGCGCAGGCCCGGCTGCAGCAGGCGGACACGGCGTCGCGCAAGGCATGGGCGGGCTACCTGCCCACCATCACCGCCAGCGGCGCCATCATCCGCAACTCGGACGCGGCCATCATTCCTCCCGGGCTGCTCTCCCCGGTGCCCATCGAAATCCAGCCGCTGATTCAGCGGCAGGCCCAGATTGAGCTGCGCCAGGCCATCATCGCCCCGCAGCTGTGGGCCGCCATCCAGGGCGCCTACAAGTCGGAGCGCGTGGCGGAGCTGAACGTGGAGCAGGCGCGCCGCGAAATCCTCTTCGGCGTGGCGCAGGCGTACTACGGGGCCGCGGCCCAGGCGCAGGCCGTCACGGTGCAGGAGCGGCTGGTGGAGCTCAACCAGGCCCGCGCCAAGGACACCCGGGTGCGCTTCGAGGCGGGCACGGTGACGCGCGTGGCGCTGCTGCGCGCCGAGCAGGACCTGTCCCGCGCGGAGCAGGACCTCATCCGCGCGAAGAACGCGGCGGCCTCCGCCCGGCTGGTGCTCGCCACCCTGCTGGCCTTCGACGAGGCGGACTTCCAGGTGGCCCCGCCGCCGGAGCCGCAGGTCTCCCCGAAGACGGACACGGCCGCGATGATTCAGCGCTCGCTCGAGGCGCGGGCGGACGTGGCCGCTTCGCGCGAGACGGTGGAGCTGGCGCGCATCAACAAGCGCGGCGTCTGGCTCAGCTACCTGCCCACCCTGGGCGTCAGCGGCGCCTGGCGCATCGCCAACTCGGGCGGCTTCACCGGCCAGTCCGACACGTGGGCCATCACCTTCGCGGCGCAGTGGACGCTGTGGGACGGCGGCCTGCGCGAGGCCAACCTCAGCGAGGCCTCCGGCCGCATCGCCGAGAGCGAGGCCAATGCCCGCAAGGCCGAGCTGACCGCGCGCGAGGAAGTGAAGCGCGCCCAGCTGGACCTGGAGAGCGCCCTGGCCAACCGCCTCAAGGCCGAGCAGACGGTGGAGCTGGCGCGCGAGTCCCAGCGCCTCACCGACGTCTCCTTCAAGGCCGGCGTCGCCACCTACCTGGAAGTCGCCGATGCCAACACCGCGCTCACCGGCGCGGAGATTGGCCTCGTCAGCGAGCGGCTCCAGGCGGCCGTCGCCGCGCTGCGCCTGCTGCGCTCCGTGGGCGCCTTCGAGGCCCGCGCGCTGGACTCGGACCTGAAGGACCCGAGCGTGGTGCCGCCCACCCTGCGGCCACTGCCCGGGCAGTCCGAGCAGCCGCAGCTGGCCCCGCAGGAGCAGTCCCAGCCGCAGCCGGAGCAGCAGCCCGCGCCGGCGCCCCAGCAGTAGTCGGAGTCAGGGACCCGGCGCCTTCATTCCCAGGCGCCGGGCCGCCCGCCCTGGAGCGCGGGTGGCGAGCGCCGCTTGTGGGCGCCCACCACCGGCCCCACCCTCGGTGGAGAGGAACTCACCCCTTTCCCGAAGGAGCAGGTCATGGCGGACGGACAGTGGGGAAACTGCAAGGGCTGCCGGCACTTCGCCAGCCACAACGCCCAGCCGAGCGAAGACGAGACGAGCCGGTGCATGCAGCCGGACCTCAGCGAGTTCGAGCTGGAGGTGTCCGGCAACAGCGGCTGCAACGCGTACGAGGCCCGCGCCGGCATGGGCACTCCCGCCACGTACCACGAGCCCGCCCCCTCGGTGCACTGAAGGGGCCCCCGGGGCCTTCAGCCGCCCGAGACTTCGCGCACGAGCGGCACCGGGGCCGGAGGCTGCGCCTCCGCGCCCACCCGGTAGTAGATGCGCTCCATGAGCTTGCGCTGGTGGACGAGCGGCTTGTCGTACTTGTCCAGGCGCATGCCCTTGTGGCTGTAGGGCGTGTCCGCCACCGTGGGAATGAAGCGCGAGTCGTCGCGCACCTCCCACCAGGTCAGCGCGACGGCCGCCTTCGCCGCCAACGGCAGCAGCGGGCGCATCGACGGCACCTCCGTGCGCAGGAACGAGAAGACGACGAGGCGCGTGGTGCGCACCGTCTCCGGCACGAAGAAGATGTTGGCGCGGGTGATGAAGGGCCGCGCCTTGCCGGACGGGGACGTCCAGCTCACCGTGTACTGGCTGCGCACCGGGTCGAAGCGCGTCACCCACTGGTTCTCGAAGAAGTCGCCGTCGCGCACGCCCAGCAGCTTGATGAGCGGCGCGGCCCGCTGGGGCGCGCGGTAGCGCACCTCGGTGCGGTCCTCCAAGGTGCGCGCCTCGTACTGCACCTGGTCCGCGCGCGGGTCGTCCCAGCCCAGGCGCGTGTGGACGTAGGGCGTGTGCTCGTCCTCACTGAAGTTGTCGAGTGACACGTGCAACGGCGCCTCGAAGAGCGTGGAGAAATGCCCGCCGTAGACGTAGCCCTCCGCCTCCATGTCCGGCAGCGCGGACAGCGGCGTGCTCCGCTCCGCCAGCCACAGGTAGCCATGGTGCTCCGCCACCTGGAAGCTGCGCGCGTCGCAGTGCTTCAGCTCCGGCTGGCTGGGGTTGACGCCCTTGCCCTCCGCGTCGAAGCGCCAGCCGTGGTACGGGCACTGGAGCCGCCCGTCCGCGCGCACCTTGCCCTTGGACAGCGGCGCGAAGCGGTGGGGACAGGCGTCCGCCAGCGCGGCGGGCCGGCCGGACGCATCCCGGAAGAGGGCATAGGCGCGACCGGCCACCTCCACTCGCACGGGCTGCTTGCCGAGCGCGCGGGCGGGGAGCACGGGATGGAAGTGACGGATGACGTCGGGCGTGGGCTCCATGACGCCTCAAGTATAGCGACGTCCAGCGCGGGGCCGAGTGCGGACCGCGTCACGACGCCTGAATCCGAACGCTGCGCCGGCCCACGGGGCTCTGTTGCACGCCATGCAGCCTGGGTGCCCGGCGGGGCAGACGCCTGCGGGGCGCCCTGGATTATGCTGAGCCTTCCGTGGACGCTCCCCTCTCCCACCGCCGCCGCTTCCTGGTGCTGGCCGTGTTCCTCATCGCGACGGGTGTGCTCGTCGCGAGCGGGGCGCTGTACGTCCAGGGACTGCTGCCCGCGCGGGTGCCCTCCGCCGACGAGCCCTTCCACTACCAGGGCTATGCGCGGGTGCTGCGGCACGTGCGCTCGGACGGGGACGTGGACTTCGCCTCCGTGGGACGCGAGCGCCAGGCGCTGGATGGCTTCGTGCGCTCACTGGCCTCCTTCTCGCCCCACAACCGGCCGGACGTCTTCCCCACCTCCGAGGACGCGCTGGCCTACTGGCTCAACACCTACAACGCGCTCGTCCTCCAGCAGGTGGTGGACGGCTACCCCTATCTGGAGTCCGTCCGGCAGCCCTGGCTGGGGCGCTTCTTCTGGGGCCGCGCCTGGCCGGTGGGCGGAGAGCGGCTGACGCTCTGGGCGCTGGAGCACCGCGTGCTGCGCGCGGAGTTCGCCGACCCGCGCATCCACTTCGCCCTCTTCCAGGCCGCGCGCGGCGGGGCCCGGCTGGACGGCTCGCACTACCAGCCGGAGTTCCTGGACGCCCAGCTCAACGATGCCGGCCGCCGCTTCGTCGGCGACCAGCGCAACGTGGACCTCGACGGCGACACCGTGCGCCTGGCCCGCCTGTTCGACACGTACCGCGACGACTTCCTCACCGCGGTGCCGGAGGGCCGGGACGGCAACGTGCTCCAGATCGTGTGGGCCTTCCTCCCGGACACCTGCGAGGAGCGGCCCGGCTGCACCACGCGTGGAGACCTGGACCGCGCCTGCGGCCCCAGGCTGGACCGCTGCCGAATCACCTTCGCGCCGGAGGACTGGACGCTCCCGGACGCCGCCGCCCGCGAGCCCCGGCCCTGACGTCACGCCGGCAGGCGCTCCCCCCGTGACGTCCCGGTGGGAGGCGGCGGGCGCGGCCCCTCCTCGTCGCGGTGTACCTGCTTCACCACCGAGTAGCCGCCCCGGTGCAAGAGCCACTTCTCCAGCCCCACCACCGGCAGCACCACCGCGCCAATCAGCACGCACAGGCCGATGGACTCCACGCTCAGCGGCGCGGTGCCGAACACCCGCTGCATGAAGGGCAGGTACATGAAGGCCGCCTGCAGCAGCACCAGCACGGCGATGCCGGCGAAGACGGTGCGGTTGCTGAACAGCCCCACCTCCCGCAGCGAGCCGGTGAGGGTGCGGCACATCCAGAGATAGAAGATTTGAAAGCTGATGACGGTGTTGACGGCCATCGTCTGCGCCTCGGCCAGCGCCACCCCGTGACCCACGCGCGGCAGCTCGCGCCGGTACTCCCAGAGGAACAGGCCGATGGCGCCCGCGCCCATCAGCAGCGCCACCAGCCCGGTGCGCATCAGCACGAAGCGGTTGAGCACCGGCGCGTCCGGGTCCCTGGGGGCCCGGCGCATGACGTCCGCCTCCGGCGCCTCGAAGGCCAGCGGCAGGGCCAGCGTCACCGTGGCCACCAGGTTTATCCAGAGCAGCTGCGTGGGGAGCATGGCCATCAGCGGCACCAGGTCCCCGCCAATGGCCTGGATGGGGAAGAAGGCCACGCCGAACATGAGGATGAGGGCCAGGCCCAGGTTGGTGGGCAGCACGAAGGCCAGCGACTTGATGAGGTTGTCGTAGACGCGCCGCCCCTCCTCCACCGCCGCGGCGATGGACGCGAAGTTGTCGTCCGCCAGCACGATGTCCGCCGCCTCCTTGGAGACCGCCGTGCCGGTGATGCCCATGGCCACGCCGATGTTGGCCTGCTTGAGGGCGGGCGCGTCGTTCACCCCGTCTCCCGTCATGGCCGCCACGTGCCGCCGCGCCTGGAGCGCCTTCACCAGCCGCAGCTTGTGCTCCGGCGCCACGCGCGCGAAGACGTGGTGGCTCACCGCCACCTCCCGCAGCGCCGCGTCGTCCAGCTGCGCCAGCTGCGCGCCGGTGATGCCGCGCGTCCCCTCCGCCTGGAGCCCCAGCTGCGCGCCAATGGCCTCCGCCGTCGCAGGGTGGTCACCGGTAATCATCTTCACGACGATGCCGGCCTCGTGGCACGTCCTCACCGCGGCGATGACCTCCTCGCGCGGCGGGTCAATCATTCCCTCCAGCCCCACCAGCCGCAGGCCCCCGGCCACGTCCTCCTCGCGAATCTGCGCCTGTGAGGCGGGCACGTCCCGGACGGCCACCGCCAGCACGCGCATGCCCTCGCTGGCCAGGCGCTCCACCTCGGCGAGCACCTCCTCGGAGGTGACGCCGTCAGCCGGGGCGCAGCGGCGCAGGACGACCTCGGGGGCCCCCTTGAGGAGGATGCGCCGGCGGCCGGGCCCTTCGTCGTGGAGGGTGGCCATGAACTGGTGCTCCGACTCGAAGGGGATGGCGTCCAGGCGCGGGCACTCCGAGCGCACCGCGTCCACGCGCAGCCCGGCCTTCTCCGCGGCCACCACCAGCGCGCCCTCCGTCGGGTCCCCCGTCATCTCCCACCCGTCACCCTGGCCGCGCAGCGCGGCGTCGTTGCACAGCGCGCCGGCCACGAGCAGCTCGCGCACGTCCCCGGGCAGCTCGCGCAGCGCGTCCGCGCCGCGCCGCAGCTCCCCCGTCGGCGCGTAGCCGACGCCGGTGACGTCGTAGCGGCCCGCGGGCGTCCACAGCGCCTGCACCGTCATCTCGTTGCGGGTGAGGGTGCCCGTCTTGTCGGAGCAGATGACGGTGGTGCTGCCCAGCGTCTCCACCGCCGGCAGCTTGCGGATGACGGCGCGCCGGGCGGCCATGCGCTGCACGCCGATGGCCAGGGCGATGGTGACGATGGCGGGCAGCCCCTCGGGGATGGCGGCCACCGCCAGGGTAATCGCCACCACCACCGCCTCGCTCAGCTCGTAGCCGCGCCACAGCCCCACGCCCAGCAGCACCACGGACACCACCAGGATGGCCCCGGTGATGTACTTGGCGATGGTGGCCAGCGCCTTCGTCAGCGGCGTCTGGAGGTCGGTGGCTTCGCTGAGCATCTGCGAGATGCGCCCCAGCTCGGTGGCGCCGCCGGTGGCCACCACGCTCGCGGTGCCCGTGCCGGACGTCACCAGCGTGCCGCCGAAGACGAGGCTCGTCCGGTCTCCCAGCTCGGCCCCCGCGTCCACCGCCTCCACCCGCTTGTGTGCCGGCACCGACTCGCCCGTGAGCGCGGCCTCCTCCACCTGGAGGTTGCGCGAGGACAACAGCCGCATGTCCGCCGGCACCTTGTCCCCCGAGGCCAGCTCCACGATGTCCCCGGGCACCAGCCGCGACGCCGGGACGGACAGCTTCCGCCCTCCGCGAAGCACCGTCGCGTTCTCCGGCACCATCCGGCTGAGGGCCTCAATCGCCTTGCCCGCCCGGTACTCCTGCACGAAGCCGATGAGGGTGTTGAGCACCACCACCGCGGCCACTACCAGGCCGTCCGTCACCTTGCCCATGGCGATGGCCAGCACGGCGGAGGCGATGAGCACCCAGATGAAGGGGCTGTTGACCTGACGCCACAGGAGCTTGAGCGGCCCCTCGCCCTTCTGGCGCTCGATGACGTTGGGCCCATGGCGCTCCAGCCGCGCGCGCGCCTCCTCCTCCGTCAGCCCCTCCTGGCGGCTGCCGAGCAGCGACAGCACCTCGTCCGGTGTCCGTGCATGCCAGGAAGGCGAGGTGGCAGGCAGTCCATCGGCGGGGGAGCCACGCGTGGGCGGCGCGTCTGTCATGGGGCGCATCCTCCTCGCGGCAATCTGGGGATGCGGGGACCGCCGAGGCGCGCATGCTCCCTCGTATCCCCACCGCGCGGGCGGCGCCGTCCGTCGTCGGATGGACACCCCGGTGCCCTCGCAGGCCGCCTGGATGTCACATGCAGGGAAGTTCGCCACTGCGCGTCTTCCCGGACACTTCCCTTTCCACCCTCGATTCGCCGGCCCCAGCTGCAAATGCAACTGGCACCACGAGTGCAATACGGGCTCGCAGGACATCCGTCCGGGAGGAGCACGTGAACATGAAGGGATGGAGGAAGGGGCTGGGGTTGCTGCCCGCCCTTGGGATGATGGTGGGTTGCGGCGGCGTGGCGGGACCCGAGGAGACGGCAGAAGCGCCTGCGCTGAAGTCAGCGGAGGCCGCGGCGGTGACGGAGGCGTGCGAGCCGAGGACTGTCCATACGGACGAAAGCTACGGTGTGACGTACGACACCTATGTCGAACAGGACGCAGCGGGGACGGCGCACGGCACGTCCACGAAGCTGGTGTCAGACGGCTCGCCCCGGCAGGACACCTACCTGGACTTCAGGTTCTCGCTCCTGGACGAGAGCTTCATCCGGGCGCGCATCCGGCTCTACGCGACGGACGGCTCCACCAATGGCCCGGCCCTGTACCGCACCAGCTCGGGCTGGACGGACACCCTGACCTGGAGCACGCGTCCGGCCCCCATCGGCGGCGCGGTGGCCAACGTGGGTGAGGTGGCCTCCGGAAGCTGGGTGGAATACGACGTGACCTCCGTCGTCACCGGCAGCGGCGCGCACGCCTTCGTCCTGATTCCCGAGGGCGGCAACGGCGTGGACTTCGTCTCCCGGGAGGACTCGCGCCAGGACCTGCGCCCGCAGCTGGTGCTGACCTACGCCCATACCGTGTGCACCTACCAGGGCACGGGCGGAGAGGTCACCGACGTGCAGCTGGAGGGTGGCGCGGGTGACGAGACGATGCAGGCCCTGGCCACCGACAGCACCGGTGCCTACGTCGTCGCGGGCTACTACAACGGGTCCGGCAACCTCGGCGGTGCGACGTTCCCCGGGCCGAAGGGGCTGCTGCTCGGCCGCTTCCGCGCGGATGGCACGCACGAGTGGTCCAGCGGCTTCCCGCAGGACTCCGCGGAGATGAACGTCACCGGCGTGACGCTCACCCCGCTGGGCAACGTGCTGGTGGTGGGCTACTACATGGGCACGCCGCAGCTCGGCACCTTCACGCTGCCCACGGCTCCGCTCTACGGCACCTTCCTCGCCAAGTTCTCCCCCAGCGGCCGCCTCACCTGGGCGCGGGGCTTCACCGCGAGCTACGGCCATGGCGAGGACATTGACCACCTGAGCGTCATCCCCAGGGCCGTGGCCACCGACGCCAATGGCAGCCTCATCGTCACGGGTTTCTTCTTCGGCAACACCAACCTGGGCGGTGGCCTCCTGTACGCGGGCCCCTCGAGCACGCCCTACAACGACGCGTACCCGGGTCTGTTCATCGCGAAGTACTCCTGGGAAGGCAACCACCTCTGGTCCAAGGCCTACGACGCCGGTAGCTATGGCACGTGGGGCGAGTCGCTGGCCACGGACAGCGCGGGCAACGTGCTGCTCGGTGGCTATGCGAGCAGCACCTCCGGTGGCGCCCCGGTGCTGGGCGCCACGAGCCGGGAGACCCCCGTCATCGCGAAGTTCTCTCCGGACGGGACGCTCCTGTGGAACCGGGCGCTCAATGGCGCCAGAGGCACCGTGGTGGGCGTGGCGGCGCTGCCTGGAGACGCGGTGGCCTTCGCCGGTCGATTCAACAGGACCTTCACCTTCGCGGGCCAGACCCTGGCGAGCAGCCAGGCGAACGAGCCCGATGGTGGCAACACGGACGTGATGCTCGGCGTGCTGGAGGCGGTCGGCACGGACCGCTGGGCGCGCCGCCACGGTGACGACAACACCGAGAGCGTGACGCGGATGGTGGTGGACGCGCAGGGGAACTTCCGGCTGGCGGGAACCCACGTCGACCCGGTGAACCTGGGGGGTGGCACCATCGGCGCGCCGAGGGGAACGAGCGCGCATGTCTTCGTGGCGAGCTACGGCCCCGATGGCGTCCACCAGTGGTCCCGCAGCGTGGGTCCGAGCTTCAGCTGGCAGCCCCTGCTCGGTGTGACGCCCGACGGCTCCACCCTCTTCGGCGGCACCATCAGCGGCCCCACGTTCGTGCATACGACGCAGTACGGCCCGCCCCAGGGCGCGGACCTGTTCCTGCTGAAGCTCACGCCGTGAGGCGTGCGGCAGCGGTGTGATTGAACACGCGAGGCCGGGGGCACCACGCTCCCGGCCTCGCGACTTTCCGAAGCCGCTGGACGAATTCTGGGACGCCACCAACTGGCCGGCCTCTTCGGAAGGGAGTGCATCCCATCCGCAGTGGAGGAACCCCCATGAAGCGTCTGCTCGCGTGCGTCCTGCTGTTCTCGGCTCCCCTCGTGGCCTGTGGCGGAGAAGAGTTGCCGTTGGCGGAGACGGAAGAAGTGCAGCAGGAGCAGGTCACCCCCGCTCCGGAAGCAGCGGTGGCGGAGGAGGGCGAGGTGGAAGCCGCCGCGGGGTGCTGGGTCACCCTGCGCACGTGCAGACTCATTCCAATCGCCGGGGGCAGCATCCCGGACTGCTCGGCGACGAACTGCACCGTGTCGCAGCGGCTCAGCCACTGCTGGGGGCTCTGGAACGACATCTGTAGCTGACAGGGCCGGTGTGTCGGCCCTCCCTGGCTACACCGCAGGGAGGGCACGCTTCCGGGCCGAGGGCCGCCAGCTGAACTTCACCCGCCGGAGCGGCTCGAGGACCAGCGTCCGGTCCGACACGCGGAGCATCTCTCCGCTGTCGAGCGTCACCCCGCGCCCGCCGTCCGCGAGCAGGAGGAAGTCGCCAGGGCGGGGCTTCGCTCCGAGCAGGACACCCTCGCCGTACTCCATGAACCAGGCGAGCCAGTCATTCGTCTCCGAGGGGCCCCTGCGCAGCAGGGCCTTCAGCTCGGGCTTCAGCTTCGACTCGGACAGGTACGCGTCGTGCCGGAAGAAGGGGTTGTCGCTGAACGTCTCCTCCGCCTGGGCATGGGCCCAGAGCCGCAGCCGGCCGAGCTCCGCGCCCAGGTCGGAGTAGGCCTCGTCGTTGGTGTCGTCGGTGTAGCGCCGCGGCGTGACGGAGGGCCTCCAGAACGAGTGGGGCCCCACCGCGTCGAAGGGCTCGTAGCTCAGCTCCTTGTCAGCGTACGTGAGCAGCACCGCCGGCAGGCCCTCCTCCGTGCTCGCCACCAGCACGCCGAAGGCGTCGTCCGAGAAGCACCACGTGCCTGTCGGGAGCTGCGTTCCCGGCGTGTAGCGGACCACGCCCTCTCCGAGCGTATCCACGGCGACGCGGACGCCTTCGAAGCTCGCGCGCGGAACGATGCGCGCGCGAATCCAGGCCGGCGCCTTCAGGGAGACGAGCGCCGCCAGGTCCTTCGGCTCCTTGTAGAAGAAGGTCCGCTCGGCCCCGTCCACCGTGCGGTCCTCCCAGCTCTTGTCCGGGTCTCGGCGGGCGACGAACTCCGCCAAGGCCGAGGAAGCACCGTAGAACTCGCGGGCTCCCCCTTCGCCCGCCAGCTCCCGGGGCTGGAGCGACGGGGTGAAGACCTCGGTGAGGGCCGCCCGGGAGATGGGCGCGTCGGACACCTGGAGCACGCCCTGCTCCGTCAGGGCCAGCGTCTTCGCCGGCGCTCCATCCGGGCGCGCCTCCAGCACGAGCCCCTCCCGCCGCACGCCGCCGTCATCCGTCCAGGAGAAGAGGTCGCCGGGCTTCACCCCGGAGCGCCCCCGTGCACCGGCGTGACGGTAGAAGAAGTTCCGGAGGGCGGAGCGGGGCGCCTGCCAGCACAGGGGCCCCAGGGCCCGGCGTGCCTCGGGCGTGCTCCCCTTCTCCAGCATCAGGCCGAGGAGGACCTGGAGCGCGGTGTGCTTCGAGAAGTCATGGGTCTTCTCGCCCCGGCGGACCTCATCGAGGCCCACATGGCCGCGAGCATGGTTGAGCGCGGCGTTCAGGTCGCTGAAGACAGCAGGCATGGAGTCCTCGAGGCCCCGCGTCCAGGAGCGGGGCTGGGGTGAAGGCACCCAGATGAAGTGGAAGTCGGCGGCGTCCACGCCGTGGCTCAGCTTCACGGCGGCCGGAGCCTCGCCGATGCGGCCCGGCGCGTGGGTGCCGCCGGTGAGGACATCCACCGGCTCGCCCTTCGCGCTGACCCGCGTGACGACGGCGAGCGTGTTCCGGTGGAAGGGGATGAGCACGTCACCCACGCGCACGCGGTCCGTGCCCGGCACGTAGGGCCTGAGCCCCTCTCCGTGCGTGTCCAGGTACGCGAGCACGCCGTGCAGGTCCTCGGTGCCCTGGAGCGCGCGGGACGCGTCGGCGAGCCCGGCCGTGGTGACGAGCTCGCGAAGGAAGCCGCCCATGGACCGCAGGCTGCGCTCCTCCTTCGCGCCGGGGACCTCCTCCTCGCCCCACAGCCGGATGAGCGTGCGCAGCGTGGCGTTGACGTCCGCGTAGGCGGGAGAGGCCGTGTCGCCGGAGGCGAAGAAGCGCGGCTCGACGGTGGGCGGCCAGTGGTAGACGAGTTGCTCCTTCGGCACCGTCAGGTCCTTCTCCGCCAGGCCGGGCTCGGTCGCTACCCGCCCCGTCGCGGCCGTCACCCGGCCCCGCGCATCCACGTGGGTGACCATCCAGACGGTGGCGTCCCCGCCGAGCAGCAGGTCGCCCTCCGCCGCGGGGTGGGGCGCCGCTTCCGTCTCCGCGTACCGGCGCAGGCCGTCTCCATGCAGCTCGGCGTTGCGCGCGAGCGTGACGGCCGTAGGCGTCTCCGTGGGCGGCAGGATGACCTGGAGGATGTCGCGGTTGCGCTCGACGTGCCTGCCGGGGCCCTCCTTCCAGTCGGCCAGGAGCTGCCGCACGCCCTCCATGTCCCGGGCGTGCGCGGCCCGGGCCTTCACGGCCTCGGTGCTCGCGGTGCTCGTTCCCTCCGGAGGCTTCGGGTCGACCTTCCACCACGTGGACCGGGGGGCCTGCAGGTGGTCCACGTCGTACCGGCGCTTCGGAAGCGCGGGTGGCACGGCGGGCGCGGGAGGCTGCCACCCCTTGGGAAGCAAGCCCTCGTCGGTGAAGAAGGTGAGGCGCTTGCCGCCGAGCGTTCCCAGGTCCCCGGGCCGCTCGGTGTGGACGATGTGGCTCTTGCCCACCAGCGCGAACATGAGGGAGTCGGCGAAGTCCTCCTGGGGCGAGGCCGCGGCATACAGGGAAGGCATGCCCGCGGCGGAGAGCTGCTGGGTCATCTGCGCCGCTGGAAGCAGGCCCAGCGCGTCGTGCTGGTCCACGAGCTTCGTGTTCCTCATGTTGAGGAGCCAGGGACTCATGGTGGCCGCGATGTAGTTGGGCGGCTGCGTGCGGAGCCACGGGAGGATGAGGCCCAGCAGGGGCACCTTCGTCGCGCTCCAGTCGTTCATCACCCAGTCTGTGTCTTCGGAGTACTCCGACATGAAGTCGCGGGCGCGGTGCTCGTCCACCTTGGAGCCCATGAAGCCCAGCACGATGCCCGCGGGCACCAGCGGCCACACGAAGAAGGACCCGATGCCCGCCAGCTGCGTCCCAATCGCGGAGATGACCGCGCCAATCAACCCGGCGATGTCACCGATGCGCTTGGGATGCCCGCCACAGCGCTCGGACATCACCGCGTGCGCGAGCTCGTGCAGCAGCATGTCGCCGAGGCCCCGGTAGTCATTGCTCGAAGGCGGGTACTTCTCCAGGTACTCGTAGGGGCGGCTCTTCTTGGGGAGCGAGGCGGGCTTGGGGTCTGGCTCCCTGTCCAGGAAGTCGAGGGCGCCCTCCTCGGGCAGGTCGATGAAGTCCGAGGTGAGGTGGTAGTAGTAGCGGGCCCCCACGTCCGGCCCCAGCCCCGTCGCGCGCCGGATGGGCCAGGGCCTCAGCTCCCGCTGCAGCTCGGGAGGCAGGTTGGACAGGACGTCGTAGAGGATGCGCGCCACCCAGCTCCGGACCGGCTCGTCCCAGGGATGCAGCTCATCCGACAGGTACGGCCATCCCTCCGGCCAGGGGATGACCAGCTCCACCTTCGCGGTGGCCGTCTCACCGGTGGCCGGGTTCGTGGCCCTGACGGTGACGACGTTGTCCGAGGGCTTCGTGCTGCTCGCGGTGAAGGTGCCGTCCGGCTCCAGGACACCGACATCGGAAGGAACAGACGCGTCCAGGCTGAGCGTGGCGGAAGAGTCGTTGACGGTGAAACGGACACTCTTGCCGAGGTGGACCTCGGCCTGGGACGACTGAATCGCGAGCGGCATCGCACTCCGGAGGAAGGGAGGGCGCACAGTATGCCCCTTCCGGGTGTCACTGGCCGGCCCCGGGCGTCCGTGTTAACGCGGCGGGCCATGCACCCCTCCTCGGTTCTTCATCGCTGGAAGCACTCCCTGCTGGCACTGGCCCTGGGAGCGCTCGTCGCGGCCTGTTCCTCCAACCCGGGCACGAAGCCTGATGGCGTCACGCAGGATGAGGACTCGGGCACGACGGATGGAGTCGAGGATGGCGGTCCCACGCCAGCGGGCGACGCGGGCACGGACGATGCGGGCACCGATGCCGGAACGGGGGCGGGCACGGACGCGGGCACCGATGCCGGAACGAGCGCGGGCACGGACGCGGGCACCGATGCAGGCTCGGACGGTGGCACGGGAGGCGGCGCGGACGCGGGGCCCGTCATCCCCGTGCCGACGGACGGAGGCACCGTCATCACCAGCACGCTGTCGGGCCGGCTGACGGCGGCGGGCTCGCCCTACCGCGTGGTGGGGGATGCGAACGGCGTCGTCACCATTCCGCGCGGCCAGAGCCTCACGGTGGAGCCGGGCGTCATCCTCGACTTCCGCGGCCGCCCGGACGTGACGGAGGCGGACGTGGACCGGGCCTCTCCCAACAGCGTGATGAACCACCAACGCGGCCGGGTGGAGGTGCGCGTGTACGGCGCCATCCGCGTCCAGGGCACCGCGCAGCAGCCGGTGCTGCTCACGTCCACCAACCCGTATGGCTGGTGGGGGGTGAACTTCTACGGCCAGAACTCGGTGGGCGACGGCCACCCCGTCTTCGCGCACATGGTCTTCGAGAAGGTGCGGAAGAATCAGTACAACGGCGACCGTGACTGGACGCGTGGCGCGCTGTGGGCCTACTACCCGGGGCCGGTGACGATTACGGACTCGGTGTTCCGCGACAACGAGGCGTCTGCCCACTGCGGCGCCGTGGACCTGATGTTCACGGACGGCTCGCGCATCGAGAACACCGTCTTCGACAACAACCGCATCGTCGAAATCGACCGCTTCGCCCAGCCTGGCACCTTCTCCATGTCCGGAGGCGGAGCGCTGTGCATCACCCACGGCCGCAACTCGGTGGTGCGCGGCAACACCTTCCGCGACAACACCGTCGAGGCCTACGGCGGCTTCGTCACCACGGCCCTCCAGCCCCGGCCGCTGCTCACCTACCCCAACCCGCAGGGCATCGTGGACCTGGGCGGCGGCGGCGCCATCCTCTACTTCCAGCCGGACAATGACCTGCTGGAGGACAACCTCTTCGAGGCCAACGAAGTCGTCCTCGGGCCGGGCGCGGCCATCTACCTGGAGGACGTGGGCACGCGCACAGTCACCATGCGCCGCAACCGCTTCGTGAACAACCGGGGCGGCGCCGGGGGCACCCTCGTCTGCAACCGGGGCGCGGGCACCGTGGAGCTGGTGGTGACGGCCGACAACGTCTTCACCGGCAACACGCTGAACGGCCAGCCCGCCGCCAACCTGACGGGCGACTGCAACTCCGCCACGCAGTAGCGGGACTGAAAACTTCGGCTGCCTCCGAATCGCCAGGAGGCAAGCCGGCGAGCGGAGCCGCGCCGGCCGGGTCAGGTCTTCCGGACCCGGGTGGCCCGGTGCGCCCGTTCACGGTAAGCCAGCACCTGGGCCCCAGGCCCGCGGAAGGACCTCCACCATGACCGAACACAACGCCATCGCCGCCGGCTTCGTCACCCACGACGTCACCAACCAGCCGCCGCCGCTCGTCTACGACGCCTGGAAGACGGACACCGTGCTCCGGGAAGTCGTCGCTCGCGAGGGTGGCGGCTGGGCGGAGGCCGAGCTGGCGAAGTACGGCCCCGTGGTGGGCGGCGAGATGCAGCAGCTGGCCGTCCTCGCCAACGAGAACAAGCCGAAGTTCCGCCCGTTCGACCGCTATGGCCACCGCCGCGACGAGGTGGAGTTCCATCCCGCCTACCACCGCCTGATGGAGCTGGGCATCGCCCATGGCGTGCCCGGCTTCGCCTGGCGCAATGAAGAGAAGCCCGGGGCCCACGTGGCCCGCATGGCGCTCTTCTACCTGCACAACCAGGCCGACCAGGGGACGAGCTGCCCACTCACCATGACGTACGCGTGCGTGCCCGCGCTGCGCCACCAGCCGGAGCTGGCGCGCGAGTGGGTGCCGCGCGTGAGCTCGGCCTCGTATGACGCCCGCTTCATCCCCGCGTCGCAGAAGACGGGCGCCACCGTCGGCATGGGCATGACGGAGAAGCAGGGCGGCTCGGACGTGCGCACCAACACCACGCGGGCCCAGCCGCTGGGCAGCGCCCGGGGGCCCGGGCAGGCGTACGCGCTGGTGGGCCACAAGTGGTTCTTCTCCGCGCCCATGTGTGACGCCTTCCTCGTGCTGGCCCAGGCCGACAAGGGCATCTCCTGCTTCCTCATGCCGCGCTTCACGCCGGACGGCGAGCTGAACGCCATCCGCATCCAGCGCCTGAAGGACAAGCTGGGCGACTGGAGCAACGCCTCGTCCGAGGTGGAGCTGCACGGCGCCTTCGCGTGGATGGTGGGTGAGGAGGGCCGGGGCGTGGCCACCATCCTGGAGATGGTCGCGATGACGCGCCAGGACTGCATGATTGGCTCCAGCGGGCAGATGCGGCAGGCGCTGGTGCAGGCACTCCACCACACCCGGCACCGGACGGCCTTCGGCAAGCGGCTCATCGACCAGCCGCTGATGCGCAACGTCCTCGCGGACCTGGCGCTGGAGTCGGAGGCGCACCTGGCGCTCACCGCGCGCGTGGCCCGGGCCGTGGACGCGGGCCGGCGCGACGCGAAGGAGGCCGCCTTCGGCCGCATCGCCACCGCCGTGGGCAAGTACTGGGTGTGCAAGCGCACGCCCGTCTTCATCAACGAGGCGCAGGAGTGCCTGGGCGGCGCGGGCTACGTCGAGGACGCCCCGCTGGCGCGCCTGTACCGGCAGGCGCCGCTGAACTCCATCTGGGAGGGCAGCGGCAACATCCAGTGCCTGGACGTGCTGCGCGCGGCCTCGCGAGAGCCGGCCAGCCGCGAGGCCCTCTTCGCCGAGCTGCTGGCGGCGCAGGGCGGGCACGCCGCGTACGACGCGGCCACGGCGCGCCTGGGCAAGGAGCTGGCCAACACCGACGCGGTGGAGACGCGCGCGCGCTTCATCACCGAGGGGCTCGCCGTGGCACTGCAGGCGTCCCTGCTCATCCGCGCGGGCAACACCGCGGTGTCGGACGCCTTCTGCGAGTCGCGCCTGGGCGGCGCCCACGGGCAGACGTTCGGCACCCTCCCCGCCCACGCCCCCATGCAGGCGCTCCTCGAGCGCGCCTTCGCCGGCGAGGAAGCGGCACCGCGCCCCTGACGTCGGGAGCGTGCAGAAGTCCACGGCCTCCCGGGCGCGCCGGCAATGGACGATTGCCGGCCGCCCATGCCGCGGGGACACTTCCGCTCCCATGCGCAAGCCCCTCCTCGTCCTCCTCCTCGCCTCGATATCCCTGTGGTCCACCGCGTGCGGTGACGACAACGAAGACAAGGACCCGTGCGACACCGCGGGCGACTTCGACGTCGCCTGCGCAGACCCCGACGCCGGCACGCCCCCACCCGACGCAGGTGGCACCGACGCCGGCACGGATGCGGGCACCGACGGCGGACTGGTCATCGTCGCGGCCCCGGAGGTCTGGACCTGGGTGGACATCCAGGGCACGGCGTGCGGCAACGGCGCGCAGACGGGCATCGGCGTCAATCCCACCGACGCGAGCACCGACCTCTACCTCTACATGCAGGGCGGCGGCGCCTGCTGGGACGAGCAGACGTGCTTCATCTGGGCGACCGCGAGCAACCTGAGCACGGGCTACCAGGCGGCCCAGTTCCAGACTGAGAGCTCCCGCAACCTCTACATGTTCAACCGGGCCCAGGACGCGAACCCCTTCCGGGACATGTCCTACGTCTTCGTCCCGTACTGCACGGGCGACGTCCACGCGGGTGACGCGGTCCAGACCTACGGCTCGCGGCAGGTGCACCACAAGGGCGCCGCCAACGTGGAGGCGTTGCTCCCGCGCCTCGTCGCCACGTTCCCGAACACCCAGCGCGTGTTCCTCGCCGGCAGCAGCGCGGGGGCCTTCGGAGCGCAGCTCAACTACGAGCAGGTCGCCGCCGCCTTCCCCACCGCCCGGGTGCACGTCCTCGCCGACTCGGGACAGATGCTCACGCCCGCCGGCAACCTCTACAGCACCTGGGTTGCCAGCTGGGGCCTGACGCTCCCGGAGGCGTGCCCCGACTGCGACACGGACTTCACGAGGTTCCCCGCGTACCTGACGGACACGTATCCCGACTCGCGCTTCGGGCTGCTCGCCTGGGACCAGGACACCGTGCTGCGCACCTTCTTCGGCTACAACGCCACCACCTACGAGACGCTGACGCGCCAGCTGCTCGTGTCCGCCTATGACGGCCGCGCCAACGCGAGGTACTTCCTGAAGAACGGCGCCCAGCACACCTTCCTGAGCGGGCTCGGCACCATCACCAGCACCACCGGGGTGACGCTCAATGCCTGGGTCTCCGGGTGGGTCTCCGGTGACGCGTCCTGGAGCAACGCGCTGGAGCCGTGACGCGCGCAGGGGTCTCGTGACAAAGCCGTTGCCATATTCTCGAATTCTAAGTATTCAGGAATTCGCAGGTATCAACGGCTGGCTCATTTCCCCTGATGACCCCAAAAAACCTTCGTTGGACCGCTCTCGCGGGCGTCCTCCTGCTGGCAGCAGCCGTGGCCCTGCTGCTGCCCTGGGGCGCCCGCGCTCCCTCCCCTGGTGACGGCCTGTCGGCCGCGGCGCCGTCCTCCCTGACCGCGAGCGCGGCGGGTGGCGGGGCCTCGGAGCCGGGCACCACCACGCCCTCGCCCGAGGAGCAGCCTCCGGCGGTGGAGCAGATTCCGATGCCGGGGTGCTGGGACGGGCTCCAGGCCTTCGACCGCACCGCGTCCATGGACACGTTCCGCGACGCGCTGCGGGCGGCCATCGCCAACCGGGACAGGTACCTGGCCGGCTACCTCCAGGAGCGGCTGACGGAGCTGGTGGGCAACGACGCCAGCCGCGCGCTCCAGGTCATCGAGTGGGCGCAGGGCACGCACCACCCGGAGCTGGGCGTGTACCTGGAGGCGCTGAAGGCGGCGCCCGCGGTGCACGACGCGAAGGTGGCCGACCGCCTGATGAAGATGGGCGAGGACAAGGCCGGCACGCTGCAGAGCCGCTCCGCCGCGCTGGACGCGCTGGAGACGCAGCGGCGCCTGGGCCCGGCGGACCTCAAGCGGCTGAAGGCCGTGGCGCTGGACGAGACGGTGGACTCGGTGGCCTGGGTGGCCACGCGCACCCTGGGCCGCGTCATGAAGGAGGACTTCGAGCGCACCGGCAACTACGCGCCGTACTGGAAGGAGCTGCTCGACGTCAGCACGAAGTCGGACGACATGGCCGTCCGGCTGCTCGCGCTGGAGATGCCGTCGTACTCCAACCCCCTCATCGAGGAGGACTCCTTCGACGAGCTGGCGAAGATTCTCTCCAGCGACCGCGAGCGTGACGTGCGGGAGATGGCCGCCTTCCGCCTGGGCGTCACCAGCGAGCCGAAGAAGGCGCTCGAAATCTACCGCGCCGCCTTCGACAAGGAGCATGACGTCTGCGTGCGCTGGGCCATCTTCCGCTTCGCGGTGCGGGTGGCCGGCGCGGACGCGCTGCCGCTGCTCCTGGAGTTCTCCCAGAAGGACCCGCGCTTCGTGCGCGACTACACCGAGTTCAGGGACCTCTACGCCTCCGGCACGGTGGACTTCGCCCGCATCTGGCTGGGCAAGGGCGAGCACCACTCCTGCCTCGTCGAGGAAGGAGCGCCGCACTGATGCACCCCGTGATGAAGAAGTGGCTGGGGCGCACCGCGCTCCTGTCGGCCCTGCTGTGCCTGCCCCCTCCTTCCGCCCTGGCCACCGGCCCGGTGGAGCCGCTGCGCCCGGCCACCTGCACGGTGGAGTCCATGCTGGAGGACGTGCGCGCCGGGCTGAAGGGCGGCTCTCCCGCGCTCCAGCGCTACCTGAAGCTGCGCCTCAAGGAGGCCGCCATCGCCATGCCGGCGGAGGCGCTCCAGGCGGCCCTGGCCCGCGAGAAGGACCCGGCCGTGCTCGAGGCGCTGGGCGCCGCGCTGGCCACCAAGGCCAGCAACGCGGAGAACCCCTCGCTGGTGCAGCCGCTGCTGGCGCGCGCCACCGGTGACGCGGACCCGTCCGTGCGCGCGGCGGCGGTGCGCTCGCTGCGGGCCATGCCCTCCGTGGAGTTCATGGCGAAGAACGGCGGCGTGGTGAACTACGAGCAGCTCGTGAGGGACCCGTCCCCCGAGGTGCGCACCGCGGTGGCGGAGAACCTCGTCGCCGAGAGCGCGGAGGTCTACAGCGGCCACGACCGGAGGGTGTCCGAGACGGCCGTCTCGGTGGCGGCGGCCGCGAACGACCCGGCCGTCGCGGCGAAGCTCCTGGGCGAGGTGTCCATGGAGGCGGTGGGCCCCGAGGCGGTGGCGCAGGTGACGAAGCAGCTGCGCTCCGACGACGCCCGCCTGCGAGCCTCGGCGGCGACGGCGCTGGGCGGCGTGCCCGGCGGCGAGGTGGAGGGCGCGCGCCGCTCGCTGGTGGAGCTGTACCGGACGGACTCGGACCCGGCGGTGCGCAAGGCGGCGCTCCAGGGGCTGGCGCGGCTGGGCCAGTCCGGCGCGCGGCCCTTGCTGGAGTCGCTGCGCGGCGTGGACCGCGCCATGGACCCTGAAATCGATGCGTGGCTGTCCGCGATGAGCCTCAACCTCCAGGAGTGGGAGTTGCTGCTGCGCGAGAAGCAGCGGCTGCGGAGGTGACCCCTGCTTCACCGCAGTACCGCAGCGCAACAACCAGAGGAGGAGTAACACCATGAAGACGATGAAGTTGACGATGGCCGCGGTGGTCCTCGTGGCGGCCGGCTGGGCCACCACGGTGGCGGCCGCGACGGCCGTGGGCCCCATCTGCGACGCCGCCGCGCGCGTGGGCTCCACCACCTACTACTCGTGCTCGGGCAGCGCCCACACCGCGCTCGACATGAGCAACGGCACCTGCAGCGTGTGGAACCACCGCGGGATGATCAACGTCAGCCGCTACTACGCCTACTACGGCGGGTGTGCGGCCAACTGCAGCGGCGGCACCACCTGCAACGGCGGCGCGGGCAACTACTACGTCGTCACCGGCGGCAGCGGCTGGGACTTCCGCCAGCTGCACCTGAACGCCAACGGCTCGTCCGGCTCCAAGACGTGCGACCGCTGCGCGCTGGGCCTCGTCGGCTCCACCGGCAACTCCACGGGCGCCCACGTGCACGCGGACAACCGCCAGTACGGCACCCGCAAGTCGGCCTGGTACACCAGCGTCGGCACCACGTGCGGCTCCAGCGCCTACTGCAACAACCGCGTCGGCACCCCCACTCTGTAGTCGGCACACTCCCCACGCCCCGCCCTGGCTCTCCTTCGGAGCCGGGGCGGGGCGTCCCATTTCAGGAGCGGCCCCTCACGCATCCCCGGGCTTCGCGTCCACCGAGACGCGGCGCAGCAGCTCCGCCGTCTCGCGGTCCGCGGGGAAGAAGGACTCGATGGCCAGCTCGGCGAGGGTGATGTCCACGGGCGTGCCGAACACCGTCGTCGTGCTGAAGAACGACAGCACCCCGAAGGGGCTGGTGAGCTTGAGGGGGATGACGACGCCCGCCACGCCCGGCTCGCGGGCGGGCCCCTTGGGCCACGCGCCGCCACCGGGTGGGGGCATCTCACGCAGCTCCGCGAGGAGCGCGGCGAGCTTCTCGTCGGCCGTCACGTCCACCTGGTGGTGGAGCCGGGTGAGCACGTGGCCGCGCCACTGCGCCAGGTTGACGATGCGAGGCGCCAGCCCTTCCGGGTGCAGGCTCAGCCGCAGCACGTTGACGGGAGGCTGCATCAGCTCCGGGGAGATGCCCTCCAAGAGCAGGCCCACCGCGCGGTTGGCCGTCACCAGCGTCCAGTACCGGTCCACGGCCAGCGCGGGGTACGGCTCGTGGCCGGTGAGCACCAGGTCCACCGCCTCGCGCGCGGCCTGGAGCGCGGGCTCGTCCAGGCTGCCCTCCGAGTAGACGGGGGCGAAGCCTCCGGCCACCAGCAGCGTGTTGCGCTCGCGCAGGGGAATGTCGAGCTCCTCCGCCAGGTGGAGCAGCATCTCCCGGCTCGGCTTGGAGCGGCCCGTCTCCATGAAGCTGACGTGCCGCGCGGACACCTCGGCGCGCAGGGCCAGGTCCAGCTGGCTGAGGCTCCGCCGCTGGCGCCACGTGCGCAGCATCTCTCCCACAGGTCGGCTCTGCGTCATCATGTCCGGAAAGATAGAAGTGCGGCGTAGGGCCTCCAATTACCTCCCACGTAATTGAGACCCGGAGCCCGGACGCGCACATTCAGGTCCATCAACGACGGCGGCACCGGTTGCCTCTGTCGCTGACCCAACCCCAGGTGCGCCTTCGCGCACCGCCATAGGTCGGAGGACCTGGACATGACCGCGATGACCTCTACGAAGTCCCTGCTCGGCCGGACCCTGCTGCTGGACGGCATCATCACCGGAGCCACCGGCGCCCTGATGTTCCTGGCCGCGGCGCCGCTGGCGGACCTGCTGGGCCTGCACGAGCGCCTGCTGCGCATCGCCGGCTTCAGCCTGCTGCCCTTCGCGGCCCTGGTGGTGTTCCTGGCGGTGCGCCCGCTCGTGTCGAGGCCCCTCGTCTGGGCCATCGTCTGCATCAACGTGCTGTGGGCGGTGGACAGCCTGCTGCTGCTGACCACCGACTGGGTGGCGCCCACGGCGCTGGGCTACGCCTTCACCGTGTTCCAGGCCGTGACTGTCGCGGGCTTCGCGTGCCTCCAGTACGTGGGGCTGCGCGGCGGCCGCGTGGTGACGGCCTGAGTCAGAGCGCCGACTTCACGGCGCTGAGCGCGGCGTCGTAGTCCGGCTCGTGCGTCATCTCCGGGACGATTTCCCGGTAGACGACCTTCCCGTCACGACCCACCACGAAGGTGCTGCGCGCCAGCAGGCCCAGCTCCTTCATGTAGACGCCGTACTTCTGGCCGAACTCGCGGTCCTTGTAGTCCGAGAGCACCGTGACGTTGTTGATGCCCTCGGCGGCGGAGAAGCGCCCCAGGGCAAACGGCAGGTCCAGCGTGACGTACCAGACCTTCACGTCCGGCCCCAGCTCCGTGGCCTTCTGGTTGAAGGTGCGCAGCTGGATGGCGCACACCTTCGTGTCCACGCTGGGCGCCACGCTGAGCACCACCACGCTGCCCTTCGCATCGGACAACCGCACCGCGTCGTTGAGCCCCTTGAAGACGGTGAAGTCCGGGGCGCTGTCGCCCTCCTTCACCTGCTCACCCACCAGCGTCAGGGGCTTGCCCCTGAAGGTCACCACACCCTTGAGCTCGGACATCGACCCCGTTCCCTTCAGGCGGCCAGCAGCGCCGCGCCAATGAGGCCGCTGTCGTCGCCCAGCTCGGCCTCGGTGATGAGCAGTCCCTCGCGGGACGTCTGGGACGCCCACGCCTGCACGCCCTCGACGACGCGGCGCCGCAGCCCGGGACAGTGGTTGAGCACGCCGCCGCCCAGGATGAGCCGCGCCGGGTTGAGCACCGTCACCTGGTTGGCCACGGCCATCGCCAGGAACAGCGCCGCGCGCTCGTACACCTCGCGGGCCGCCGCGTCCCCGGCCTCCGCCGCCTGCTCCAGCGTCACCGGGGTGATGCGCGCCGGGTCGCCGCCCGTCAGCTCCGTCACCCGGGGGGAGCGCCCCCCCGCGAGCAGCTCGCGCGTCTGGGCGATGAGGTTGTGGCCGCCCGTGTAGGCCTCCAGACACCCCTGCTCGCCGCAGCCGCAGCGCCGGCCGTTGGGCACCACCTTTATATGTCCCAGCTCGCCCGCCACGCCGCCCGCGCCGTCCAGCAGCCGCCCATTGGCGATGATGGCGCTGCCCACGCCCGAGCCCACGAAGACCACCAGCAAGTCACTGGCTCCGCGGCCCGCGCCGGCATGCAGCTCGCCCCACGCGGCGGCGGACAGGTCGTTCACCACGCGCACCGGCTGGCCCAGGCGCGCGGTGAGCAGCTGGCCCAGCGGCACGTTGCGCCAGCCCAGGTTGGGGGCGACCGACAGCACGCCCGAGTCCTTGTGAATCTGCGCGGCGGCCCCGACACCGCAGCCGCCCACCGGCACACCGGCGGACTTCACGGCCGCGGAGGCGGCCTGGGCAATGGTCTCCACCACCCCGGCCGGGCTGCGCTCGGACAGGGCCACCTTCGCGGAGGCGAGCATCTTCCCCGCCGAGTCCACCACGGCGGCGCGAGCGAACGTCCCACCCAGGTCGATTCCCAGTGTCGGCATCGCAGTGTCCTTTCTCAGCTCTTCAGCCTGGAAACCAACGCGGAGACCAGCGCATCCACTTCCTTCATGCGCGCCTCGTCCTTCAGCTTCCCCTCCGGGGTGAAGGCCTCGGCCGCCCTGGCCAGGTGCACCTGTGTCGGGAGCACCAGGGCCCCCACGGCGGACAGCACCTGCCGCAGGTGGGGCTGCATGCGCGCCGTCCCGAAAGGGCCGGGCGTCGTGCCCATCATCGCCGTCCACTTGTCCTTGAAGAGGCCGCTCGGCGGGCGAGACACCCAGTCGATGGCGTTCTTCAGCCCGCCTGGGATGGACGAGTTGTACTCCGGGCTGGCGATGAGCAACCCCTGCGCCTTGCCCAGCCGCTCCCGCAGCGCCTGGACGGGGGCCGGCAGGCCCTGCGCCTCCACGTCACCATCGTAGACGGGCAGGCCTGGCTCCTTCAGGTCCACCACGTCCACGTCCGCGCCGAGCGCACGGGCGTGCGCCACCGCGAGGTCCAGGAGCTTGCGGTTGAAGCTCCCGGTCCGGAGGCTGCCACAGACGGCGAGGATGCGCGGGCCGGTCATCTCAGCCCCCGACCTCGCGCTGGACCTTGGCCACGGTGCCCTCGATGAGCGCCTGGATTTCCTTCAGGCGCTCCGGGGTGTTGGCCTCGAAGCGCAGCACCAGGATGGGCTGCGTGTTGGAGGCGCGGATGAGGCCCCAGCCGTCGGGGAACGTCACGCGCACGCCGTCCACGTCGATGATGCTGTGGCCCGCGGCGCGCAGCGTCTCGGTGGCGCGCTTGACCATCTCGAACTTCTTCTCCTCCTTGGTGTCGAAGCGCAGCTCCGGGCTCGCGTACGTCTTCGGCACGTCGGAGAGCAGCTGCGACAGCTTCTGCGGCTCGTGGGTGAGGATTTCGAGCAGGCGCGCGGTGGAGTAGATGGCGTCGTCGAAGCCGAAGTAGCGGTTCTTGAAGAAGATGTGGCCGCTCATCTCGCCGGCCAGCTCCGCGTGCTCCTCCTTCATCTTCGACTTGATGAGCGAGTGGCCCGCCTTCCACATGACGGGCTTGCCGCCCTTCTGCGCGATGTCGTCGTACAGCGTGTAGCTGCACTTGACCTCGCCGACGATGGCCGCGCCCGGGCTCTCCTTCAGCACGTAGCGGCTGAAGAGCACCATGATTTGATCGCCCCAGAGGACGTTGCCCTGGTCGTCGATGACGCCGATGCGGTCGGTGTCGCCGTCATAGGCGATGCCCACCTCGGCCTTCTCGCGCTTCACGGCGGCGATGAGGTCCTGGAGGTTCTCCAGCACCGTGGGGTCCGGGTGGTGGTTGGGGAAGTTGGCGTCCATCTCGCAGAAGAGCGGGACGACGTCGAAGCCCATGGCCTCGAACAGGGGCACGGCGACGGCGCCACCGGTGCCGTTACCGGCGTCGATGACGATGCGCATGCCCTTGCGGCCCACCTTGATGGTCTGCCGGATGAAGTGGTTGTACGCGGTGATGATGTCGTAGGGCTCGACGCGGCCCGGCTTCTTCGCCACCTCGAAGTCCTTGGCCTCGATGAGCTTGCGGAGGGCCTGGATTTCGTGGCTGTGGAAGGTGGTCTTCCCGGCGCCAATCTTGAAGCCGTTGTACTCGGGCGGGTTGTGGCTGCCGGTAATCATGGCGAGCCCGTCCACCGGGAGGGTGTTGGCGGCGAAGTAGGTCAGCGGCGTGGGGACCACGTCCACGTCGAGCACGTTGAGGCCGGTGGAGGTGAGGCCGGCGCAGAGGGAGTCGCGGAAGCGGGTGGAGGACTCGCGGCAGTCGCGGCCCACCACGATGGAGCGCCCGCCCTGGCGCCGGATGATGGTGCCCAGGCCCTTGCCCAGCAGCTCCACCACCTCGGCGGTGAGGTCCTTGTCGACCAGACCCCGGATGTCGTACTCGCGAAAGATATGCGTGTTCATTGAAGGTGTCCCCGCCCTCCGGAAACCCGAGGGCATGGCAGAGGGCGGCGGACTCTACACGAGCGCGGGGTGAGGGGGCACCGGCCTCGAAGGAGGCTACCGGACCCGGAATGCCCCCTGCCCCCTGGGTCACCTGGGAAGTTCGGACGGCAACCTTCTTCCGTTCTCTTCTCAACTTGCCTGATTTCAGGGCATCGCAAGGTTCTAGCGGCGTCGCGTTTCCGAGCGGGGTGTTCCGGTGACGCAGGCCGGCCTCCTGGCAGGCGGACAGTCGGCAGGTGCCTGACATGTCCTGGAATGAGACGGGGGAGCCATGGACACGGGTTCTGTGGGGCGGCGCTATCGCGCCTTCATCAGCTACAGCCACAAGGACAGCCACTACGCGCGGCGGCTGCACCGCGAGCTGGAGACGTACCGGGTTCCAAGGGACCTCCGTGCGAGGCCGGGGCTGGCGGAGGTGCTCCCGGAGCGCCTGGGCCCGCTCTTCCTGGACCGGCTGGAGCTGCCGGCCGCGGCGGACCTGTCCGCCACCATCCAGGAAGCGCTCGTACGGTCCGATTCTCTCATCGTGCTCTGTAGTCCCCATGCCGCGAGGAGCCGCTACGTCGACGCGGAGGTGCGGTACTTCAAGGAACTGGGGCGCGAGGCGCGCATCCTCACGCTGATTGTCCCCGGCGGCGCGGGCCCGGCAGCCCTGCCGGAGGAGCTGTTCCCTCCCACGCTGCTGGCCCGCTACGGCCCGGATGGACAGCCGACGGGCGAGCGCGTGGAGCCGCTGGCGGCGGACCTGCGTCCGGAGGGGGATGGAGACAGGGCGGGGCTGCTCAAGGTCGTCGCCGCGCTGCTGGGGCTCGGACTGGGCGTGCTGTGGGACCGGGATGCGCTGGAGCAGCGCCGGCTGGTGCGGCGCTACCGGTTCGTCGCGGGGACGATGGCACTGCTGACGCTGGTGTCATTGACCGCGACCTGGGCAGCGCTCGACTACCGGGACCGCGCGGAGCGGAACTTCGAGCAGTCGGTGTCCATCGCCTCGGGCATCCTGGAGCAGACCGGCAGGCTCGTGAATCACTTCGGCGTGCCGCGCGACGTGGTGGCCACGATGCTGACCGAGGCGGAGGCGCGGTTCCACACGCTGGCGCGGGACGGGTCCAACAGCCGCAAGCTGAGCCTGAGCCTCATGCAGATCCAGACCGGCTTCTCCGACCACTACCAGCTCATCGGCGACACCGGCGCGCAGCTGCGCTCCGCGGAGCAGGCGCGGGAGCTGGCGCGGGTGGCCAGCGAGCAGTGGCCCGACGACGTGGACGTGCTGCGCATCCTCGCCAACGCACACGAGCGGGTGGGCTTCGCCTACCTGGGACGCAACGACACGGCGGCGGCCCTGGCGGCCTACGAGCAGTGTGCCCAGGTCCGGCAGCGCGTCACCGAGCTGATGCCGGGGAATGGAGACCGGGTGCGGGCCGTGGGCATCGCGCGGGTGAACATCGGCGAGGCCCTGCGGGCGGCGGGCCGGCATGACGACGCGCTGGTGGAGTACGAGGCTGCGCTCGCCGCCTTCGAGCAGGCGAAGGCGCTGCATGCGGACGCGCGGCTCATCCTGCTCGGCCAGGCCACGGTGCTGCAGCGGATGGCCATCGTCCACCGGCATATGGGCCGATGGGAGGAGTCCCGGAAGCGCTATCAGCGGGCGATGGCGGTGTTCGACGAACTGCGGGAGCACGAGCCCACCCAGCTCGGCCACAGGGTCGCCCAGGCGGAGATCTGGAGTGACCTGGGCAAGCTGGAGGTGGAGCAGGAGCGGTACGCGGAGGCGGCGGCCGCGTTCCAGCGCGCCTGCGACATGACGGAGCAACTGCTGAAGGCCGACGGCACGAGCCTCACCTTCCGCGTGTCCGCGCTGTGGTGCCAGTTCCGGCGGGGAGAGGTGGAGGCGCTGCAGGAAAACCCCGCGGAGGCGCTCGCGAAGTTCCGCCAGGCGCTCGACATCAACGAGGCCCTGCTGGCGAAGGACCCGAAGAGCAGCCTGCGCCAGAAGGAGGCCGCCGTCATCCGCACGCGGCTCGGAAGTGTGCTGGCGAAGCTGGGGAGGCATGCCGAGGCGGAGGCGTACCTGAAGGAGGCGGACGGCATCCTCCAGGACCTGCATGGCAGTGATTCGGGCAATCGGGAGTGGCTGCTCCTGGGCGCGGAGAACGACCGCATCTGTGGCGAGGTTCTCGCCTTGCTGAAGAAGCCGGAGGAAGCGCGTCAGCGGCTGGAGCGCGCGGTGGCGCGGGGAGGGACACTGGTGGGGCGTGAGCCGTGGAGCGTCTACCACCAGCGCGAGCTGGCGGAGCATCGCCTGGCGCTGGCCGACTTCGAGCTGGCGCAGGGACAGGGGGAGCAGGCCCGCCTGCGCTTCGGGCAGGTGCTGGAGGCGGCGAAGCGGGCGCAGGCGGATGCGCCCCATCCGGAGTGGGCGCGCTTCGAGGCACGGGCGCGGGCGGGGCTCGAACCGCGCACGGCGAAGAAGTGAGCGGCGGCTATTTCCATCGAGGGCACCATGACCACTCCGCGTAGCTCTCAGGGGTTGAAGGTCGCCGTGCTTCGCGCTCCGCACGTGCGGGCATCGAAGACGGTACGGGCGCCACGGGGAGTGGCCCCGGGACAGGTGCTGCGGGCCCTGGGGCTGGGGCCGGCTCCGACGCTGGTACTGCTCGGAGGGACGAGCGGGCTGTCGCCGGCCCTGGATGAGCGGCTGTGTCGGCTCGTGAGCCAGGGCATCGCGCGAGCCGCTGCGGCCTGCGGCGCCGTGCTCCTGGATGGAATGGGGAGCCAGGGCTTGATGGCGCTCCTCGGACAGGGCGTCGAGGACCGGGGCGCTGGCACGACGCTGGTCGGGGTCGTACCGGCGGAGCGCGTGGTCCATCCGGACGGGGACGGGCGGCTGCGGCTGGACCCGCATCACTCCCACTTCGTGCTGGCGGACGACGTGTCGGCGCTGCTGCCCGGGCTGGCGGAGCACCTGGGCGCGCGGGTGCCTCCGGTCGTGGTGGTCGTCCAGGGAGACGAGGCGACGAGGCACGAGCTGCTTCAGGTGGTGCGCCGTGGCTGGCAGGTGGTGCTGCTACAGGGGAGCGGCGGGCTGGCGGACCAGCTCGCGGGGCTCCTCCGGGAGCGGGCCGACGCCATCGAGGACCCGTTGCTCGCGGAGCTCGTCGCGGAGGGGGACTTCACGTGCTTCCCGCCGGAGGGACGGGCGCCCGAGCTCGGGCGCTTGCTGGAGCACTGCCTGGGCCAGGGAGAGCTGCTTCGCGTGGCCTGGAGCCGCTTCGCGCTCTACGATGCCAACGCGAAGCGCCAGCAGGCGACCTTCGATGCGCTCCAGCGATGGATTCTGCTGCTCGGGTTCATGAGCACGGTGCTGGCGCTCTTCAAGTCGTCGCTGGTCGGCATGGGAGGCGCGGTCCGAGGGGACGCGATGAACACGCTGCTCCATACGGTGGTGGTGACGCTGACAGCGGCGGTGACGGCGCTCGTCGCCGCCGTGAGCCGCTTCAAGGTCGGCAACCGGTGGGTGCAGCTTCGCGCGAGCGCGGAGATGGTGAAGGGGGAGCTCTACCGTTATCGGTGCAGGCTGCTTCAGGGCGCGGACGTGGCGGCTACGCGAGAGGCAAGGCTCGCGAGCTGGCTGAGGTCTTCGAGTCAGCAACTGCTGGAGACGGACGCGAGCCTGTCGGCGCTGCGGCCCTATCCCGACGATGCGCCGCTGCCGCCTCCGCGTGGGGTGGCGGCCGGGGACGATGGCTTCAGCGCGCTCACGCCTTCGCGGTACCTGAAGCTGAGACTGGAGGACCAGCTCGCCTTCTATCGAAGCAGTGCCCGCCGGTGCAGCGCGGAGTCCACGCGACTGCAGTGCGTCACCCTCATCTTCGGAGCGGCGAGCACAGTGCTGGCGGCGCTCCAGTTGGAGCAGCCCGTGGCCATCGCGAGCGCGCTGGTGCTGGCCATCGGTGGCTACCTGGGGCAGCGGCAGCTGGACGCGCTGGTGATGAAGCACAACCGGGCCGCCACCGAGCTCGACTGCCTGAGCGACTGGTGGCGCGGCCTGTCGGCGGAGGAGCGCAAGGACCCGCGAAGCTTCACGGCGCTCGTCAGCGGAACGGAGCTCGTCCTGCAAGGCGAGCTGACCGGCTGGGTGCAGCAGATGCGAGACGTGCTGAACCGGCTCCAGGCCCAGCAGGCGCCACCGCCACGCACCGAGCCGCAGCACCGCCCCACCCCAGAAGCCCAGGTCCGAGGCGCGAGTGCATGACAGCATGGGTCAGCGGGCTTCGAGTTCCTGGAACACCCCACCGTCCAGCGCCAGCCGACGGGCCGCATCCACGAAGCGCTCCGTGGCGAAGAGGAGGGTCGGAAAGTCCACCAGCCTGAACACATCCACATCCGTAGGCAGTGATGTCTCGGAGAGCCAGTACCGCTCCGGCAGGCTGACGGCACCTTCAGAGCCACAGCGCGAGCACGGCGGATTGCGGAGGGGCAGGCAGTCGGGATGCAACCGCCCGTGCGGGAGCACCTGCAGTTCCAGCAGCTCGGGTGGGCTCTTTCCCCGGAAGCGAACCTCCGGCGGACAGCCCTGGAGCCCCGCCACACCCGCCTCCCGCAGGAGCTCGAACGCGTCACGGCGAACGACCAGGGTCCAGTCCGGTATGTGGAGCGCTCCAAAGGAGCCGGAGCCCGTGCCTGTGAGTGGCCCCAGGCACGTGCCAGGCACCAGCACGGCCTCTTTCGGAACCCGGGGGCGCACCAGCTCTCGCAACCGGACGAACTCGTCGAACGGCACTGGCCAGGGGTCCGACAGGCATCTCAGCTCCGCGCCCGGCAGGCCCGACAGGTCCACGCGGGGATACTGAATCCCCAGCCATCCACCGCCGGTACCGCACAGCGCACAGGGCTCGACGCCCGGCAAGCCCCACCTGTGGGCGGCGTTGCGCAGGTTGCCCGTGTAGCGCGAGGCCGGGTCCCCATCAATGCGATAGAACCTCATGTCCTCCTCCTCACCTGTGAGGCAGCGCCCGTCAATAGGCCTCGATGCGCGGGCCCGGGTCCTCGGGAACAAGCCGGGTGTTGTAGGGCACGACAGGTCCTGAGAGCTGGAAGCGGAAGGCCAGCTCGAGCGCGTGGCGCATGAGGACGTCTTTCGCTGGAGGCTGGGGTTGGCCCTCATTCAGCACAGGGCATCCTCTCGCACACATCTACTACGTGTGATACTGTGCAATCCGGACCCAAGTAGGGGGGGGACATGCCTCATAAATTTCGTACTTCAGCTCACAGGCGCGTACCCGAGCCTGTGGTAGTTCTCATCCTTGCCCTCGCAACTGCAGGGGCTACTGCCTGCAAAGAGGACGAAGATCCGCGCAAGAACCGAGTCTTGTCGATTGAACTCGTGAGTCCACCCTCTGCGCTCTATCGCCCCGGAGATGGAACAACAGAGATTGCTGTCCAGTTTTTGGTGCGCGAGGCGGATGTGTCGCAAGCCGCTAGCGAGGCCATCCCTCTTGAGCCGAACGAATACATAATTGATTTGGCTCTGGACAACAAGCCTGTCGACAATGAATTCATTCCCGATCAGAGTTCGGAGAAATTGGCATCCAGTCTTCATATCGGCCTTGTGTTAGATGCGAGCTTTTCCATGCTCCAGCATGGGAATTTCAAGGACAATGATGCTTTCACTCCGATGAAGTCAGCTGCAACGAAGCTCATTGAGAACGGGGTTAGCCTCTGGAGAAATCGACCCGGCTCCTTCTCTTTCCAAGCTTCATGGTTTAACAATGCCGTATACATTCAAGAAGGCGCGTGGAGACCCAACGACATCAACTCCATTGCAAAGCCAGAACAGGGGAACTTCACTCGGCTTCTTGGGGCTGTAGGCGTTATGGCAGACCGGCTTAAGCAAGCGCGAGACACAGGCGTTGCTAGCGACATTCGAGACCGACACATGATGATTGTCTTCTCAGATGGTGCTGATAATTATAGCTACTTTGACAATTCAAGCATCGATCAGCATGGGGAAACATCTAGCGGTGCCGATTTCCGGAAGATTGGGACCACGCCTGTCACGATGGAGAATGTCTTGCAAAAACTGGGAAACCACCCCAGTTTGTCAGTGCACGTCCTAGGATTTGGTGAGGCAATCAATAGCGCCGAGCTCAAACAACTCGCCGCCACTGGTGGAGGTCGATTCTTTGCAAACCCATCTGCTGCGGATCTCGATAGCCTGTTTGAGCGCGTATCCAAGGAGTTTGCTACAGTGCAAACACGAGGAGCAGTCATCCCTTTGCCCCCCGGTGATTACACGTTTACGTTGAAGGTGACCAGCCCTACAGCGAGTGAGCCGAGATTGTGTAATCTGCGACTTGTTGGCGGGAGGGAAGCTGTAGACCAGATTGCATCGCAATGTTCCCCCTAACCTGCTTAAGGGAAGTCCGGTAAGGCGCAGGCCAGCGTGAAGGAAGAAGGCAGCGAGAACGTCGTGGCGGTGGCCCAGGCGTACGAATGAAGCGCGTGCCTGGGCGCGCAGCTCGGCGACAGGGTTGGGCGTGGCATTGCGCAGTTCGGCCTTCACCACGCTGTTGCAGCCCTCCTCATGATTGAGGTCTGGCGCATAGCCTAGCAGCCGATCAAGGCGGAAGTCCTCGGGGTTGCGGGCGACGAAGTCGAGCGTCTCGGCGCTGTGGTGCTGGTTGAGGCCGTCCCACACGATGGTGAGAGGACGGCCTACCTTCCTGCGGAAGTAGCGCAGGGCAGCGATGATGTCCTGGCTGGTGAAGCTTCCCTCCCGGTGGCGCGAATACAGGCGCGCCGGTTTGTGGCCGTACGGAGCAACGAGGGCGACGATGCTGGAGACTTCGCGCCACTTGTCACGACGGCGCAAGGTGGGCGGATGCCCGACGGGCGCCCAGGCAGACGCTACGCGGGCCCGAAACGAACTACCCGTCTCGTCCACGAAGGCAATGGCCCGCCCGCTTCTTCGAGCCCCCTTTTGATGCGGGGCCAGTCGCGCTTCAGCCAGGCCTCCACCAACGCATCGTCACGCTCCTTGGCCCGCGTGCGGGGCTGCTGCGGACTCAAACCCAGTCGATGAAGGCGCTCGGCCAGGTAATTGGGGTGGTAGCGCACTCTGAACGTGCGGTGGATGAGGTGCGCCACTCGCGTGAGCATCCAGCGCTCGGTAGGGAAACCGTAGGTGCGCGCCCCTGCCCGTACCAGCCCCGCCACCTGCCGCCATTCTCCCGAGCTCAACTTCGACGGCCGGCCCGTGCGCGGCCTCGCCTTCAACCCGCGTGTACTGCCGCCTGCCTCATGCAGTCGCCGCGCCCAGCGGCTGACGGAGGACTCGCTGACACCCACACGGCGCGCCACCTCCGCCTGCGACAGGTGCCCCCGTCGCAGGAGTCGTCCGGCCGCAAGCCGCCGCTCCTCAAGCTGCTGTGCCGTCCAGTGCTTTGGCTGCCACGCCATGGCCCCCCATGACGTAACCCGTCAGGCCCTTACCCAACTTCCCTGAAGGGGGTTAGAAAATTCCGATTCTATGTAGGACCGTGGCTTTGGGACGAGCGCCCGCCTGGGGCGAGCTGCGCCAGACCGCGAGAATCGGCGGTTGGCCAAGCCCGACGGAGGTCCGTCGGACTTCGGCCGACACCAAAGCCCCGGGCCCACGTCAGAGCGGCACCACGCGGCCGGGCGGCCGTCGCGGGCTGTGAAGCCGTGCCCCTCCGACTCTGCTAAGAAGAGACTCAGCAAGTCACCTTCCTTCGTCCCAACCCATGCAGGGCGCCGCCGTATGAGCATCGACATCCCGCATCCCGACCGGCTCGCTCCGGGCGACTTCGTTGGCCCCTGGAAGCTCCTCGAAGTGCTCGGCGCCGGAGGGCTCGGCCGCGTCTTCAAGGTCGAGAGCGAGGGCAAGGTCTATGCGCTGAAAATGGCGGTGCGGTTGCCCGGCGAAAAACTGCCAGGCGAAGAAGACGTGGACGGATGGTGCATGCGCGAGGCTACGGCGATGATGGGCCGCTCTCCGCATCCGAACATCCCTCGCGTGTTCCAGGTTGGCCGTTGGCCGAATCCGGAATCGGGGTTCTTGTTCGTCGTCATGGAGTACGTAGACGGCCTGAGCTTCACTGACTGGAGGTACGAGACTCATCCGAGCGCCGCTCAGCTCGTGGACGTGATGCTCCCTCTGGTGCGAACGCTGGCGGACTTGCACAAGGCGGGTATTCAGCACCGTGACCTGAACGCGCAAAACGTCCTCATCCGGAGGGACGATGGCAGGCCGGTCCTGTTGGACTTCGGCAGTGCCTCGCTTCCTGGTGCTCGCACGCTCACGCAGGGAATTCCCCCTGTGAACCTCTCCGTGGTTCCGCCTGAAGCCTTCGAACACGCACGCCTGAATGGCGAAGACGCGAGATTCCGGGGAGGCCCGTCCGCCGATCTCTACGCGCTCGGCGTTCTGATGTATCAGGCGCTCGCCGACGGGTATCCGTTCAACCCGGAGCTGTCGCCGGAGAGGTTGCTGGCGGCCATCACCCTGCGCATGCCGCGCGCCCCGCACCGGGTGAATCCCAAGGCGCCGAAGAGTCTGAGCGCCATCAGCATGCGGCTCCTGGCGAAGCGCCCCGAGGACCGCTTCGACAGTGCGGAGACTCTCTACAAGTCCCTCTGGGAAGCCAACAAAGAGAGAACGTCGCGCGAATGGAAGGTTCCTCTGGGTCTGCCTGAAAGCGGACCCGCCCCGGTGACGGACGAAGAGATGCAGGAGCGCAAGCGGGATGATGAGCGAACCCGCCTCACCGTTGAAGCGCGCGAGGCTGAAGAAGACGCAGCTTCGGCTAAGAAGGACTCGACGGATGCGCCTCCGTCCGAAGAGGTCTTCGCGCGCATGAACACAGTGCCTGTGCGGCACACGAAGACCCTCTGGACTTGGGCGCGCGTTCGCCGTCCAGTGTTGGGGATGACCACGGCCTTCGCGCTGGTGGCAGGCCTCGTCGTCCTTGCTTCGTGGTGGAGCACGAACCGGCCGGACGCACTTCCCTCGATGGCGCCTCACGCTTCGACACGGCCAGTGCAGCCAGGGCTGGGCCAGGAAGTGGCGCCGCCCTGGATGCCGCCGGAAGCTAACGCCGTCGCAGCCTCACCCGAGGCCGCATTCACCCCAACGACCCTCGCATCCCCCGCGATGCTCTCCGAGGATTCAGCTCCCGTGAAGACGCCTACGACTCTGCCTTCCACCCCCCTCCGCGCCGCGCGAAAGGCGGTCGGAGTGGCGACGACCTGCACCTTGCTGACTGGGTGTCCAGGTGCCCAAGTGCGTCCAGATCCTCCCCCAGAGGCGTGTCCCGAAGGCGCCGTGGAGGCCATGGAGAAGTGGAACATCACCCCCGGAGAGGAGCACGTCGGGGTATTCGTCCGGCGGGTCAACCCCCACTACATGGAGGTGAGCGAAGGCCCGACCACGGTCTACATCTCCGGTGGCCAGTTCAAGGACATGCCGGGCGCAGCGGCGCTGTCGGGGCGTCTGATCTTCGGAGCTCGCGTGTTCGGGCGACTCACGCAGGCGAAGACGCCCGATGGCAAGACCTTCCCGGTCTGCTTCGAGTTGGAGGACGAAGAAGGCGGGCGCGGGCTCATTCGTGAGGCCGACGGCGGCCCTGGCACCGCCAAGGTCTTCAGCAGCGTCACCGTGAGAGCGGTTCGTAAGTTCCAGTAGGGCCGTCCGGGCGAGCGGGTAGGAGGAGCGCGGACACCTACATGGGTCGTGGCGTGGTAGAGACTACGCATTGAGTCCCTGCGTTGGGCTCCATCCCGTGAGGTCTGCTCTCCGTGTTCGCCGCCCCATCCTTCGTCCTGCTTGCGCTCATGCTCTTGGATGGGCCCGCCGTTGCACAGCCGATTGCTGCTCCTTGCCAGACAGGCGTTCAGCACATCGAGCTACCAGCGGTACCCTCGGACGAACTCCCGACGGTCTGCGTCAGCGCAGGGCAGGCCACCACCCTCAGCTTCGATACGGACTTTCTGCATGAATCACTGACGCTGGAGGGCCGGGAGAAGTTCGCCAAGGCGCACGTCAGCGAGAGCACCGTGAAGCTGGTGCCCTCGGAAAAACTGGTGCCTGGGGAGAAGCTGAAGCTGACGTTGCGCTTCAAGGGCAATGATGCACCGGCCGGTGCTGCATTGGTCCTGGTGGTGCACGCTGTGCAGGCGACTCCGTATGTGGAGCTACACCGTGAGAAGCGCACGGTGGAGTCATGTCAGAGGGAGTTGAAGGAGAAGGAGGCTGCACTCCAGCAGTGCCGCGCGGACAACGAACGGCTCCGCAACGAGCGGACCGGACCGGGGGGAATCATTGGGCTGCGTGCGTCCGGGCTCATGGATAGAGGCGGGGTCGCAACCCGCGCCAGCACGAAGAACGTCGCCCAAGCCGCCACGAACGCTTTCACTGTGTCGAGAATCACTGCATACCGCTCTGCTCTGCGCGTGGCCGTGGAGGTGTTCTTGGACGTTCCGGAGGACGCGCCACCCTGGAGAGCGGAGAGCGCGACGCTGACGCTCCAAGGAAGGAAAGGGGCCGAGCTGAGGGTCGTCGCGCTCTGGCCAGCTGAGCCCATTGCTCTTGGAGCGCTCGGCGGAAGCGTCTTCGTGGAAGCAGAAGCGCCAGCGGACGCGATGGCGGGAACCTTCGTGCTGCGGCTCTGGGATGCGAGCGGGGCTCGCACCGTCACCATCAGCGATATCACCTTCCCATAGGCGACGAGTTCGCGTTCGAAGCTTCCCGCTAAAGGAAACGGGGCCCACGGCATTCGCGCCATGGGCCCCGCCCCCTACCCTGCCTTCACTTCACTTCACTTCCCGGGCTGGCCTTTGAACGACTCCGCCCCCCGGGGCTCGCGGCCGTACGCCTCTCCGTGTGCCAGCGGGGCGAACCACAGCATGTCCAGGGCCTTCATCCCCGCCGCGTCGAACAGGCCCACCTCCGTCCGCGCCGGGTCCAGCGCCAGGTCGAACGTCGCATGCTCCCCCGGCGCCAGCGTCCGCGCCGGCAGCTGCGGAGCAAACGGCACCCGCGTATCCGCCGACAGCCGCAGCCCTCCCAGCTCCACCGGCGCACTGCCCCGGTTGTAGAGCTGCACCCAGAAGCCACCCGACTCCGTCCGCCCCACCCGGTCGATGACGATGGCGCCCTCCCCGTGCTTCTCCAGGTCATCCAGGTGCGCCAGCAGCCACGCCCGGCGCTCCTTCACGAAGCGGCGCAGGTACTTCGCGCTCTCCCTCGCATGCGGGACGCTCACCGTCTCGTCCAGCGGCTTGTCCGCACCCTCCTGGGGCAGGATGAAGGGCTTCAGCAGCGCATGCATCTTGTCGATGCGCGCCCCCAGCTCCTCCTCCGTGAGCCGCGTCTCCAGCAGCTCCCGCATCCGCGCGATGTACCGGGTCCGCAGCTTCGGGTCGTCCAGGATGCGCGTGGTCAGCGTGCTCCACGTGGGCCGCATGTCCTTGTAGCCCAGGTCATCCCGGCGGTGGACGTACAGCTCGTAGACCTTGGGGTCGTACCCGCTGAAACCCGGGTGCGGGTAGTCCTTCTTCACGCCCTGGATGGGGTTGGGGTTCGTGCGGTTGTAGAGGCTCAGCGCGTTGTTCAAATCCCAGGGGACGAACGTCCACCTGCCCGTCTCCCGGCTGTAGATGAGGTAGCTGCGCGCGTCCTGGTGCGTGTGATTGACGATGAACGAGTCCAGCACCATCCAGGTGAGGTAGTCCTCCAGCTCCAGGTTCTTCTTCAGGAACGCCTCGAACTGGTCCGGCGACGTGCGGTTGAGTCCGTCCAGGAACGTCCACAGCCGGTCCCACGGCTCCTTCTCGTTCGTCTGCTTCTCCCACTTCTCCATGTACGGCTGGTATGGCGGCTGCCGCAGCTCGCAGTCGTGCATGCCGCAGCGGTAGATGTCGCCGTCGTCATCCAGGGCGTGCGACTCCAGGAAGTCCTTGGTGATGGACTCCAGCTCCACGTAGACGCCCGAGTACTGTCCATTGAGGTACAGATTCACGTAGCGCGTCCGGGGCACCTCCAGCCCCACGCTGGCCGCCGTGTCGTACCAGAGCTTCTCCGTGAGGTAGCCGCCGTCCTTGTACGCCGCGAGCAGCTCGATGCGCTTCACCCCCTGGAAGCGGTCCGCCTTGTCGAAGCGCACCTGCCAGGGCTTCTTCGTCTCGTAGCGCGTCGACCGGCCCCGGTAGCGCACGTCCACCGAGTAGTCGCGCCCCGCCGCGGTGAAGGTCGCCGGCACCTGGTAGTCCCGGTTGTCGATGTTGTCGTTCAGCGCCTTCAGGTGCTCCGGGGACACCGTGAGGTGGTACTCGGGCAGCGACGTCTGGAGCGCGGGCCACGTCGGCGGCGGCGTCGTCGGTCCCCCATCCGGCGTGCCGGAGTCCGGAGGCCCCGCGTCGGGCGTGCCGGAGTCCGGCGGCCCCGCATCGGGCGTCCCGGAGTCCGGGGCGCCAGCGTCGGGTACCCCGGAGTCGGGCGTGCCCGCATCAGTGGGGTCCGGCCGTTGGTCAGGGCCGGCGTCCTCAGACGGAGTGTCTGGAATTGGAGGGTCGGTGGACGCATCACCACACGCGCCCATCAGCAGCATCAGTCCAGCAAGCAGGGCAAGTCGTTTCATGTCACCGGGCTGTAGGAGCAATTCGTACGCCAGGGCATCTGGCCCGGGTCTTGCCAGGAAAGGCGAACCGCGGGGGTACAGAGAGGGAAACGCTTTGCCCGACGCGGGAGCTTTCCCGCTCAGAGCATGGCACTCGAGGGCTGGGGCCGGGTCTCCGGGGCCACACCCCACGACTCCTGGCGCAGCGCCTGGTAGTGGCGCAGCCAGGACACGTTGAGCGGATCCAACGCGAGCGCCTCGGCGTAGCGAGTCAGTGCACCGCGCAGGGCCCGCTGCACCTCCAGCGCATGGCCCTGGGTGAAGAGGGTGCGCGCGCGGGCCTCCGCCTCGGGCCGGGCGTTGAGGAAGGCGCGGCGCAGCGGCTCGATGGCCTCGTCCGTGAGGCCCGCCTCCACGCAGCGCGAGAGCCCGGCGAGGTTGCCCCGGACGGCGTCGAAGCCGGCGCGGTTGAGCGGCTCGCCCAGGGTGCGCCGTGCGGCCTCCACGCGCTGGCGCAGCGTGTCCAGCGCGCGGCGCTGCTCGGTGGGCAGCGTCCGCTGGCGGAAGCCGTCCAGCCGGCGCAGCGCGGCACTGGCGCGGCGGCGCACCTCGTCGAAGTCCACGCCCGGCTGCGCACCCAGCAGGGTGTACGGGTCCTTCGCCACCATGGCGGCCCGCGACAGCAGGCGCGCGAGCTCGGCGTCCGGCCGGGGCTCTCCGCCCGGTGCGCGCGGCGCCGTCCCCGTCCACAGCGCCTGGGCCAGCAGCTGGCGCAGCGGCTCCTCGGGGCTGTCGAACTGCACGAAGACGCCGGCGGCCACGTTCCAGATGCGCGCCTCGTCCCGCGTGACGTGACGGACGACGTCGCACTCGCACGCCACCGTCCGGCCCCCGAAGGACAGCTGCGCCGGCAGCCGCGCGGCGAGCGGCGGCAGCGGCCCTTCCCAGGCGGCGAAGAAGCCCTCCGTCGTCACGTCACCGGCCTTCACGGGCACCAGGCCTTGCGAGGCCCCCAGGCCCAGGCGGACCTCCAGGCCCGCGGGCGCGGCGGCGCACGGCGCGGAGACCTCCACCACGGAGACGGTGCGCGCGTCGCCATGGGCCGCCTCGCGGAGCGCCAGGTGCAGCGGCGTGGCGCCGTCCGCCGGCATGGCATGGCCGAAGATGCTGGTGATGGAGTGGCCCGCGTGGCCCCCGAGGATGCGCACGCCATTGCCCGGCACCAGGGCGATGGGCTGCGGAAGGATGTCCCACGGAACGCCCGGGTAGCCCTTCGAGGCTGTCGCGCGCGCGGCGGGCTCGGACGCGGGGCCGGGCACGTCCACCAGCGCGTCCACCACGATTTCGATGTCCGGCAGCGGCTCGTGCTCGTCGACGAGCGGCGAGGACGCCACCGCCGTCTGCGAGAAGGGCGCCAGGCAGTCCATCAGCGCCAGGCGGAACGTCCGGGCATCCGCGAAGCGCTCGTCGGGGCGCTGGGCCAGGGCGCGCAGCAGCACGGCGGACAGGCCCGGCGGCACGCCCGGGTTGAGGACGTGCGGCTCCGGCGGCGTCAGGTCGCCCACGCGGCCGAAGCCGAAGGGCAGGCGCCCGGTGACGAGCAGGTAGCCCACCACGCCCAGCGCATACAGGTCCGCGCGGCCATCCACGGCCTCGCCCGACCACTGCTCCGGCGCGATGAAGGCGGGCGAGCCCACCACCATGCCGCACGCCCGCTCCTCCTCGGAGAGGCTGGCGGACAGGACGGCGCTGGCGCCGAAGTCGAGCACCTTCACCCGCCGCTCGCCGTGCCTGTCACGGGTGAGGACGAGGTTGTCCGCGGACAAGTCACAGTGCAGCAGGCCCCGCGCGTGCGCGGCCTCCACGGCGGACAGCGCCTGGCCGAGCAGCTCCACCGCCTCCACCGGCGCCAGCGGCATGGGCAGGCGCGAGAGGGGCTCGCCGTTGGCGTACTCCATCAGGAGGCACGGCAGGCCCCCGGGGCCGGGACGCGCGTCGAGCACGCGGGCCACGTGGCGGTGGGTCAGCTCCCGCAGCGCGCGCGCCTCCTTGTAGAAGCGGGTGCGCATCTCCGGCCGCGCGGCCAGGTGCGGGTGCAGCACCTTGACGGCGAAGCGGTGCGCGCTGGGCAGATGCTCGGCCAGGTACACCGTGCCCAGCGCCCCCGCTCCCAGCCGGCGCTTCAGGACGAGCGGCCCGTGCCGCTGCCCCTCCAGCGCGACGTCGGAGGAAGCCGCGGGGACGGAGTGGACGGCCGGGCAGGCAGTCCCGACCGGGTGGGTCACCGCGCAGTGCGTGCATGCCATGGAAGTCACCACCCTCGAGCGCCCCGGAAGCGGGGCGGGCGGCGTCGGCTCTGCAACCTTCGTGCATGGCCCCTTCGTCCACGAGTGGACAGCACAACCTCCCGATGGAGCGAGAACGCCCGAAACCGGGTCAGCGCGCACCCGTAATTCTTCCAGCCCGGGACACGAAGATTCTCCCGCGCACATCCGGCGACAAGGGGGCGCTCGCCAGGGCTGTCACCCCTGCCTGCTACTCCGATGTGGAGCAGGAGGCCCTCCATGCCCGTCCATCATCCCGGCCGCCACGGCTGTAGCAACCACAAGCACAGCGGTCCATTCTCCCTCGTCGCCGTCGGGCTCGCGCTGGCCCTCGGAGGCTGCGCGACGCTCAAGGACATGCCGCTGAGCGAGCTGGATACCGGCTCGCTGCGCTACCGCTCCGCCTCGCCTCCGTCCTTCGTGCCGGCGCCCGAGGCCGGGGCACGGGCGGAAGGAGCAGCCGCCGAGCGGACCGCCACCGCCGCGCACGCGATGAAGGCGCGACTGCTGCGTCCGGACGCCTTCGCGGAGCTGCTGCCACGCGCCGGGCTCGCGAGCATCCCGAAGGTCTCCACTGCGCTCACCCCGGCGGATGCGGCAACGCTGTTCGACGCGTTGCTGGAGCAGCCCGTCACGACGACGGGCTTCGCTCCCCGGCGCGTCCTCTCGCGGCTGCTGCGTGAGGTGCTGGAGGGCAAGGTGGCGGTGCCGCGCTCGGAGCTGCTGGCGCGGCTGAAGCGCTTCGAGTCCCTGGCCGTGGTGCGTCCGGATGGCTACCTCGCACGGGCCCTCACGGGCGAGACGCGCCAGCGCGCGGGCGAGGTGCAGTGGCGTGAGGGCGCCTTCCGCGCGGGCCCCTTCGAGGTCGGCGCCTTCTACGAGGAGACGGCCAGCGGCTGGCGGGCCGTGGATGGGGCCCTGCGACTCCACGACGGGAGCCCCGTGCTGGCGGAGCTCACGGCCGGCAAGGGCACCACGCCGGCCACGAGCAAGAGCACCACCGCGTCGGCGGAGCTCGAGACCTCCGGAAGGGGCACTCCGGCACTGGCCGTGCCTCGAGCCACCGGCACGAGCACCACCGCGCCGGAGCAGGCCACGCCCATCGAGCTGGTGCTCGCGCTGGGGCAGCTCCTCACGAAGCCGGGGGACACCCTCCTCGCGCTGTCGCAGCTCCCCGAGGGGCTGGTGAGCCTCATCACCGCCTCGCCCGCGTACCAGGAGCGCTTCCGGCAGCTGACGCGTGGCGAGCAGGTCCAGGCCCTGGCGAAGCTCACCACCGAGCTGCTGTCCACCTGGGGCACGGCGACGGGCCCCACGCGCACCCTGGCTGCGATGGGCCTGGGCTGGGAGCCCCATGACGTGCAGGAGCTGTCGCTCACCGCCGGGGGCACGCTGACCCTGGGGTACGTGGCGGTGCCGATGTGGAGGACCGTCACGGTGCTGGGCGAAGGCCCGGCGGCGCCGGTCATCCTCCACGTCACGTCGGGCCCGCCCGCCGGAGCTGACGCGCCGACCCCTCCTCCGGCCGCGCTCCCCGTCAGCGATGCGACTCCGCTTCCGTGAGGTGCAGGGCCGCTCACCGCGAGCGGCCCCGCGCCCCGGGGCACTACAGGAACTTCGTCAGCTTGCGAGCCTTGAGCGCCTCGACAACCTTGCGCACGTCCTGGCTCTTGTCCTTGGGCACCACGAGGACGGCGTCGCCGGAGTCGACCACCACCACGTCGGTGAGGCCCACCACGGCCAGCGGGCGCTTGTCGGCCAGCACCACGCAGTTCTTGCAGTCCACCACCACCGCGGAGTCGCCGGACACGACGTTGCCGTTGGCATCCGCGGGGCGCACCTCGGGAATGGCGGCGAAGGAGCCCACGTCCGACCAGCCGAAGTCCCCGGGCAGCACGGCGATGTTGGACGCCTTCTCCATGACGCCATAGTCGATGGAGATGGAGGGCAGCTTGGGGAACACCTTCTTCAGCACGGCCGCGAAGGTGCGCTTGCCCGCGGCCTTGCGCAGGGCGTCCAGCCCCTTCTGCATCTCCGGCATGTGCCTGGCGAAGGCCTCCAGGATGACGTCCGCGCGGAAGACGAAGATGCCGCCATTCCACAGGTAGTCCCCGGAGGACACGTAGCCACGCGCCGTCTCGAGGTCCGGCTTCTCCTTGAAGGCCTGCACCTTGCGGCCGCCGCCCTCCAGGGGCTCACCCACCTGGATGTAGCCGTAGCCCGTCTCCGGGTGCGCGGGCTTGATGCCCAGCGTGACGATGTGGCCCGCCTCGGCGAGCTGCGCGGCCTCGGCCAGCGTGCGCTTGAAGCCGGGCACGTCCGCGACGTGGTGGTCCGAGGGCAGCACCACCATGACGCCCTTCGGGTTGCGCGCGGCCACCTGCACCGCGGCCAGGGCGACGGCGGGCGCGGTGTTGCGGGCCACGGGCTCCACCAGGAGGTTCGCCTTGGGCAGCCCCTTCACCAGCTTCGCCGCGGCCTTCGCGTGCAGCGGGCCGCAGACGATGAAGGTGTCCTTCACGGAGGCGAGCCCCTTGAGGCGCGCGGCGGTGTCGGTGATGAGCGGCTGCTTGGAGGCGAGCGGCAGGAACTGCTTGGGCCGCGCCTGACGCGACAGCGGCCAGAAGCGGGTGCCGGAGCCACCGGCCATGATGACGGGGTAGAGGGCCATGGCGGCGCACCATACCGTTTCGGCCCCTGGGGGAGGTAGAATCGGTGGCCTACCCTGGGGGGGAGAAGACATGGACCGCGTCAACCCGTCGTCTGTCGTTGTTTCGTTCTCCAACGTCAGCAGGATGCTGGGCAAGGAGTCGGTCGCGGAGACCGTCCCCGCGGAGCTCGCGGCCCTGGACCCCGCGGAGAGGGCCCGGCTCCAGGCCGGCCTGGAGGCGGCGCTCACCATCCTGGAGGACGACCAGCGGGAGCCCGGGGTCATGGTGGCCCCCAACCACCGCCCCGCGGCGCTGTTCCAGTCCTTCCTGGCCGAGCAGGCCGCCACGCAGGGCAAGGTGGAGCCCACGAAGGCCGGCGGCTACGAGGCGAAGTTCGACGAGAAGGACTGGCTGGGCTGGGCGGGCAGCTTCTTCTCCTGGTGGCGCAAGCTGAAGAAGCACGACTGGCTGTCGGCGCACCCGGACCCGCTCCCGATGCCGTCCGGCGCGAGCATCGCCATGCTGTCCGACTGGGGCACCGGGCTCTATGGCGCCCCCATCTGCGCGGACAGCATCCAGCGCGCGAAGCCCCAGGTCATCCTCCACCTGGGAGACGTCTACTACGCGGGCACGGAGACGGAGGTGAAGGAGCGCTTCCTGCGCTTCTTCCCGCAGGTGCCCGGAGCCATCCGCCGCGCCTCCAACTCGAACCACGAGATGTACTCAGGGGGCTACGCGTACTTCCGGAACACGCTCCCGGCGCTGGACCAGTTCGCCAGCTACTTCGCGCTGGAGAACGACCGCTGGCTGCTGGTGGGGCTGGACACGGGCTACGCCGAGCACGACCTCTTCGGCGACCAGGTGGCGTGGCTGGACAGGCTGATGAAGCGCGCGAAGGAGAAGGGCCAGAAGGTCATCCTCACCTCGCACCACCAGCCCTTCTCCATCTTCGAGGGCCAGGGCCCCAAGCTGCTCGCGAAGGTGCAGCATCTGCTGACCTCGAAGCAGGTCTTCGCCTGGTACTGGGGCCACGAGCACCGCTGCGTGCTGCATGCGAAGCACCCGGCATGGGCGATGTACGGGCGGTGCATCGGCCACTCGGGCTTCCCCTACTTCCGGGAGACGGTGGGCCACACGCCGGTGGTGAAGAAGAACGCGGACGGCTCGCAGTGGCACCAGCTCGACGCGAACGATGGCGTGCCCGGCGCGCTCTTCCTGGACGGGCCCAATGCCTTCCTGCCGGGACACGAGAACCGCTACGGGCCCCACGGGTACGTGAGCATCCAGCTGGGTCAGGACTCCATCCTGGAGACGGTGCACGCCGCGGATGGCTCGAAGCTGTACGAGCACGAGCTGCGCTGAGCGGACACGGCCATGAGCACGACAGCCGAAGAGGTGGAGCAGTTGCGGGCGCGGGCGGCACGCGCCTTCCAGAAGGCCACGGCGGAGCAGGTCATCGGCCGCCTGCGTGCCATCATCGGCCCCACCGCGCAGGAGGGGCTGGTGCGCGACGCGCTGAGCGCGCTGCAGAACGGTGAGCTGCCCACGCCCATGCAGATGGCCGCGCTGGAGCAGGCCATCCGCGTCTTCCGTCCGTCGCTGCTGTCGAAGGGCGGCCAGCTCCCGCCGCTGTCACCGGAGGTGGGGGCCTCCTTCCCGGACTGGGAGGGGTTCCGGGCGGCCGTGAAGCCGCTGCTCCCCTCGGTGGGTCGCATCGAGCTGATGGGGCCGCAAGGCAAGCAGCGCAGCGTGGGCACGGGCTTTCTGGTGCGCCCGCACCTGCTCGTCACCAACCGGCACGTGCTGGAGGAGCTGTCCTCGGGGACGGGGAAGCTGGAGCGGGGCATGGCGCGGGTGAACTTCGGCCAGGAGTACGGGCAGGTGGACGCCGAGGGCCCCGTGGACATCGTCCGCGAGGTGGCCGAGCACCCGGACCTGGACCTGGCGCTCCTGGAGGTGGACACCGCGCAACTGTCCGCCGCGCGCACGCCGCTGGAGCTGGAGACGGAAGCCGTCGGGCGGGGCGCGGACGTGGCCGTCATCGGCTACCCCTTCCCGGATGCCGAGCGGAATCCCTCCTTCGTGACGGCGGCCTTCGAGGGGAAGCTCGGGGTGAAGCGGGTGGCGCCGGGCGAGGTGATGAAGACGGCGGGCGCAACGCTGCACCATGACTGCTCGACGCTGGGTGGCAACTCCGGCTCGCCGCTCGTATCTCTCAAGAGTGCGAGGGTGGTGGGCGTCCACTTCCGGGGGAGCTTCGCCGTGCGCAACACCGCCGTCGCGGCCTCGGAGCTCGGCGCGTTCCTGCAGGCCCACGCGCCGCAGTGAGGACTCGAATGCCCGTGCCCATCCGCGCGCTCGTCATCGCCATCGAGGAGTACCCCGCCGCCGAGGGCATCTCGCCCCGGCTGGAGGGCACGCACCAGGCGGCGGAGGGCTTCATCTCCTGGCTGAAGGAGAAGAAGGGCGTGCCCGCGGAGCACATCCGCTACTGCGCGGCGGAGGGCCGGCCGGGGCGCACCACCGGCACGCTGAGGACGGACATCGCCCGCGAGGCGAAGGCGCTGGCGGACGCGGGGAGGGACCAGACGCAGGAGCTCTACGTCTTCTTCTCCGGGCACGGCTTCTCCTTCAAGGAGAGCCCGGGACAGAAGCCGTCGGACATCCTCGTGACTTCCGACTACACGAACCCGGGTGACTCCGGAGGCTCGTGCATCCGCCTGAGGGAGCTGCAGGAGAAGCTGCAGATGTCCTTCGGGCCGGGGGACCACTACTACTTCATCGACGCGTGCCGGAACCTCATCTCCGAGGACGACATCGAGCCCACGAAGCTGGGGGTGAAGTTCGAGCCCTCGATGCTCGGCATCGGGACGCTCTTCACCCTGTACTCCACTGCGCCGCAGTCGGTGGCGAGCGTGGACAGCGGCTTCGCGCGGCACCTCGTCGAAGGGCTGAGCGGGAAGGGGCGGGCGAAGGGCTGGGTGGGCAAGGGGATGTACGTGACGTTCGACCTGCTGCGCAGGTACGTGCGCGCGAAGATGCCCAACCAGGACGCGGACATCCGCATCGAGGGCTCCGGCGACGGGCTCATCATCGAGCTGAAGCCGGTGCCCAAGAGCGACTGCCGCGTCCGGGTCCTCAATGCGAGCGAGCAGGACACGTTCACCGCGCTCATCCGTGAGGAGCGGGGTGACCAGCGCCTCGTGCTGGAGGAGCGCAGCTTCACGGGTCCGGAGGCGAAGTTCCCGGTGGCCCCGGGCGAGTACGTCATCGAGGTGGAGCACCCCAAGGCGGTCGTGAAGCGGCAGACGCCCGAGGAGGGGAGCCCCGTCGACGCGTATGACGCCTGCGAGGTGGTGTTCGAGAAGCAGAAACCCCCAAGCATCCTGGAGCCCCTCTCCTCGCCGGGCCGACCCACGAGCATCCGGGGGCCCGAAGCGGCCCTCAACATCCGGGGGGCCTCGGACGTCCACATCGAGGTGACGCTCGCCCGGGACATGACGCGCCCCTTCCACATCGAAGCCCCCAAGGGCCTGCCGAAGCGCTCCCTGCGCAGAGAGGTTCCTCCGGGCGACTACAAGGTGATCCTCTCCCGGAGAGGGAAGCTGCTCCGGGACCTGGACCTCAAGCTCGACAAGGGCATGGAGGTGGACGTCAATCTGGAGGAGGACGACCGCACTCCACGCGCGCTGCGCGCATTGGGCCTGGAGACGACCATGCCCCCGGAGGAGCGCACCACCGCGCTGCTGCTGAGCCTGCTCGGGGCGGGCCACATCGTCACCCCGGAGGAGCTACCGGAGCGCGCTCGTGCGCTCCCGCTCCAGGACCTCTCGGGTGTGGAGGCCGGCGAGTCGGTCATCCATGTCCTCGCCTTCTTCGAGAAAGGCATCTCGGAGCTTCGCGTCGCGGTCGGAACGGGAGCGGACAGTAAAGAAACACCTGAAGGTGTTCGAACGCCGCGCGCGGGTCGCGAAGACCGAGGAGACCGAGGAGACCGAGGAGACCGAGGAGAAAGGTCGTCGTTCATTCAATCGATGCGCGCGGGTGGCAAGAACTGGGGGGTGAGACCGGAGCGGTCTCGAGTCAAGCGCGCGACTCGAACAGGCCGGAGAGCATCGCTGAAGTGGCGTTCGATGCGGAGAGTCCCCGGCGTTGATGGCCTCTGGGAAGGCGCCCTCTCTGCACCTCCCGGCTCCCAGATCCTCTCGGTGCAGCTCGTTCACGACGAGGGGAAGCAAGGTGCGCAGCCTCCGCTCAGTGTCGTCACGCACCTGCTTGCCAATCGGGCCACGCTGGTCACCCTGGCCGAGGGCACAGGCGAAGGCGTGGAGCTCAACCAGTACCTGCTCCCCCTGCACCACCTGCGCGACAAGCTGCCCTCCAGGGTCCAGGGCTACCTCCACCCTGCCACGCTGCGCTTCGTGCAGGCGCTGTGGGAGGTCCAGCACGAGTTTGCCCGCAAGCGCGCGCTGGAGACGAGCCTTGAGGAGGACAACCGCGGTTACTGGGAGGAGGCGCTCTACGGAAAGTGGCTCGACCCGAACATGGCCCTTTTCGCCTTCTACGAGCTGCTCCGTCGCCGTCGCAAGCCCTTCGACACGTCAGGCCTGCTGGACGAGGTTGTCAGAAATCTCCGGCACTATTTCGGCGGCATCCCGGACGTCGAGCTGCTGGCGAAGCTCGCCGGACTTCCACACCAGGAGCCTCAGCTCCCACCCCTCATCCTCGACGGGCTCCTGGCCTGGGAGTCCGCGGAGGACCACCTGCCCCTGTCCTCCGGCAAGCTCACCTACGAGGGCCCCTGGGTGATGTGGCGCAACGCCGTCCGTGGCCCGACAGCCACGCCCCCGCCCGCCATCCTGAAGCCCCGGCGCGGCCCCAGGTAACCCGGATATCCGGACTGCCACCAGCCAGGTGTCCCGGAGCGGGCCATTCCGCTCCGACGCCCCCCTGCCCGCCCCCCAGACTGCGGGCCAGCCGAGAGCGGCGGGAGTTTTGACCCGCCCCCAAAAAGCCAGTCTCATGCCGCGCTGTTGGACTTCCTCAAGGCCAGATCCACCGGGCTGACGCTCGTCCTCACCGTCGCGATTGCGCTGGGGCTGTCGCTTGCCCCGGTTCCAGAGTCGCTGCGGCCCGTGCCGAGCCTCCAGCGGGGCCCCCTCGGCCCGAAGCTGGTGGCGCTCGTGGCGCCGCCCTCGCTGACGGGCAAGAAGCCCGTGCGCCTGCCGTCCGACACCATGGTCGCGGACACGACCGGCACCCCCACCCTCCCCCCGGACGAGGAGGAAGAGCCGGACGCCGGCGCCGCCCTGGTGGAGACCGTGCCCGCCCTCCCCCCGGTGCCCACCACGCCCGGCATCGGCCTGGAGGAGCTGAGCGCCCCCACCCTGGCCCGCGCGCTGGAGCTGGAGGCCCTGCGCGAGCGCATGGGCGCGCAGCACGTCGACCTCGAGCTCAACTGCCGCAAGCCGGCCGCCGACGGCACCTGCGCGGAGGACGGGCTCGCCCCCTTCATCCGCGCCCTGGCCGAGCTGCGCGCCGACACCCGCCGCACGCCCGTGCGCGTCGTGCACCTGGGTGACTCGCTCGTCGCGTCGGACCACATTACCGACGTGGTGAGAGACCGCCTCCAGGAGCGCTTCGGCACCGGCGGCAAGGGCTTCCTCTTCATCACCCGCCCGGCCAGCGCCGGCCGCTGGACGCGCTCCGGAAGGGGCTCGGACGGCTGGGAGATTGCGCGGCTCGTGGACACGAAGTGGCCCCGCGACAGGGTGGGCTGGACGGGCGTGGCCTTCACCTCGGGCGGAGGCTCGCAGAGCACGCGCTATGACGTGGAGGGCTCGCGCGTGGCGGAGCTCTTCTTCCTCGCCCAGCCCGCCAGCGGCTCCGTGCAGCTGTCCGTGGACGGCAAGCCCGTGCAGCGCATCCAGACGCGCGGCTTCTCCAAGAACAAGTCGGAGGCGGCCTTCGCCCGCGTCTCCCTGCCCGAGGGCGCCAAGACGCTGTCGCTCACCACGTCCGGCAAGGTGGAGCTGCACGGCGTGACGCTGGAGACGGGCGCGCCCGGCGTCGTCTACGACACGGTGGGCCTGCTCGGCGGCATGGCGGAGGTGTACCTGCGCGCCCAGCCCGCCGCCTTCCGCGCGCAGCTGCGCCAGCGCAAGCCGTCGCTCGTCGTCCTCATGGTCGGCGGCAACGAGGCCTTCTTCTACTCGAGGGACCGCACCACGTTGGACGAGGTGCGCCAGCAGATGAAGGAGCTGGTGGCCCGCGTGCGCACCAACGTGCCGGACGCCGCGTGCCTCGTGATGTCCCCCATCGATGCGGGCGTGCGCACCATGAGCGGCGAGGTGATTGCGCGCCGGGGCTCCAAGGAAGTCGGCGACATCTTCCGCGAGGAGGCCCGCGCGGCCGGCTGCGCCTTCTGGGACGCCTTCACCGCCATGGGCGGCGAGGGCTCCGCGCAGCGCTGGCTGGAGGAGGGCCTGCTGATGGAGGACCTGGTCCACCCGCGCACCAAGGGCTCGGACCTGCTGGGCCACCTCTTCGACCTGTCGCTCCAGCGCGCCTACGCGAAGGGCCGCTCGCCGCTGCTGAACGTGGCGGACCCGCCGGGCCTGCAGGGCGCGGACGTCGCGCTGGTGAAGACCTTCGCCCGGCTGGGCCGCCGCGAGGCGGGCGACGCCGTGCGCGTGGGCATCTCCCAGCTCGGCGCGTCGCACACGGCCTCGCACTACTTCTCGGACGCGGTGCGCGAGGTGCTGACGAAGCGCTTCGGCGACGCGGGCCGGGGCTTCATCGCCGCCGGCAAGCCGTCCCCGCACCTGGAGACGGCGCGCGTGGCCCGCGAGCTGGACGGCGAGTGGACGGTGGAGGACGCGCTGGAGGCGCCCGCCGGCGGACTCTGGGGCCTCACCGGCATCCGCGCCGTCGGCGGCCCGGGAGCGAAGCTCCGCATCCAGTTCTGCAAGGGCTGCCCGGACGCGAAGACGCCCGCGGGCCGCCTGGACCTGTACACGCTGGACATGCCGGGCGCGGGAGCTCCGGACCTCCAGGTGGACGGCGAGGCCGTGCCGCCGGAGGCCCCGCTGCCCGAGCCCCTCACTGCCCCGACGGTGCGCATCCGCTCCTTCCCCGTCACCGGCCTCGCGCACACCGTGCAGGTGTCCGCGCCCGAGGGCAGCGGCGTCACCGTGCTCGGCGCCTCGCTGGAGCACGACACGCCGGGCATCGTCTTCGACGCGCTGGGCCTGCCGGGCGCTACCGCCTTCACGCTGCGGGACATGGACGCGGCGGCGGTGGACACGCAGCTCACCTCGCGGCGGCCGGACCTGCTCGTCTTCTGGTACGGCACCAACGAGGCCGGCAAGGCGGACCTGGACGCGGCGGAGCTGCGCCGTGACTACGCCGCGCTCATCTCCCGGCTGCGCAAGGCCACCAACGCCGAGTGCCTGCTGATGGGCCCCACGGACCGGCTGCAGCAGGACGCGAACGGGCAGTGGCGCGAGGCGCCCGCGCTGGCCTCGGTGCTGGGCACGCTGCCGCAGGTGGCGAAGGACGCGGGCTGCGCATACTGGTCTCCTCGCGCGGCCATGGGCGGCGAGCGCGCCATGCTGCGCTGGCAGCGCACGCAGCCGGCGCTGGGCCACCCGGACGGCATCCACCTGACGCCCGAGGGCTACGCGCGGCTGGCGGGGGCCTTCGTGCGCGACTTCCTCGCCGCCTACGAGGTCCACAAGAAGGGCCAGCCCACCGCGCGCGTGGAGGACAACTGACGTGCTGTCCCACAGCCTCCAATACCTGGCCTTCGTCATCGCGGTGTTCGCCCTCTACTGGGCGGTGCACAAGCAGTACTGGCCGCGCCTGCTGACGCTGCTGGTGGCGAGCCTCTACTTCTACGCCGCCTTCACGCCCTTCCCCATCCTCATCTTCCTGGCGGGCGTCACGGTGGACCACCTGTGCGTGAGGGGCATGGCCCGCGCGCAGTCACAGGGCGCGCGCAAGGCGCTCGTCACGCTGTCCATCGTCTCCAACCTGGGCCTGCTGGCGGGCTTCAAGTACCTGGAGCTGCTGCGGCAGACGGTGCTGGCGCTGCTGGCGCCGCTGGGCATCGAGGTGCGGCCGGAGCCCTTCAACCTGCTCTTGCCGGTGGGCCTGTCCTTCTTCGTCTTCCAGGCCATCAGCTACACGGTGGACGTGTACCGGGGGAAGGCGAGCGCGGAGCACACGTTCCTGGAGCACCTGCTGTACCTGATGTTCTTCCCGCGCGTGGTCAGCGGCCCCATCGTCCGTGCGTCGGAGCTGATGGCGCACTTCCGCGACACGCCGAGCCTCACCCCCGAGCAGGGCGGCCATGCCCTCTTCCGCATCGCGGTGGGCCTGGTGAAGAAGCTGGTCATCGCGGACGTGCTGGGCGCGGGCATCGTGGACCCCGTCTTCGCCGCGCCGGAGAAGTACGCCTCGGCCGAGTGCATCGTCGCGGCCATCGCCTACACCTTCGAGCTCTACTACGACTTCTCGGGGTACTCGGACATCGCGCTGGGGGTGGCGGCGCTGTTCGGCTTCAAGTTCCCGGAGAACTTCAACCGGCCGTACCTGGCAAAGAACATCGCCGAGTTCTGGAACCGGTGGCACCTGAGCCTGTCCACGTGGCTGCGGGACTACCTGTACCGGCCGCTGGGCGGCAACCGGGTGTCGAAGCCGCGCGTGCTGTTCAACCTGATGACGGTGATGGTGCTGGGCGGCCTGTGGCACGGGGCGGACTGGCGCTTCGCCGTGTGGGGCGCGGTGCATGGCGTGGCGCTGTGCGGGCTGCGCTGCTGGGAGTGGGCGGTGGGCAAGCCCGAGTCGCCGGGCATCCCCCGCGTGGCGCTGGGCATGCTGGCCACCTTCATCATCGTCGTGCTCACGCGCGTCGTGTTCCGGGCGCCGGACATGACGCACGCGGGAGAGTTCTACGCGCGGATGATGGCGGGAGTGCCCGGCATCGCCAACGTCAGCCCCCTGGTGTGGGCCATGCTGGCGGCGGCGGTGCTCTTCCACGCCGTGCCGCTGAAGCTCTACACCGTGTCCTCGGAGCTCTTCGTGCGGATGCCCGTGCCGGTGCGCGCCGTGGCGCTGGTGCTGCTCGGCCTGGGCATCCGTCACCTGTCCGCCGTGGAGACGCGCCCGTACGTGTACCTGCAGTTCTAGACGGCACGGGCGCAATATCCTCGCATTTCTAGAATAGCAGCGATTCCAAGTCGTACCGGGTATCCTGTGACTCGGCCCTCGGCCCTGCTGGGGAAGTCCGCCCTGCCAGCGAGTGCCGCAACCCGTACGACTCCAAGGGAATCGCCATGCGCAGACACCTGCTATCCCTGCCATTTCTCACGCTGCTGGCAGCGTGCACCCCCGAGCCGGCGCCAGAAGCTCCCGCGCCGGACCCGACCGGGACATCCGCCGCCTCGCTGGCTCCCCTGCCCCAGCTGCGCGTGAGCAGCAACTCGCGCTTCCTGGTGCGAGCGGACGGCACCGGGTTCTTCTACCTCGCGGACACCGCGTGGGAGCTGTTCCACCGGCTCAACCGCACCGAGGTGGTGACGTACCTCCAGAACCGCGCGGACCGGGGCTACACCGCGGTGCAGGCGGTGGCCGTGGCCGAGCTGGACGGGGTGAACACGCCCAACGCCCAGGGTGACCGGCCGTTCCTCAACAACAACCCGGCGACGCCGGCCACCACGCCGGGCGCGGACCCGGCGGATGCCACGCAGTACGACTACTGGGACCACGTCGACTACGTCGTCGGCGAGGCCGAGGCGCGCGGCATCTACACAGCGATGCTGCCCACCTGGGGCAGCCACGTGGTGAGCGGCCTCATCAACACGTCCAACGCGGAGGCGTATGGCCGGTTCCTCGGCAGCCGCTACGCGAGCCGCTCCATCATCTGGGTGCTCGGCGGAGACCGCCCCGCCGCCGGCTACGAGGCGGTATGGCGCGCCATGGCGCGGGGCATCGCCCTCGGCGTGTCCGGCACGGAGGACTACACCCGGGTGCTGATGACGTACCACCCGCCGGGCAGCGCGAAGTCCTCCACGTGGTTCCACAATGACGCGTGGCTGGACTTCAACATGCAGCAGAACGGGCACTGCGCGAACGTGGACGTGTGGAACCGCATCTCCGCGGACTACGCCCTCACGCCGACGAAGCCCACGCTGGACGGTGAGCCGCTCTACGAGCAGCACCCCATCTGCTTCAACGCGGGGACCTACGGCTACTCCAACGACTACGAGGTCCGGAAGTTCGCGTACTGGAACGTGTTCGCCGGGGCCTTCGGCCATACGTATGGACACCACTCGGTGTGGCAGATGTACGCGCCGGGCCGCTCGCCGGTGAACGGGCCGCAGAACTACTGGTACGAGGCCATCAACCAGCCGGGCGCGGCGCAGATGAAGCACCTGCGCCGGCTCATCGAGTCACGGCCGTTCCTGGTGCGAATTCCCGACCAGGGCGTGCTCGCCTCGGCGGCGGGCTCGGGCACCAGCCGCGTGCAGGCCACGCGGGGCTCGGACGGCAGCTATGCCTTCGTCTACAGCGCGGCAGGGCAGCCCTTCACGGTGAACATGGACCGCATCGCCGGTGGCACCGTGCGCGCCTCCTGGTACGACCCGCGCGTGGCCACGTCCCAGGTGCTTGGCACGTACCCGAACACGGGCACGCGGCAGTTCACCCCGCCGAGCAGCGGGGCCGGCAACGACTGGGTGCTGGTGCTGGACGACGCCTCGCGGAGCTTCCCGCTGCCGGGGGACGTGCTCCAGCAGGGCACGCTCTACCGCGCCATCAACCTGAATGGCTCGGCCACGGTGATTGATGGGCAGAGCTGGGAGGGGAGCAACGCGCCGAACTACACGTACACGGGGACGGCGTTCGAGAACCCGTCGGTGACGCTCAACCCGGCGACGGATGCGAACCGGGCGGCGATGATTCGCTCCTCCATCTACAGCGGGACGGCGGCGGTGCGCCTGCAGTCGGTGCCGTCGGGCACGTACACGGTGTACCTGTACACGTGGGAGGACAACGCGGCGGAGACCTTCAGCATCTTCCTGGAGGGCGCGGTGGTGCAGGCGAGCTACAACAGCGGCGCGGCGGGCACGTGGCGGCGGCTGGGGCCCTGGACGGTGAACGTCACCGACGGGACGCTGGACCTGACGACCTCCGGCGGCGCGGCGAACCTCTCCGGCCTCGAGGTGCACCGCGCGGGGACGCAGCCGAGCGGCTTCGTGCGCGGCATCAACTTCAATGGTGCCGCGGTCACCATCGAGGGCAACGCGTGGCTGTCCTACTCGGCGGCGCTGGCGGCGGGGCTGACGGTGAACGCGCCCAACCTGACGACCACGTCGGTGACGCCGAACCCGGCGACGACGGCGGACACGAGCGCGATGCTCAACTCGGCCATCTGGAAGCAGGGGGCGGACCTGCAAGTGGGGCAGCCCGTCTCCAATGGCAGCTACCAGGTGTACCTGTGGGTGATGGAGAACTATCAGTCCAACGCGCGCTCGTTCCGGGTGCGGCTGGAGGGCGTGGAGGTCGCCAGTGGCGTGGGCAACCTCACGCTCGGGGCGTGGAGGAAGTACGGCCCCTATACGACGACGGTGGGAGACGGGTTCCTCAGCCTGGACCTCGTCCCCACCACGGGTGACACTCACCTGATGGGCATGGCGGTGTTCCGGTAGCAGCAGCGCGGGCACGTCAGGGCAGAGTGGGCCCTGGCGTGCTCAGTTCCGCGGCCCGAGCGCCGCGCCCAGCTCGGGCACCTCGGTCACGTGCTGGAGCAAGTCCCGCAGCATGCGCGCCGTGGCGCCCCAGATGACGTGGGAGCCGTAGGTGTAGGTGTACAGCTCGCGCTCGGCGCCCATGATTTCCAGGCGCTCGGTGCGGAGGATGGCCGGGTCCAGCAGGTGCGCCAGCGGCACCTCCAGGATGAAGGCCACCTCCTCCGCGCTCGGGCGGTACTGGCCGTCGCCGGGGATGACGCCCACGAAGGGGCTGACGCGGTACATGGAGATGGTGGGCACCTCGTCCAGCATGCCCAGCACCCGCACCCGCCGCCGGTCGATGCCCAGCTCCTCTTCCGTCTCGCGCAGCGCGGTGTGCAGCGGCGTTGCGTCCTCCGCGTCCCGCCCGCCCCCGGGGAAGCTGTACTGGTCCGCGTGGGTGCGCAGCGTGGGCGGGCGGCGCGTGAAGAGCACGTGGGGCACCCCGTCCCGCTCGAAGATGGGGACGAGCACCGCCGCCTCGCGCAGCACCTGCCCCGGCAGGTCCACCGCGCGCGCCGGCCGTGACGACAGCCGCGCCTCCAGCGATTGGAACAACGCCTCCACGCTCAAGACCCACGTCCCTCTTCTAGTCCGTGACCTGCTTCTCTATCTGCTGCTTGCCCGGCTCTCGCGGCACGTCGATGTTCTCCACGCCCGACAGCGGCTTGAGCTTCCCCGCCTGGAGCAGCACCAGCAGCAGCACGCCCAGGGCCACGCGGTACACCACGAACACCAGCATGGAGTTGGAGCGCAGGTACCTCAACAGCCAGGAGATGGCGGCCATGCCCGAGCCGAACGCCACCAGCGTGCCCACCCAGAGGGACAGGGCGGAGGGCCGCTCGGTGGCCTGGAGCAGGTGCTTGAGCTCGAAGATGCCCGCCAGCGTGGTGGCGGGGATGGACAGCAGGAACGAGTAGCGCGCCGCGTCCTCGCGCTTGAGCCCCAGGGACAGGCCGCCGGTCAGCGTGGTGCCCGAGCGCGACGAGCCGGGGATGAGCGCCAGCGCCTGCCACAGGCCGATGGCGATGGCGTCCTTCCAGCGCATGTCCGCCAGCGTCCGCTGGTGGGAGGCCCTGCGCTCCACCACGAAGAGGATGAGCGCCAGGACGATGAGGCTGCCGGAGATGACGTAGAGCGAGCGGAACTGGTTCTCGATGACCTTCTTGAAGGCCAGGCCGCAGATGCCGATGGGCAGCGTGCCCACCAGGACGAACCACGCCAGCCGGGCCTCGAGCGTGCCGAAGGGCTCGTGCCGGGCCAGCCCGCGGAAGAAGGCCGCCACCAGGGCGACGATGTCCTTGCGGAAGTAGATGAGCACGGCGGCCACCGTGCCCAGCTGGATGACCGCCGAGTACGCGGCCCCCGGGTCCTTCCAGCCGAACAGCTCCGGCGCGATGCGCAGGTGCGCGGTGGAGCTGATGGGGAGGAACTCGGTGAGGCCCTGGACCAGGCCCAGGACGATGGCTTCGATGAGGCTCATAGGGCGCGGTCCCCGGATGTATGTCCGGACTCCCCTGCCAGCAAGGGCGTTCGTCCACCTCTGTGCGGGCGAACACGTCGCGCCCACGTCCGCCCACCCGCCCGGGTAGGCTGGCACCCGCGCCATGCCCCCTGCCCCCCTGTGTCCCTGCTCCTCCGGACTCCGCTACCGCGAGTGCTGCGCCCCCTTCCACAAGGGAGAGGCGGAGCCCCCCGACGCCGAGCGCCTCATGCGCAGCCGCTACAGCGCCTTCGCCCTGCGCGACGCGGCCTACCTGTGGAAGACGCTGCACCCGGACCACCCCTACCGCTCGCGGCCCCAGGGCGAAGTGCTGCGCGAGCTGCGCGCCTTCGCGCAGGGGCACCAGTTCCCGAAGCTGGTGGTGATGGACCGGCGGCCGGCGGACGCGGCCGGCGTGGCGCAGGTGCTCTTCTTCGCAAAGGTGTTCGAGAAGGGGAAGGACCGCTCCTTCGTGGAGCGCTCGGACTTCCGCCATGACGGCACCGGCTGGCGCTACCTGTCCGGAGTGACGCTCCAGCTGAAGGAGCTGCGCGGGCCGCCGGAGGCCCTCACGCTGGCGACCTTCCCGGAGCCGTAGAGAACCGGGGCCGTCAGGGGGCCGGGACTCGTGCGTCAGAAGGACAGCTGACCGGCCGGAGAGGCCCGACACGCACACGGAACATCGCCTGCTAAGCGATGCGGCTCATCACCGCTCCGGGCCCGAGAGGGTCCACCAAGACCGGCTTCTCCACTCGGTCAGCACCCTTCTTCCCAGCGCGAGACAACGTCCCGGACGCGGAGAGCCACCTGCTCACCGCGTCCAGGACGTCAGTCGTTTACTCGAACCGTGCCTTGGTGGGGCCGGGCTCCTTCGGGCGGGCGCCGCCAGTGTCCTCCGGATCCTTCGGCGGGTTGTCACCGACCTGCGTACCCGTTGCTCCCGGGTCCGTCGGTATCGTGGGAATCATGATGGGGCCCGTTGGCGCGGCGATCCCCACCGTTGGCCCTACAACCAGCGCCAGCACCCCAAGCATCAACATTCGCTTCGTCATCGCATCCCCCTCGTCAAAGACCGAGGCGGAACCGGCCGCCTCGGTCTGAAACTAGCGAGAGGCTCTGACAAAGCCCTTCACCGTGCAGGATTACCTGGGGACGCTGGTCCCAGGCGCCGGCCCGGTGGTGGGAGCAGGCTTCGTCTCGCTGACCCCGTCGACCGCGTTGGCGCTGGTCCAGGCGAGCACCGAGAAGACCTCGATCTCCTTGGGCACGGCGCCACCGGTGTCATCCGGGTCCTTCGGAGGAGTATCGCCAATCTGCGTTCCGCTCGCGCAGGGGTCGAACGTCGGCTCATCCTCTGGCGAAGTGGGCGGCTGCGTCGTCGCCGCCGAAGCCACGACCGCGCTCCCGGTCGAGCCGGAGCCGCCGCTCACCTTCGTGGGCCGGGTGTACAGCACCACGGGGACACCTGCGTTGTACGCCCAGGACAGGAAGGACTCGCGTGACGTCCGCTCACCCGTCACCAGGTACGTGAAGCGGCCGGTCTTCGAATCGACGCCTGCGGACAAGAAGGTGCCGGTGCCCTGGCAGAGCCCCGCGACGATATGCGTCGTCGTCCCCTTGGTCGGCGTCGTCCCCGGCTGAAGCACCTGGATAGGAGGCAGCTTTGGCACAGGCCTGGGTTCCGGGCAGGCATCCGGCGGAGGCCGGCTCCCCAGGGTACGGCACCCCGTCAGGGCGCTCGCCAACACGACACACAGCAGCAGCTTCTTCATCATCGTACTCCCCCTCCTCACAAACCAGGCGGGTGCATCCCGCCCTCAGTCGAACACCAGCACAGCGCGCACCCAGCTCTGTGGATCGCGCGCCAGCCACTCCATCCGCACGTCACGGAGCGCGGAGGCCGCATGCTGCCCTCGCTGGATGCGCCCTCGAACCTCGTTGAAAAAAGGTCCTGCTTCCGCGTCCGGCACGTCTACCGTGGCCGCGAGCACCGTGCGCGCTCCCGCGTCGATGAAGGCCACCGGCAAGCTGAATCGCTCATGCATCCACGGCGCGCCCTTCGCAGCCCGGCACGCTGCCAGGATGACCAGCGGCTGACCTCGCAACGCTCGGGCCTGGACCTCTCCCGCAGTCAGCGCATAGCGCCCGCTGCTCTCCGGAGAGAGCACCAACAGTGAGGCCTCGGAAACGTTCGGGTTCACCAATCCGTGAGCATGAACCTCAATCTCGGTGGCGTCCGCCATCGCCTCCAGAACGCGGGAGGGCGTCGCCTTCGAACCCGACAGGACCCGCGTCCCCTCTCCCGGCGACTGCTCCCAGACGCCCAGGGGTGGCAGCCCCAGGGCGGATGGTGCCTCAACGTCAGCCACAACCAACCTGGAGCGGGCGACCGTGGGCACTCTCGTCGGCGGTGGCCTGAGGACGTAGTAGGCCCAGGCAACATCAGGTGGCAGCAGTTCCGCCTGCCCATGCAGCGGTGGGCGCGCCACCACGTCTACCTGCGGGCATGCTCTGAGGGCCTCCACGAGCTCGTCGGGAACGACCCCTCGCGCATCCGTGCCAAGCGGCTTGCTGTGATTGGCTTCGAAGTGTCCCTTCGTTCTGCCGTCAGGACCGATAGCCAGGATGAGCAGTCGTCCATCGTCTGCCGAAACGGCCATCAGGCATCGCTTGGGAAGAGTGCCTCCCAGCTCTTCTCCAAAGAGTGCCAGCGCCCGCTCGTACTCACCCGCTCTGCCCGCCGCGACCAGCAGTGACCTGTAGCTGTAGGAAAGAGCCTTGCGTGCGTCCACGTTGTAAGACGGCAGTCGCTTCGCCTCGACGATGGCGCGCTGAAGCAACGCCTCGCCACGGGCACGGTCGCGCTCCATGTAGAAATGGCCCTCGATGAATGTTGCGAGCGCCATCTCACCTGGAGAAAGACTTCCCGTTCGTCGGCGCGACTCGAGCCCCACCAACAACCGCTGATCCTGCTCTGGATTCGGGCTCAGACGCGAAAGGTCTGCCATGGTCTTGGCCCCCGCCAGCGATAGCGGGCCTTCGCAGGACAGCGCTTCGCTCATGCGCTGGCGAGCCGCCGCGACCGACAACTCGCCTAGCAGTGCCAATGCATCATTGGCTCGGACGAAGTGGCGAACACCACAGTCTTCGGGCGCCCGAACCAGCGCTTCTTCGAGCAAGGCCCGAGCGAGTGCGCTTTCACCTTGATAGCGAGCGTTCTGACCGAGCAGGAGAAGAAACCGGGTTTCGCCCCAGCGACCGTCATTCCGATAAGCCGCGCGAGCCGCCAGCACCTGCGAATTGGACTCGGGGAGGCGATGCAACTGTCGGTAGAGGTCGCCCAGTACCGCGTGGATGGGCGCGCAGCGGTAATCCAACTGCTGCTCACGGCAGCGGGCCACCGCGCCGAGGTAGATTTGTTCCGCCTCAAGCAGGGCTCCACGAGAGATGGCCTGCAACCCCTTCTCGTACTCCGCCAGCAGCAGGAACCACGGGTCCCTCACCTGGCTCGCGACTTCCGTGAAGGCGCCCAGGTGCTTCGACACCTTCTCTTCGCGCACCAGCGCGCCCAGGAACAGGTCCCGCTCCCCCGCGCGCCGCACCTCCTCCAGGTAGGCCTCCAGGCCCCCTTCGACCTTGTGCGTGCGGTACAGCTCCAGGTAGCGCGCGGCGAGCGGCCCCCGGCGACGGAAGTCCCGGGCCTCCGTCCAGCGCAGGGTGTCGCGCAGCGTGGACCCGCCGAAGCGCGCATCGAGCGTCTCCGCCACCGGCCACAGCGCCTTCAACCGCTCCACCGACGGCGCCACGCGCATGGCCTCGTACAGGAACATGCGGAAGACACCGGGACGGGCCTGGAGCTGCTCGGCGGACATGGTGCCGGTCCCCGCCACCAGCGCCTCTCCGGCGGCGACCGCCGCGCGCCACTCCTTCAGCCCGTCCATCCGTCCCCGGAGCGCCTTCGCCCGCGCCCTCGCCTCCGCCGCCCAGCCATGCTCTCCCAGCTCGGCCACGGCCTCGAACGACTGCGCGGCCAGCAGCCACAGGTCCAGCTCCCTCAGCACCAGCCCCCGGTTCCACAGCGCCTGGGCATGCTTCGGCTGCGCCTGGAGGGCCCGCTCCAGCAGCGTGAGCGCCGTGGCATAGTCCTTCCGGTCCAGCGCCATCACCGCCTTGTCGCTGGCCACGTCCGGTGAGTCGCCTGCCTTCTGCAGGTACGGCACCGCCATCTGCGCGTTGCCGCGCACCAGGTAGGCCGCCGCCAGCCCGTGCACGTCACCCGCCGCTTCCATCCGCGCCAGCTCGCGCAGTGGAGCGGGAGGCGGCCCTCCAGCATCGCCCGAGCGCAGCGGCCCGTACGGACGGTGAAGGTCCGCGCCCGGATAGCTCACCCGCGCTTCAATCGTCCGCGTGGGGGCGTCCGCCAGGAACAGGACCGGAGGTACGGACTCGGCCTTGGCCTCCTGCCGCGACCTCACGCCCACCACGGCCACGACCACCACCGCTGCCGCCAGCGCCACGAGCGCGACCTGGCGCGGTCGCGAACTCCCTGAACGAGGCTTGTCGTCAGCCAAGACCGCGCTCCCTGCTTGTGTGCCGTGGCAACCCACGCCCACCCAACGGCGGCGCCCAGGAATCTTCCCGGCCACGAAGCTATGCGGCTTTCAGCGGCGTCGCGACTTTCACTTGCGCGGTGAAACAGCCCACCTTCTGGGAAGCCGAGCAAGGAAGTCCGTCCGCCCGGGCTGCAAGGCGATAGCGGGCAGCCCCCACGCTGCCCGGCCAGCACCGCGCGGAAGCCCCCCTGCTCGGCCGGGCCCGGAAGCACCGCACCACCGCGCCTCCACCGAATTACTGGCCGCACTGCGTTCCGGATATTACTCCGTTCCGGAACGCGCCTCGTTCCCATATTCGAGACCGGCGAGCAGGCTGGCGAGGAGTCCCGGAATGTCCCCGAAGGTCACGAGCGAAGCCCCGGCGCGGCCCGGCCGGCCGCGTGACAGCTCGCGGGACCCGGAGATTCTCGCCGCCGCGCTCGAGGTGCTCGGAGAAGTCGGCTACGAGCAGCTCACCATGGAGGCGGTGGCGGAGCGGGCCCGCGCCGGCAAGGCCACGCTCTACCGGCGCTGGTCCTCCAAGGAGGAGCTGGCGGTGGATGCGCTCGCGTCCCTGACCTCGGTGGACGAGCGCTCCGAGGATGGCCGACAGACGAGCCTCCGCGCCGACCTTCTCACCGCCCTGGGCCACGGCGGTGGCGCCCGGATGCAGATGCTCCAGCGCGTGCTCAGCGGCATGGTGTCCACCGCGTGCGGCCATCCCGAGCTCGCCACCGCGTTCCGCAAGGAGCTGCTCCAGCGCCAGCGTCAGGCCCTGCGCCGCGCGCTCGAGCGGGCCTCGAAGCGGGGCGAGCTCGCGCCCGGCCGGCTGCGCGCCCTGCTCTCGGGCCGCTCACCGGTGGTGCTCGACGTGGGCCCCGCGCTGCTCTTCCACCGCTGCGTCATCTCCGAGCAGCCCATCACCGACGGAAGCCTCGAGGACGTGGTGGACCAGGTCCTGCTCCCACTCATCCGCGCCGGTCAGGAGACTCCATGAACCTTCCCCTCTCGGTCCTCGACCTCGCCCCCATCGGCAGCGGTGCCACCAGCACCCAGGCCCTGCGTGACAGCCTGCGCCTGGCCCAGCACGTGGAGCGGCTCGGCTACCACCGGCTCTGGTACGCCGAGCACCACGGCATGCCCGGCATCGCCAGCTCCGCGCCCGACCTGCTCATCGCCCACGCGGCCCAGCTGACCTCGCGCCTGCGCCTGGGCTCGGGCGGGGTGATGCTGCCCAACCATGCGCCGCTCGCCGTGGCGGAGCGCTTCGGCATCCTCGAGTCGCTGCACCCGGGCCGCATCGACCTGGGCATCGGCCGCGCTCCCGGCGGCGACGCCCGGACGGCCCACGCCTTGCGGAAGGACCCGCGCGCCGTGGAGGACTTCACCTCCGACGTGCGCGAGCTCATCGACCTGCTCTCCGGCAGGACGCCCACGGACCAGCCCTTCGGCGCGATGCCGGCGGTGCCTCGCGCGGAGGGCGTGCCGGAGGTGTGGCTGCTGGGCTCCAGCGGATTCAGCGCACAGCTCGCGGGAGTGCTCGGCCTGCCCTTCTCCTTCGCGCACCACTTCAGCCCGCAGAACACCCTGCCCGCCGTGAAGCTCTACCGCGAGCGGTTCGCCCAGGCGGGCCACGCCCACGCGCCGCGAGTCCTCCTCGCCGTGGGCGTGGTGGCCGCCGACACGCAGGAGCGCGCCACCGAGGTGGCCAGCTCGCTCGCGCTGTCCTGGGTGCGCATCCATACCGGCAAGACGGGCCCCATCCCCTCGCCGGAAGAGGCGCGCCGCCATCCCTGGACGGACACCGAGCGCGCCATCGCGGACAGCTTCCTCTCCACGCAGGTCATCGGCGATGCGGCGGCGGTCCACGACGGCCTCACGCGGCTCGCCAGGGCCACGGGCGCCGACGAGCTGATGCTCAGCACCATGGCCCACCGGGTGGAGGACCGCATGCGCTCCTACGAACTGGTGGCGGAGACGTTCGGGCTGGCGACGGACTTGCGCGCTTCCGCTCGGTGACGCATCCGGGACGCGGACGGCGCGCGCATGGAGGGGGCAGCCCATACGAAGCGAGCGCGGCCGTGAATGCCCAACCGGTACCGCGTGGGGACCGACTCCGCCCCGTGGGGCGGGCCCTGGCCGCTGCGGAATGAACATCCCCTCCAGGCGGCTCCGGCAGCGGGCGGCCTTTGGAATGAACGTTCCTTCCAGGCACCCGCCGGGCGGCAGGAGCCGCGGAATGAACGTTCCTTCCAGGCACCGCCCCGGGCAGCGGGGGTCCTCAAGGAGTGTTCCTTCCGCGTGCCCCCGGGCAGTAGGGCCTGCGGAATGAACGTTCCTTCCAGGCGCCGCCGGGCGTAGGGGCCCGTGGAATGAACGTTCCTTCCGGCCTCACCGGTCGGCCGGGTCCTTGAAGGGACGAGCCTCCGCGCCGGGCCGCGTCTCGCCACCCCACGTGGGCCCTCGGCGCTGCGGCCAGAGGGCCACTGCCGCGTGTCCGCGAGCCCACGGCCTCCACCGCTCCGTCTCGGGGTCTCAGGAATGCCCGGGCTGGCCCGGACCTTGCTGCACTCCCGGCCCGCCTCTTCCTCCCACGGCCCAGGAGCCACGGAATGCCTCAGCCCCACCCCTTCCGGCACGCACGCGCCGGACTGCTCGCACTCGCCACCCTCGCCTCCACCCTCTGCACCGCCGCGGAGCCGAAGCCCGCCGCCCCCGCACACCCGGGCTGCTTCCTGCTGATGGACCTCGCGACGGGGACGGTGACACGCAACGACGCGGCGAAGTGCGCGAAGCGCCTGGTGCCGGCCTCCACCTTCAAGGTGCCCCACGCGCTCATCGCGCTGGAGACCGGCGTCGTCTCCAGCACGGACGAAGTGCGCAAGTGGGATGGCACGAAGCACCGCGTGGAGATGTGGAACCAGGACCAGACGCTGGACACGTCCATGCGCCGCTCCGCGCTCTGGTTCTTCCAGGGCACCGCGAAGCAAATTGGGAAGAAGCGCATGGAGGAGTGGCTGAAGCGCTTCCGCTACGGCAACGCGGACACCTCCGGAGACATCACCCGCTTCTGGCTGGGCGGCCCGCTGCGCGTCTCCCCCGACGAGCAGCTCGCCTTCCTCGCCCGCATGTACAAGGGCGAGCTGCCGGTGAGTCCGAAGACGCTGGAGGCGGTGAAGGCCACCCTGGTGCAGGGCCCGGACACCGTGGCCAGCATCCGCGACGGCATCAACATGGGCGGCCCCTGGAAGGACGGCGCGGTGCTGAGCGCCAAGACGGGCACCTACCCTCACGCGGAGGGAGACATCACCTGGCTGGTGGGCCACGTCGCCTCGTCCGGCGGGCGCAGCCACGTCTTCGTCAGCGCCGTGCAGTCCCCACCCGGCAAGTCCGTCGCGCCGCAGCCCGCGCTCGCCTCCGCCATCGAGGCGCTCACGGCCCACGGGCTGCTCTGAAAGCACCACGGGCCGCCTCCCCAGGTGGGAAGCGGCCCGCGAGTCTCACGAAGAGCGTGCGGCCTAGACGGCCTTCAGGCGGCTGGCCGGCGCGGTGCCACCGGCGGCCTCACGCAGCGCGTCCTTCTTGTCGGTGCGCTCCCAGGTGAACTCCTTCTCGGAGCGGCCGAAGTGCCCGTACGCGGCCGTCTTCTGGTAGATGGGCCGCAGCAGGTCCAGGTACTCGGTGATTTCGCGCGGGCGCAGGCCGAACACCTGCTTCACGGCCTTGGCGATGCGCTCCTCCGGCACCGTGGCGGTGCCGAAGGTCTCCACCATGACGCTGACCGGGTCGGCCACGCCGATGGCGTAGGACACCTGCACCTCGCAGCGCCGGGCCAGGCCCGAGGCCACCACCGTCTTGGCGATGTGACGGCCCATGTACGCGGCCGAGCGGTCCACCTTGGACGGGTCCTTGCCGCTGAACGCGCCACCACCGTGGCGGCCCATGCCGCCGTAGGTGTCGACGATGATCTTCCGGCCCGTCACGCCCGAGTCGCCCATGGGGCCACCCACCACGAAGCGGCCCGTGGGGTTGATGAAGAACTTCGTCTTGTTGTCGAGGAGCTTCTTGGGCAGCGCCTTCGCGATGACGTCCTCGCGGATGGCCTCCTGAATCTTCTTGTTGGAGACCTCGTCCGAGTGCTGCGTGGACACCACCACCGCGTCGATGCGCACCGGACGGCCGTCACGGTACTCCACCGTCACCTGGCTCTTGCCGTCCGGGCGAATCCAGTCGTGCTGCTTGCGGCGCACGTCCGCCAGGCGGCGGGTCAGCGCGTGGGCGTAGTGCAGCGGGGCCGGCATCAGCTCCGGCGTCTCGTCGCAGGCGAAGCCGAACATCATGCCCTGGTCGCCGGCGCCCTGCTCCTTCTTGTTGTCCACGCCGCGGGCAATGTCCTGGCTCTGGCCTTCGATGGCCACCATGACGCCGCAGGTGTTGCCGTCGTAGCCCATGGCGCTGTCGGTGTACCCGATGCGGCAGATGGTGCTGCGGACGATCTTCGGGATGTCCACGTAACAGTTCGTCGTCACCTCGCCCGCGACGATGGCGAGACCCGTCTTGACGAGCGTCTCCACGGCGACGCGCGCCTGGGGGTCCTTGGCGATGATGGCATCCAGCACACCGTCGGAGATCTGATCGGCGATCTTGTCCGGGTGGCCTTCGGTGACGGATTCGGACGTGAACAGGAAGTCGGTAGGCATGTCGTCTCTATACGGGCGCGTCACATCGCGCGGGGGCCGGACACTAAAACTCTGATCCTAGAGGAGTCAAACGTACAAAAGGGGCGTGACATTCGCCGCAACCGCCCGGCGGGCAGGCATGCCCGGATGCACGGCCGCTCCCCTTGGCCAGTGAATTTCGCGAGCCGTCAGCCGTTCCCTTGCGCTAACAGAGTGACCGCGAATTCCCCCTGAGAGGACCGCCCGACATGAACGCCCGCTTCCGTACCCTGACCTTCCTGGCCACCCTGGCCTTCACCGTCCCCGCGCTCGCCGCGCCCAAGGACGATGCGGTCGCCAAGCCCGTGAAGACGGTGGTGCAGTCCGTGCGCTACGAGCGCGACGCCGCCGCCCTGAAGCACTTCGGCAGCGAGGAGCAGGGGAAGTTCCTGCTCGGCGACGCGTGGACCAAGGGCACCGACGCCCAGCGCAAGGAGTTCGTCCAGCTCTTCCAGGACCTCTTCGCCGGAATCGCCTTCCCGCGCGTGCGTGAGAACTTCAAGAACCTGGACTCCATCACCTACGAGCCCGCCGAGGTGAAGGGCACCGAGGCGACGGTGGCGTCGACCATCTTCATCAAGCACCCGCTCAAGACGCAGGAGATGAAGCTGAAGTACCGGCTCGCGAAGGACGCCGCCGCGTGGAAGGTGGTGGACGTGACGGTGCTCGGCTCCTCCATGCTCACCGACATCCGCGACACGCAGGTCAAGCCGCTGATGGAGCAGGGAGGCTGGGACCTGCTGCTGACGCGCATGCGCACGGAGCTGGCGAAGGTGAAGAAGAAGTAGCTCAGTGTCACCTAGCGGCCAGGCCACCAGGCTCCTGGCCGCTGGAAGGGTTCCGGGGCGGCGCGTCATCGCATAGTCTCGCGCCCCCCCCGAGTGCCTGGACGATGAACACCTCTGAAACCCACCCCGTCCTGACCACCCCCGCGCCCGTGCGCGGCCCCGTCCCCTCCGCCCGCGAGGTGGACGCCTTCTGCGTGCAGTATGCGCCGCGCGCCCCCGGCCACTCCGCCGTGCGGGACCTCTACCGGCTCCTGTACGAGGTACCCGAAGACGGCCTGGAGGCGCGGCTGGAGTGGGTGGAGCGCTGGACGCTGTGGCTGAGAGACCGCATCCCCGCCCATGGGCTGGTGGACCCGGCGGAGCCGGAGCTGTCCTCGTCCGACAGCCGCCTGCTGCTGATGGCGCGGGTGATGGAGGGTGAGCCCGCCCTGCGCGCCACCGTCACCCGGCTGGTCTCCGCGGTGTGCGATGGCAGCCGGGGGCTGAAGCTCTTCGCCCAGGTGGGGCTGCCCGCCGGCCAGGGCTTCTTCTCCGAGGCCTCCGACCGGCTGGCGCGCGCGCTGCTGCCCGCGCCGCCGGACCCCGGAAAGCTGTCCGAGCTGCTCCTGCGCCTGTGCCCGGTGCCCGAGGACGCGGACTGGCTGGCCGGGCTGTCGCCCGCCCTGCTGGCGAAGCTGGCGGCGCTGGTGGGCGACGCGAAGCCGCCGGAGCCGGTGCCCGCCACCCGCGTGCGCGCGGACCTGCTGGACGCGCTCTTGCTGCTGGCGGTGCAGACGGCCGCGCTGGGCATGGCCGAGGACGTGAGGGACCGCAGCCCGGAGACGGCCTTCCGCGGCTCGCCCTTCCTGCGCATCCGCCTGGTGTGCGACGCGGTGCTCGCCCGGGACGCGGCGGCCGACACACTGAGGGATTTGTCCACGTGCGTGGCGGACTGCCGGCAGGTGGTGGCCAGCGTGTCGCGGCACCTGGAGGCGGCGGGCGTCAGCGTGGACCTGGTGTACCGGCTGGAGCGCATCCGCCGGAGCCTGGAGCGGATGGAGGCCATTGCCCGGGTGCTGGGCGCGCCCCGCGGCGAGCCCCGCTGGCGCGAGGCGGTGACGCTGCTGTCGGACCTGCTGCGGCGGGCGCACGCGGACCGCTCCGTGCTGGAGCTGGTGAAGCGCAACGTCCGGATGCTGGCCCGCAAGGTCATCGAGCGCGCCGGCCACTCCGGCGAGCACTACATCACCAGCACCCCCGCCGAGTTCCACGCCATGGTGCACTCGGCGGCGGGCGGCGGGCTGTTGACGGCCCTCACCGCCGCGCTGAAGTTCTTCCTCGGCGGGCTGGCGCTGGCGCCCTTCTTCGCGGGCTTCTTCTCCGCCCTCAACTACGCCGGCAGCTTCGTGCTGATGCAGTTTCTGGGCTTCACCCTGGCCACCAAGCAGCCGTCCATGACGGCGGCCACGCTGGCGGGCGCGGTGGGAGAGTCGGGCTCCGCGGCCGGCCGGCAGGAGCGCCTGCTGGAGCTGTTGCCGCGCATCACCCGCTCGCAGCTCGCGGCGGCCCTGGGCAACCTGGGCTGCGTGCTGCCGGCGGCGGTGGCCCTGGCCCTGCTGTACGGCATGGTGATGGGCAGCCCCCTGCTGAGCGAGGACAAGGCCCGCTACGTCGTGCAGTCGCTGCACCCCTGGCGCAGCGCCACCCTGCTGTGGGCGGCCTTCACGGGCGTGCTCTTGTGGGTGTCCAGCGTGGCGGCCGGGTGGCTGGAGAACTTCGTCGTCTACCGGCGCCTGCCGGAGGCCCTGGCGCAGCACCGGATGCTCAAGGCGGTGCTGGGAGAGGCCGGCGCGCGGCGGGTCGCGGACGGCTTCCTGCACCACGTGGCCGGGGTGGGCGGCAGCGTCACGCTGGGCTTCCTGCTGGCCATGATTCCGGTGACGGGCAGCTTCTTCGGGGTGCCGCTGGACGTGCGGCACGTCACCCTCTCCTTCGGCTCGCTGGCCTTCGCCGGCTGCGCGCTGGGGCCGGAGGCCGTGTTGCACCCGGACTTCCTGGCCGCGATTGCCGGGGTGGGCGTCATCGGCCTGCTCAACTTCGGCGTCTCCTTCGCGCTCGCCCTGGGCGTGGCCATGCGCGCCCGGGACGTGTCCACCCGCGAGGCGCTCCCCTTCCTGCGCGCCGCCATCGTCCGCTTCGTGAAGAACCCCCGCTCGTTCCTCCTGCCCCCCCGGCAAATCCAGGAAGACGTGCTCCGGCTGTCCCCCCCGCCCGTGTCCTGAGCCGGGGGCCCGCCGTGACACGGGCATGACATGGGGAGGTATCCGAGGCCGGGGACCGGCCGGGCGGCCGGGCTCTGCTTCCTGGCAGGGGCATTTGCCGGTAGGGTCGCCGCCGCATGAGCGGCGCCCGAAATCCGAACTCCCATTCTCGCTTCGCCTACGCCTTCGCCGGCCTGCTGGTCCGCCGGCCCGGGGCCGTCCTCCTGGTGCTGCTCGCCCTGCTGGGCCTGTCCGCCTGGGGGACGTCGAAGCTGCGCATCAACTCCAACCAGCTCGACCTCATCTCGCAGGACCTGCGAGAGGTGAAGGACGTCAAGCAGGTCATCGACATGGTGGGCGGCAGCGGCTTCCTCATGGTCGCCCTGCGCTCGTCGGACGAGGCCGCCCTCAAGCGCACCGCGGACGACCTGGCGAAAATCATGGAGGCGGACAAGGAGAACGTCCGCAACGTCTCCTACAAGCTGCCCGTCGAGTTCATCCAGCAGAACATGGTCCTCTTCGTGAAGACGGAGGACCTCGTCGAGGGCAAGCGCCGCATCATGGCGTTCCTGCGCGACAAGCTGAAGCGCAGCAACCCGTTCTTCATCGACCTGGGCGGCTCGAAGCCCGTCGAGCTGGACATGCAGGACCTCGTCGACAAGTACTCCTCCGTCGGCAAGAAGAGCATCCGCGACGACTACAACATCTCCACCGACAAGAAGATGGTGCTGATGCTCGTCAAGCCGATGTGGGACACCACGGAGATTGGCAAGACGAAGACGTACCTGGACCGGCTCAAGGGCCAGCTGGACGCGTACTCCGCGCAGCCCGGCGCGGTGAAGCTCGTCGAGGACTACGACAAGAACTCGTACACCCGCGACGGCTCCAAGGACGGCAAGGGCGCCACGAGCATCGCCTACGGCTTCACCGGCTCCTACAAGACGACGGTGGACGACTCGTTCGCCATCGAGGAGTCGCTGCACCCAGTGACGGTCATCGCGCTGGTGGCCATCTTCCTCATCACCATCGTCTTCTTCCGGAAGCTGGCGCCCACGTTCATCGTCGTCAGCGGCACGGTGATTGGCACCATCTACACGCTGGGCTTCACCTACGCGACCATCGGTGAGCTCAACATGATTACGTCCATCCTGGGCGGCATCCTGATGGGCTTCGGCATCGACTACGGCATCCACTTCATGTTCCGCACCCGGCTGGAGCTGGGCGCGGGCAAGCCGTACGACGTGGCCATCCGCGACGCCTTCGTCAACGCGGGGCGCCCGGCGGCGGTGGCCGCGGTGGTGACGGGGGGCTCGTTCTTCGTGCTGATGGTCAGCGAGTTCCGCGGCTTCAGCCAGTTCGGCTTCCTGGCCGGTTGCGGCACGCTCATCCTCGGCCTCACCCTCTTCCTGTGGAGCGCGGCGCTGCTGGCGCTGGCCGGCCGCATCAACCCCGCCCTGCCGCAGAAGCTCATCGGCGTGATGAAGCCGCCGCCCAACACGTCCGCCGCCACGGGCAAGGAGCTGCGCATCCCCAAGCCGGGCCTGGTGCTGGCCATCAGCACCGGCGTGGTGGCCCTCATCTGCGCCGCCGCGGTGCCCTGGGCCGGCCTGGACGCAGAGGTCCCCAAGGGCGTGAAGCTCGGCTTGTTCGAGCGCCTCAAGTACGGCGTCGGCTTCAACTACAACACCCGCGCGCTCATCCCGGATGGCATGTCGTCCGTGCTGCTCCAGGACGAAATCAACGAGCGCTTCAACATCTCCAGCGACCCGATGGCCATCTACACCAAGGACCTGGACGAGGCCGAGGGTGTCTACCGGGAGCTGACGCAGAACCCGCGGAAGTACCCGTCCATCGACCAGGTGGTGAGCATCTTCACCTTCGTGCCTCCCGCGGAGACGGCGAAGGCCAACGAGAAGGTGCTGGCGGAGTGGAAGGCGGAGCTGAAGCAGCTCGAGGACGAGGGCTTCTCCACGGCCGCGCTGCCGCCGGAGATGCAGGACAAGGCCGAGTTCTTCAAGAAGGTGCTGGACGCCAAGCCCTTCGACGTCCACGGCGTGCCGCCCAACTACACCGCCCAGTTCAAGAACCTGCCCAGCGCCCAGCCGGAGAACCACGGCTACCTCACGTTCATCTACGCGAGCGTGGACCTGATGGACGGCAAGAAGATGATGCAGTTCGCCGACGAGACGCGCTCCATCCGGGCGAAGTACTCGCCGGGCGCCTTCGACAAGGACGCCTGGGACGCGCCGGGCCCCACGGCGGAGAAGGAGTTCCGCGCCGCGGGCGCCACGCAGCTCTACGCGAAGCTGGCGAGCATCGTGCTGTGGGACGGCAAGCTGACGGTGGTGCTGACGGCGCTGTGGATTCTCGCCATGCACTTCCTGGACTTCCGCAACGCGAAGCTGGCGCTGGCCTCGGTGATTCCGCTCGGCGTGGGCGTGGCGATGATGCTGGGCATCATGTCGCTGACGGACCTGCGGCTGAACTTCATGAACATCATCATCCTGCCCATCCTCCTGGGCTTCGGGGTGAGCCATGGCCTCTACCTGCTGCACCGCTTCCTGGAGGGCACCTCGCCCCTGGTGGCGCTGCGCAGCGTGGGCGCCGCGGTGGCGTCCTCCACGCTGACGGCGGTGGCGGGCTTCGCGGCGCTGCTGGCCGCCGCCCACAACGGCCTGCGCTCCATGGGCCTGGTGGCGTGCATCGGCCTCATCACCACGCTGGTGGTGTCCTTCACCGTGCTGGCCGCGGTGATGCAGCTCATGCACGACCGCCGTCAGCGCGAGGCGGGCACGCCCTCGTCCGGGACGGACGCGGCCGGCAGCGACGACAGCAGCACGCCGAAGGCGGCCTGAGCTTCCGCCGGCGGTGGCAGTGACGGAGGCCCCTGCCGGACAGAGGGGGGCCTGACGGAGGCCCCCTTCTTCCACGAAGGGGGCCGGGAGAGAGGGACATGACGACGAAGCGACTGTGGCCCGTGCTCGGGCTGGGAATGCTGGCGGCCTGCTCCACGGTGAAGAGCCAGCGGCTGCGCGCCGACTACGAGCAGGTGGACAAGCAGCAGGTGAAGCGGCTGGTGGTGGTGACGCAGCCGTTGCCCGACAGCAAGCCCGCGGTGGGCGAGCTGTGGAGCCTCATCGCCCGCCAGTGGGTGAACCAGAACCGCGACTTCATCGTGAAGAGCAACCTGGCGCTGCCCGACCGGCCGGAGGACGTGTCCTTCAAGGGCCTGTGCGTGGAGGGCATCGAGGGCGTGCTCTGGCTGGAGCCGAGCGTGGCCCTCAAGGGGGACGGCGCGGAGGCCTCGGTGCAGGCGAAGCTGACGCGGTGCCGGGACGGCGAGGAGGTCTGGTCCGCCGAGGCCGCCGGGAGCTGGGGCTCCAAGGACGAGGACTACGCGCAGCGCACCGCCCAGTACGTCCAGGAGCTGGGCTCGGAGGTGGAGCCCTACGTGGTGCCCTCCAGCAAGCTGCTGGGCGCCACGCTGAACACGCTGCCCAATCCCCAACTCACCGAAGCCGATACCGACGAGAAGATAGAGCTGGGTGAGTAGGCTCGTCCCCCGTGGACGAGACGACCATCGCGGTGAGGCTGGCCCTGGCCGCCCTGTTCGGCGGCGTGCTGGGGCTGGAGCGGGAGCTGAGCGGCCAGGCCGCCGGGCTGCGCACGCACATGCTGGTGTCGCTGGGCGCGTGCTGCTTCACCCTGGCCAGCGTCTTCATCGAGGCGACGCTGTCCACCGGCAGCCCGGATGGGACGCGGGGCGACATCAGCCGCATCGCCAGCCAGGTGGTGGTGGGCATCGGCTTCCTGGGCGCGGGCGTCATCATGCGCCATGGCGGCCAGGTGAAGGGGCTGACGACGGCCGCCAACCTGTGGCTCACCGCCTCCGTGGGCCTGGCGGCGGGCCTGGGCTTCTACTTCGCCGCCGGGGCCACCATGGCCATCGCCCTGCTGGCGCTCGCGGGCCTGCGGCCGCTGGAGCGCGGCATCCGGCGCTACCGCCGGCGCCGGGGCCTGAAGGTCGACGGAGACGTGGCGTCCTCCCCTCCCCAGGACTCGGACGGCCCGGACTGAAACGCCGGGCGGGCTAGCGGCGCGTGCCCGGGTCCGTGTCCCGCGGAGCGTCGCGGCGCGGCAGGGCGTCCTCGTCGCGCGCGGCGCGCTGCTCCACCCCCATGGACGGCTGCCTCACCGCCACCACGCTGGCGTCCACCTCGCCCTCGCCCACGTCATACCGGCCGTGGTCCTGGAACTTCGCGCTGTCCATGCGCGCCTGCTCCAAATCCCCGGGCTGCAGGCCCAGGCCGCCGGTGAGGTCGTGCTGCAGGGCCACGCCGGGGGCCGGCCTGGGCGCGTGGCCCGCGCCGAGCGCGTCGGGCCTGACGCCCGGCAGGCGCGCCAGGGGCTCGCGCAGGTACACGTCGTCCCGGTCGATGTCCGTCACGTCGGAGAAGGCCACCCGGCAGTCGCGCGTGAAGAGGCCCCCCTGCCCGATGAAGAAGCCCCCCGCGTCCACGGCGATGATGGTGCCCAGCCGCTCCCCGTCCCGGTCCCTTGCCGTCATGCCCATCTGGATGTTGGCTGGATTGAACATGCTCGCTCCTGGGTGACAACTCCGCTCCCAGGAAGGTGGGCATGGGCGGGGCCACGCGGCACGCCCTCCCCGGACAGCGGGCGGGCGGGCGGGCCTCCGCTCCGCCCGGGAGCCGGGCGGGAGGGGGCGTTCAGCCGGTGGTGCGGTCCGAGGGCGTGGCCTCGTGCGCCGTCGGCTCCGGCTTCTCCGGGTCCGGGGGCGGCTCCACGGACTCGGCGAAGCGGCGGTCCAGCTCCATGCGCACGTAGCGCTCGATTTCCTCCGCGGTGGTCAGCTCCATGGCCCCGCGCAGCAGCTCCACGGCCTCCGTGCGGCCCACCCGGCGGATGAAGCGCTTGACCACCGGAATCTGCCCGGACGTCATCGACAGCTCGTCGAAGCCGAGCGCCAGCAGCACCAGCGTGTACAGCGGGTCACCCGCCATCTCGCCGCACATGGACACCGGGATGTTGGCCGCCTTCGCCGCGCTGACGATGCCCTCCAGGAGCCGCAGCACCGACAGGTGCAGGGGCCGGTAGAGGTAGGCCACCTCGCGATTCTGGCGGTCGATGGCCAGCGAGTACTGGATGAGGTCGTTGGTCCCCACCGAGAAGAAGTCGGCCTCCTGCGCCAGCCGGTCGGCAATCATCGCCGCGCTCGGCGTCTCCACCATGATGCCCACCGGGAAGCGCTTGCCCACGGGCACGCCCGCGCGGCCCAGCTCCGTGCGGCACGCCTCCAGCTCGCTTCGCGCCTCGCGCAGCTCGCTCACCCCGCAGATGAGGGGGAACATCAGCCGCAGGTTGCCGTGCACGCTGGCGCGAAGCAGCGCCCGCAGCTGCACGCGGAACAGCTCCCGGTTGGACAGGCAGTAGCGGATGGCCCGCAGGCCCATGGCCGGGTTGGGCTCCTTCTCGTGCTTCGTCTTGCCCGGCACCTTGTCGCCGCCCAAATCCAACGTGCGGATGGTGACGGGACGCCCGCCCATGGCCTCCAGCACCTGGCGGTAGGCGCGGTAGTGCTCCTCCTCCGTGGGCGCCGTCTTCCGGTCCAGGAACATGAACTCGGTGCGGTACAGGCCGATGCCCTCGGCGCCGTGGGCCAGCAGCGAGGGGATTTCCTCCAGGAACTCCATGTTGCCGTTGAGCCGGATGCGGAAGCCGTCCGTGCTCGTGGCCGGCAGGTCCTTCGTCGTCAGCGCCAGCCGCTCGCCTTCCTGGTACCGGCGCTGCTCCTCGCGGAAGACGGAGAGCTGCTCCTCCGAGGGGTTCACCAGGATGACGCCCCGGATGCCATCCATGGCCACCAGGTCGCCGGGGGAAATCTGCTCGCTGGCCCGGCCCGCGCCCACCACCGCCGGCGTCTCGCGTGCCCGCGCGACGATGGCGGTGTGGCTCGTCTGGCCGCCCAGGTCCGTGACGAAGCCCGCCACCCGGCCGCTGCGCGACATCAGCGACGCGTCCGCGGGGGACAAGTCGTGCGCGACGACGATGGCCTGGGCGGGGACCTCCACCTCTTCGTCCACCACCTGGCCCATCAGGTTGCGGATGATGCGGTCGGCGACGTAGTCCACGTCCGAGCGGCGCTCGCGGAAGTACTCGTCGGGGATGTTGTCGAAGAGGTGCTTTATCTTCCGCGCCACGCGCCGCACGGCCCACTCGGCGTTGATGTGGTCCTCGACGATGAGCCGGTTGACCTCGTCCACGAGCATGGGGTCGTGGAGCATCAGCCGGTGCGCTTCCAGGATGAGGGCGTGGTCGCTGCCCTCGGTGCGCGTAATCTGGTCCTTGAGCTCGGCGAGCTGCCGGTCGGACAGGTCGATGGCGGTCTTCATCCGCATCCGCTCGGGTTCGACTTCCGCCTCGGCCAGCCGCAGCTTGGGGGTGCGGATGCGCTTGCGGTCCAGGATGAAGGCGTGACCGACCGCCACGCCGGGAGACGCGCCGATGCCCATCAACCTCAGTGTGGGGGTGGCCTGGCTGCTCACGTTCCCTTCTTCTCCCGCAGTCTACCGCGTTCGCATTCTCACCCGTTCACTGCGCCTCGCCAAAACGGTCGCCGATGAGCTTCGCCAGCTCCACGAGGCACGCGTCGGCGTCGTCTCCCTTACAGGTCAGCTTCACCTGGGTCCCCTGGGCCGCCGCGAGCATCAGCACGCCCATGATGGACTTGGCGTTGGCCTTCTGGCCCTGGGCCTCGATGGTGACCTCGCTCTTGAAGCGGTTGGCCACCTTGACCATCTGCGCCGCGGCCCGGGCATGCAGCCCCAGCGCGTTGATGATCTCGTACGTCCCTTCGGCCACGGTTGCCATCGCGACTCCCACCTCTCTTCTTAAAGGAATGCTCCCGCAACGCAGGCCAGCCCCGCGGCAAGGTAGAGCACCACGTAGTTCGGCACCCGACGGCTGACCAGCACGTAGGACGCCACCCCCAGGGCCAGGCACCCGGCCGCCAGGAAGGGCGCCGAGGCCCCTCCCGCGTTGGTGCCGAACGAGATGGCCAGCCAGGCCGCCATCCCCCCCGCGCTCAGCGCCGCCACCGCCCGCAGCTTGGCCCCCCGGGCCGGGAGGTTCGCACGGGCCACCGCCTCCACCAGCCTGTCCCCCAGGGTCAGGCCCAGCCAGTACAGCCGCACGCGCAGCAGCACGTGCACCAGATTGTAGAGCACCAGGAACAGCGGCACCGCCCAGACGCCCAAGAGCGGCACCAGGGCCACGCTGACCGCCCCCGCCGCCGGCTTGAGCGACAGCCAGAAGAAGCCGTCCCCCAGCGCCGCCAGCGGCCCCATCAGCGCCGCCTTGAAGGCCACCACCTTGTCCGGCGTCTCCTCGTCCCGGGCGATGCGCACCTCGTGGTACACGACGCCGCCGACGATGGCCGCCGCCACGTACGGGTGGGTGTTGAAGAAGACCAGGTGCCGGCGGACGGCCTCCTCGCGGGAGGCCCCGGCGGGGTACAGGCGCTCCAGGGCGGGGAAGACGGCGTAGGCCAGCCCCAGGTTCTGCATGCCCTTGGGGTTCCACGACGCCTGGAGGAAGAGCGAGCGCAGGAAGACGCGCACCAGCACCCAGAGCGGCAGGGAGGCCTCGGGCGCGCTCACCGGTGCTCCAGCAGCAGGAGGATGACGACGGCCACCGTCACCGCGGCCGCCCCCAGCGACGCGTAGAGGGGCGCCCGCCGGGCATGGCTGCCCTGCGCGGCGAGGGCCGCCGCCACGGAGGCCATGGCGGGCCAGGCCCACGCCAGCCCGCGCACCACGGCCGGAGGCAGCGCCTGCAAGAGCGGCTGCACGAAGAAGCCCAGCAGCGCGCACAGGGCGGTGAGGGTGCCGTACAGCACGAAGTGCGGCCACATGCCCCACAGGTTCTGCCGCATGGCGCGGGTGAGGTCGCCCTGCTCCGCGGAGGCCAGCGCCACCCGGGCCAGCCGCGCCGAGTAGGCCTCCAGCAGCCGGTCCCCCTTGCGGCCCACGCGCCCCAGGCCGATGAACAGCAGCACCGCCAGGGACCAGATGGCGGGCGTGGAGCCGGCGCCGGTGGCCGCCGTGAGGGTGGCGGCGGCGGCGCTGGTGCCGGTGGCCGCCAGGGTGTCGTTCTCCGGCAGCGAGGCGCCCAGGTTGGCGGTGCCCAGGAAGAACAGCTCCAGCACCAGGCCCACCGCCAGGCCGGAGGCCACGTCATCGAGCAGCCCGCCCATGACGGTGGCGGCCACGAGCGGGCGGGACAGCATGGCCTGCAGGAACGCCTTGCGCTCCAAGGCCACCAGTCCGCCCCACAGCCCCGCGAGCGCCACCTGGGTCCAGACGACGCTCACGCGCTCACCCGGCCTTCGCCCACCGCTCGGTGAGGTCCAGCAGCTCCACGGGCTTCTCCGAGGGCACCGCGCGGGCCTCCACGCGGACGCCCTGCCCGGCCAGCTGCTGCAGCGTCTGCAGCTCGGCTTCCGCCAGGAAGACGGACGGGGACACCTGCCGGCGGCCGGTGCCGAAGTGCACGTTGCCCAGGTTGAGCTCGTCCAGCGTCAGCCCGTGGGCGAAGGCGAAGGGCACCGAGGCCACGTCGCGCAGGAGCACCAGGGTGCGGACGCCGTCCTTGGACAGGGCGGAGAAGTCCACCTGGGCCAGGGGGAGGATCTGCACCTCGATGGCGCTCTGCACCGCCAGGGCCATGGCGGCGCGGATGAGGGGGCTGGACGCCGCCTCGTCATCCGCGACGACGACCCGGGAGACCTTGAGGAAGGGCAGCCAGGCCTCGACGACCTGACCATGTATGAGGCGGTTGTCGACGCGGACCAGGGTGATCACGGCAGTCTCGAATCGCCGACCCGCGCGGGCCCGTCAAGTTCGCGGCTGCTGCTGGGCCTCGCGAAGCAGGGCGGATGCGCAGGTGATGTTGCGCTGGCCGTGAGAAGCCAGCTGGTTGGCCATCTCCGGAAGGGACATCTGCTCCGAGCGGAGCGAGTTGGCCTTCAGGAGCATGGGCAGGTTGACGCCGGCAAGGACCTCCAGATTCATGCGCTGACACATCATCAGCGACTCCTTGCAGGGGGTACCTCCGAACAGGTCCGCCAGGATGATGACACCTTCCCCCTCATCCACGCGGGCGACCGCCTGCTTCATCTTCGCGCGAAGCTCCTCGACGGGAGTCCCCGGCTCGATGTTGCAGGTTGCCACCGCGGGAAGCTTTCCCACGATCTGTTCCGCGGTGGAGACCAGCTCCTCCGCCAGACGCCCGTGTGCTGCGACAACGAGGCCGACCATGTCCGCTCCTGACCAACCCCCCGAGGGTGCGTCCTACGCCTGAACGATGCTCGGCGCAACCCCGGCGAAAGTTTCCGCCCTGTTCCCCAGACCCAGGCTCCCACTTCTTGTCTCGAAAGGTAAGACGGCTGTGGCTGTCATGCCCGAAATTTCGGCTCCGGCCGCGCGCAGGGCTGTCGCCTGCCGGACGGGGGGGCGACTCCGCTCCCCCACATAAGTGTGATGCCCTGATGACGGCGGAGATGCGCGGTCGTCGCAAGCTTCTGGCCCCGCCGTCCCACCGCCAGGAGAGCAGGGGGCCAGGCTCGTTATTAAACGAGTGTCACGCGGCGCGATAGAGCGGATGCTCGGTGGGTGGGGCTGGAGTGGACGTGCGCCGGGAGGCCACACGTCGGGTGCGCGGCCAGGCAGCGGCCCCGAGGCGGGGGATGTGGTGGAGCGCACCCGGGTCGGCCCGGACGCGGCGCCTGAGCACGAAGGGCGGAGGCGCGGCGGGACGCCCCGTGGAAGGGACAGGTTTCGCCGCACCGGCCCCGCCGGAGCGGCTGGAGGACATGATGGCGAAGACGAAGCTGCTGAAGGAAGGCGATGCGGTTCCCGACCTCACCCTGGCGGGAGCCGGCGGGCGTCAGGTGCGGCTGCGAGACCTGGTGGGTCAGAAGGTGCTCGTCGTGTACTTCTACCCGAAGGACGACTCGCCCGGCTGCACCGTGCAGGCGTGCAGCTTGAGGGACCAGTACGAGGACTTCGTCGCGGCCGGCGCGGAGGTGGTGGGCATCAGCGGCGACTCGGTGTCGTCGCACGAGGGCTTCGCCGCGAAGCACCGCCTGCCCTTCGTCCTGCTCAGCGACGCGCGCGGCGAGGCACGTGAGGCCTTCGGCGTGCCCCCGTCCCTGCTGGGCCTGATTCCCGGCCGCGTCACCTTCGTCGTGGACCGCGCGGGCGTCATCCGCCACACCTTCGAGTCGCAGCTGCGCGTGGGCGAGCACGTGAAGCGCGCGCTCGAGCTGGTGCGCACGCTGGCGCGCGAGGGCACCGCCCCCGCGGCCTCGCGCCCCGCCGCCGCGGAGTAGCGACCGCGCGAATGCCGCGGGCGCACGCGCGAATCCCACGCGCGAACACGTGGCGCGGACAGACTGTCCCGCACCCGCGCCCATGCACCGACGGCGCGGCCCTGCCCGCCGCGCCAACCCCGCGTACCTCCTCGCTTCCGTGCTCCACGTCCTCGCATGACGAGGCGTGGCCCGGGCCTTGCTCAAGGAACCCGTGCCACGCGACACCCGCGAGGCAGATGGAGCACGGACATGAAGACCCCTGATGAGAGCTTCTTCGATGTGGTCATCCTCACCCTCGGCCCGCTGATGGCCGCGCATGTGCTGGGCCTGGTGATGCTCGTCGTCACCTACGCACATCCCTGAGGGACAACCCCGCGGGACCTGGACGGGAATCCCTCCAGCTCGATATAACCAGGATAGCGCGATAGGTTGGCATTCATGGATGGCCGCCGCGCTGCCGCTGAGTTCCCCTCGAGCTGAGTCGAAAGGATGTCCCCGACATGAGCCTCACCCCCCGTGGTCGTCTCAATTGGTGGATTGGCGCAATCGCGAGCGTGTCCCTGCTGGGTGCCTGTGGCGCGCCGGATGAGCGCGCGGGAGACCTGCCCGAGTCGAACGAGCCGGCCGTGCGCGATGCCGCCGCGGGCGACGTGAAGGTGGAGCTGTCCGCGGGCAAGTCGGCCATGGCCGCTCGCGAGGGCGTGCTGGTGACGGTGACGCTCACCAACGTCTCCGCCAGCAAGGTGCGCCTGCTCAAGTGGCACACGCCGGTGGACGGGATGAAGGAGGACCTGTTCAAGGTGGAGGCCGACGGCCTCACCGCCGAGTACAACGGCCGCCACTACAAGTGGGCGACGCCGGAGGCACACGACTTCCTGCAGCTGGCGCCGGGCGAGAGCGTGTCGCGCACGGTGGACCTGGCCACCCTCTACGATTTGTCGAAGACGGCCACGTACAGCATCCGGTACGACTCCGCGTCGCACCACGACGCCACCCATGACGGCGTGTCGCAGCTGCGCTCGGACAGCCTGAGCGTCTTCGTCGAGGGCCGTCCCTTCGTGCACCCGGAGACGTACGAGGCCGGCACGGTGTCCGCGCAGGCCCTGTCCACGGCGAACTGCTCCACCACCCGCGCCTCCACGGCGGCCCAGGCCTTCAGCGCCGGCTCGAACATGGCCAACGGCGCGGTGACGTACCTCAACGGCACGCCCTCCAACACCACGCGCTTCCGGACCTGGTTCGGCACGTACAGCACCACCAACTGGGGCACCGTCAAGAGCCACTTCGCGTCCATCAAGAACGCCTTCGACACCAAGTCGGTCATCGTGGACTGCGGCTGCTCGGACAGCGCCTACGCCTACGTGTACAAGAACCAGCCGTACCGCATCTGGGTGTGCAACGCGTTCTGGAGCGCGCCGCTGACGGGCACGGACTCCAAGGGCGGCACCCTGGTCCACGAGCTGAGCCACTTCACGGTGGTGGCGGACACGGATGACCACGCCTACGGCCAGAGCGCCTGCAAGAGCCTGGCGACGTCCAACCCCACCCGCGCCCGCGACAACGCGGACAGCCACGAGTACTTCGCGGAGAACACGCCGTCGCTGCCGTGACGCGCCCGCGGTGACATGATGGGTCTCGAGACGGGGGCGCCAGGCGCCCCCGTTTCTTTTTCAGCGGCGGTGGCCATGCCGGCGCCGCCTGGAGCCGGGAGGCCCATCTCAATGACACGTCGGATGACAGGTCGAGTCGCGCTGCTGTGCCTGGGAGTGCTGGGTGGCGCGTGCGCGTCGCGCCCCGAGGCAGCACCGCCGCAAGAGGGAGCACGCCAGGAGGCCGCCGTGGCGACGACGCTGGACTGCGCGCTGAGCGCGCCGGAGCAGGTGAAGGCGGGGGAGCCGGTGGAGGTGCTCTTCCGGCTGAGCAACCCCACGTCGCAGCCGCTGTACGTGCTCGACTGGCACACCCCGCTGGAGGGGCTGCGCAACGACATCTTCCAGGTGACGCGCGACGGCGCGGAGCAGCCCTACCAGGGACCGATGATGAAGCGCGCGGCCCCCCAGGCCGACGACTACGTCACCCTGGCCCCGGGCGCCTCGGTGGAGGGCCGGGTGGATGTCTCGCTCGGCTATGAGATGCGGCAGCCGGGGCGCTACACGATTGCCTTCCGCGGCCGGCTGATGGACGTGGCCACCCGGCGCGAGGACGCCCCTCATCCCCAGGGCGAGTTCCGCGAGGCCCAGGTGCGGTGCCCCGAAGTCCAGACGACAGTCGTCGCCCCCTGAGCCGGAAGGGTCGCCGCGCGTGGCGGGAGTCCCACGCGCGGCCCCCTCGCGCGCCTTCAGCCCACCACCAGCCGCGCGCGCTGCTTCGCCGGACGGATGCGTGCGGTGGCGCCCGCGCCGAACTTGAGGAAGTCCTCCTCGACGCCGTCGCTGAAGATGACGCCCCCCGACGCCATCCGCGACTCGAGCACCAGCTCCTGCTCCGCCGTCACGAAGCCGCCCACCACGCCCGCGTCCGAGTGGCGGCTGAGGAAGGGCTCGCGCACCACGAAGGCCAGCTTCGGCTCCTCCCACCCCAGCTTCCACGGCTGCCCCGGCACTCCGCCCGTCATGGCCGTGAGCTGCCCCGCCAGCGTGAAGACCGAGGACAGCCACCCGCTGGAGCCCGCCCCCGTGGACACCAGCACCCCGCTGGACGACTGCGACTCCTCCCGCGCCCCGTAGCGCACCCGGTAGCGCGCCGACACGTGCGAGCGCGCCCCGATGAACAAGTCATTGAAGGCCAGGAGCCGCTGCCCGTCCCCCAGCAGCGCCTCCGCCAGCGTCACCTGACGGAAAGTCGCCCGGCCCTCCAACACCTTGCGCACCGCCCCCCGCGCTCCCGCCACCTCATACGGCAGGAGGATGCCGTCGAAGTGCTCGGGGTCCGGATTCACGCCCACCAGCGGCTGCTCGCCCACGTACTTCGCGACGTTGGCCACCAGCCCGTCCTGCCCCACCACGACGACAATCTCCTTCCCCGAGAAGAGGAAGGTGGGCACCAGGCTCCGGTCCACCTGCTGCACCGGCAGGCCCAGCGCCAGCGAGTCGCGCAGCGTGTCCACCGCCACCCGGTAGGCCTCGTCCTCCCGGGCGAACTCCTCGAAGTCCTGCCCGGCGTGCTCCACGTAGAACTTCGCCTGCTTCTTCGTGTTGAAGCGCTCCACCAGGCCCGCCAGCCGCGTGCGGCGGGTGACGAGCACGAGCTTCTCGTACATGGCCCACCCTCCCCTTCCGGCTCAGCGCTCGCGGGGTGAGTTCGGCGCGTGGCCCTGCGCCGGCCGCTGCGGCTTCGAGCCGCCAGCGCCCCCCGAGGCCCCGGCTCCCATCAGGGAGTGCAGCAGGTCCGGCGACACGTTCAGCTCGCCGATGCGCTGCGCGTTCTCCGCCATCTCCCGGAAGGCCAGGGCGATGTTCAGCGCCGGGTCCGCGCCGCCGGCGGAGGTGGCCATCAGCGTCTTCCAGTCCACCCCGCGCACCGGCGCCAGCGTCTTCTCCAGCGCGTAGGCGCGGGCGTCCGCGGCCTGTCGCTCGTTCTCGCTCCAGCGCGCCATCAGCGCGGAGCGCTGCTCCTCTACGGCGATGTCCGCCGCCATCTTCGCCTCGCGAATCTGGCGCTGCCGGGCCTCCACGGCCAGCTCCGTGGCCAGCTCGCTCTCCTTGATGCGGCGCTCCTGCTCCACGGCCGCGTTGCGGCGCGCGTAGATGGCCTCGTCCGCCGTGCGCTGCAGCCCCTCGCGGGCCTCCGCCTCCAGCGCCCGCGCCATCTCCGGCGTCGGCTGCACCGACAGCAGCGAGAAGGCCATCACCTCCACCCCCAGCGCCTTCACCGGCTCCGCCACCGCCAGCGCCGCGAGCACCTGCGCTTCAATCGCCCCCGTCTGCACCAGCACCTCGCGCAGCGGCAGCCCCTGCACCACCGTGCGCGCCCGCACCTGGGCCACCTGCACCAGCCGCTCCTCCAGCTTCTCCGGGTCGTCCGAGCGGTAGCGCCCCGACGCCGTCAGCGAGTAGTCCAGCAGCGACGCCAGTCGCCGGGGGTCCGCCACCCGCCAGGTGAGCTGCCCCTGCAGCGTCACCGCCTGGAAGTCCCGCGTCACCTCGTTGAAGGCGAAGGGCACGTCCGCGCTCGACAGCGGCACGGAGACCAGCGTCGCGGACGGCTTCCAGTAGAAGAACGCCAGCCCCGGCCCCTCCCGGACCACCTTTCCCCCCTCGAACTGCATCACGTACGTCGTCGGTGCCGCCTTCATGTAGCCAATGACCATGGCCCGCCCTCTTCGTGCCTTCGTGTATTTTCTACACAGTCTTAGTGTCGATGCTACACTCTTGCAAGTCGAAGTGGGCGGGCCAGGTGTGGGAGTGCTCAGCCGGTGTGGACGGCGCCGGACTCCTCGGCCGGGGTGAAGAGGGCCGGGTAGAGGGCGCGCGTGGTGCGGGCGGAGAGCAGGAGGGCCTCCTGCTCGGCGGGGTCCTCCAGGCGGCTCAGCACGCTGGCCAGCTCCGCCACGTGGTCTCCGTCCGCGCCCGCGTGGCCTCGCAGGAAGGTGACGGCGCGGCGGACGTTGGGGATGGCGCCGCGTGCCACCAGTCGCTCCGCCGCCAGGCCGGCGCGCTCCACGGACAGGTGCTCCAGCATGTAGGCCGTGCCGAGGAAGGCGGTGGGCATGCCGGCCTCCGCGGTGAAGCGGTTCCAGTTCACGTAGGCGCGCACCGCGGCGCAGGCCGGCGTGGCCTCCACGCGCTCCTGGCTCCAGCCCAGCGCGCGCAGGTCGGCGAGCAGCCAGCGCTCGTGGCCGGACTCCTCCCGCGACTTCTGGACGAGCAGCTCCGCCAGCATCGGGTGGCGGCCCAGGCGCAGCATGCGCCGGCCCGCGAGGCCGAGCAGCGGCGCCGTCCACCGCACGTAGTGGTAGGTCTGCACGAGGTAGCCCGCGTACTGCTCCGCGTCCGCCGTGCCCTCGAAGAGGCGCCGGGCCTCCGGGTGGACGTCCAGCGCAGTCACCAGGGACTTCGCCTCCTGCTCCAGGTTCCGAATCAGCTCCGTGGTCATGGTCTTCTCCCGTGCGGGCGCGCCGGTGGCGCCCCGCTCATGAATGGAATGGGTGATGGGTTGAGAGGTGGGGCCTGGCTTCAGGCGGCGCGCGAGGCGCAATCTCGCAGCGAGTCGAACCAGGCCAGGGTGTTGCTCGGAATCGCGTCCAGCGCGGCGACCAGCGGCGTGGAGTACCGGTGGAAGCGCGCGTCGTAGATGGGCTCGCCGATGAAGCGCGCGCCCAGCTTCTTCGCGAAGAGCGACAGCGTGCGCGGCAGGCGCAGGCCGTCGAAGTGGCCCTGGCAGGCGCGCAGGCGCTCCTCCGGCGTGTACAGCGGAGCCTCGGGAGTCTCGGGCGGCTGGGAGGACTCGTGCGGCGTCACCTTCCAGCGGGGGCTCACGCACTTCATGCGTGCGGCCACCTGGAAGGCGATGAGCGCGTCGATGGAAGAGTCCGTCTCCGTGTTGGCGGAGGCAATCCAGTGGGTGACGCCGTGCTCACGGCTCGCGCGGTACATCTCCGCCTGCAGGCGCAGGAGGACCTCCGAGCCGCGCCAGCCGCTCATCACGCAGTAGCGCGTCGTCTCCGCCAGGCGCATGCCGGGCTCGTCCACGCTGCCGAGGTCGAGCTTCTGCTCCAGCTCGATGCCCAGGCGCAGTCCGGCCGTACGCGCGACCTCCGTGTTCGGCAGCAGCAGTCGCGAGGTGGCCACGGCCTTGTCGTCCGCGTACACGATGAAGTGGAGCGTGGTCTCCAGCGTGTCGAAGCAGCTCACGTCACGCGGCGCCGGAGGCGGAGCACCCAGGAGTCCCAGCTCCGCGCCGAACACCGCCCAGCGCACCCGCAGCGCATCGTCCAGTTGCCTCTGGTTCGAGGCAATCACACAGCGCACCGTCGTCATCTTCACCGGCCCCCTTGCAATGGCGGATGGCGCTCGGCAGGCATGACGCCCCGGGTCCCCCAAGGACCCGGAGCCACCACCGCGCCCCGCTCATCTCGTTCATCGCGGGGGGGATTTTCCGTGGGACTTTTTTCTTCGCGGTCTCCCATCCCCCTGCCTTGAAACCCCGTCACCTGCCATTGGAGTTCTGACAACGCGCTGGCATACGCTGCGGGAGCACTCGCGTTTCCGAGGTTGCGCGAGTGCGAACCAGGCTCTGGAGGCTCACGTGAAGAAGACGCTTCTTGCTGTCCTCGCAGGCTTCACCGTTGCATTCGTCGCAGGTGCCGTTACCGCTCCGAAGGCGGAGGCGCAGACCACCCCGAGATGCCGGACCAACAGCGACTGCACCGCCTATGGGCAGACCCACTGCGCGGGCGACCCGGGCTACTGCTGGCACGATGATTGGTACGGCCAGTACGGCTACTGCTACTGCCCTTGATGAAGCACAGCGGCGCTTCGGCACCTGAACGTCGGTGACCGAGCTGCCCCAGCGACGGCGGACCGCCACTCGTAGCCGACCGTCGCTGGACCCTCGTAGGGCGCTACCGCTTCACGAAGCCGACGTGCTCCACCGTCACGCCTCTGGGCGCCGCCGCCTCCAGCTTCTGGCCCGCCTTCAGCGCGGCCACCGCCCAGTCCAGCTCGAAGGGCTTGCGCGCGTGCAGGGCATACACGTCCTCATGCCCGCGCACCGCGTCCAGCTCCACCGCCCCCGGCAACAGCGGGCGCGCCACCTGGTAGGGCGCCGACCTCATGCCTCCGTACGGGTGGTACACCGTGACAGCGCCCTCCCCGTCCCGGCTCAGCACAGCCACGAAGCCGTCCTCGGCCGCCCGCACCTCGAACTGGAGGACGTCCCCGGCGGCCAGCTCCTCGCCCGGCGCCACCCGGGCGGTGCCCTCGCCCGCCTTGCGGTGCACCACCAGCGCCACCCCGCCCTTCACCGTGTAGGCGTCCTCGCGGGGCCACACCACCACCAGCACCGAGGCCGCCAGCGCCGGCACCAGCAACATCCACCACGGCCGCCGCCGCGCCGGCAGCGATGCCTCGTAGCGCGCCACCAGCGGCCCGGGCGGGTTCTGGACGAGGAAGGCCGCCGAGTCCGCCCGCAGTTCCTCCAGCCGCGCCCGGTCCGCCTCCGAGTCCGCCAGCACCGCCTCCACCTGGCGCCGCGCGTCCGGTGACAGCGCGTCCGCCAGGTAGCGCTCCAGCAGCGGCTCCTTGATGCGACGCTCGCCCGGACTCATGGGGCCGCCCCGGGGGAAAGGCGGAGGCTGCGCTTCTGCGCGCGCTCCGCGAACCGGGCCAGCATCCGGGACACCGTCTTCCGTGACAAGTCCAGCACCTGCGCCACCTCCTCGGTGGTGTGTCCCTCCACGAAGTAGAGGACGGCGACGGTGAGCACCTCCGGGTCCTCACCCTGGGTCAGCAGCGCCAGGTCCTGCAGCGCCTCCACCCGCTCCAGCCCGCCCGTGTGTGCGCTCGCCACATCCTGGCCCCGCTGCTCCGCCTCGCCGTCCGCGTCCTCCACCGACAGCGGCCCCAGGCGCCCGTACCAACGCGCCCGGCGGCGCACCCGGTCCACCGCCCGATAGGTGGCGATTTGATACAGCAGGGTGAAGGGTGACGCCTCCGCGCGCGGCGTGTCCCTCGACTTCATGTACGCCAGGAAGGTGTCCTGGGTGACGTCCAGGGCCTCCTCGGCGTCACGCGTGAGGGACAGCGCACGTCGATGCACCGCGGGACCGAACCGCCGGTAGAGCCCCGCCAGGTCCCCGGCGTCCGGAGACGCCTGCGAAGTGGGGGCTCCCGGGGGAGCGGTGGACCGCGAGCTCAACCGCCACACCTCCGGCCCATGGGCCCTCGCGAACCGTCACTCCCAGGTCCACGAGCCCTCGCGGGCCGGAGGCTCCAGGACGTCCGTCACTCCATGAGGGCCAGCCGGCTCGCGAGCCGCCCCTCGCACTGCTGCTTCATCTTCACATAAAAGTCCTTCGAGGCCAGAGAGATGGCCCGCGAGTAGTGCTCCAGGGCCTGCTCGTACTCGCCGCTGGCGTCCTGCAGGACGGCCAGGTTGTACCAGGCCCCTCCATTCTCCGGGTGCTGCTCGGCGTAGGCCTTCAGCTGGGTGATGGCCCCCTCGAGGTTCCCCTTCTCGGCCACCTCGATGATGCCCTTCTGGGCCTCGTCGTCATCGTCCATGCGGAGCGAGTGGGTCACCTGGCGGGGCGTCAGGTCATGGAGCAGCCGGTACACCGCGTTGCTGGCCGCGAGCGTCAGGAGTCCGTCCGCCTTGTCGCCCTCCTGCTTGTACACGTACTCATCCTCGGCGAGCAGCACCTTGCCCGCGGCGTTGTAGGCCGTCACGCCCAGCGCGACCTTGCCGACGTAGACGTCCTGCTTGCGCTTGTGGACGTTGCCCTTGTCGTCCTTGGTCTCGGTGACGCGGGTCTCCATGTCGGTGTTCCAGTCGAGCACGTCGACGCGCAGGCCAATCTCCCCCGGCGCGAGCGGGGTGGCCTTGTCGCCGTGCACCTCCACCGTGCGCCCGGCGACCTTCACGATGGTGCCCTCGTCGGTGCGGTCCACGAGCGCGAAGTAGCCGTCATTGCGGCTCTGCCGCTTCAGCTCCCGGACGACGTAGTCGCGGGCGCTGCGGCGGCCCTCGGTCTGCACGAGGGCCAGCTGCTTCGCGGAGCCGACGTTGACCTTCGCGGGCTCGAGGACCCGTACCTTGAGGGCAGGCGAACAGCCGACGACGAGCGTGGCCAGCAGCAACAACGGACGCAGTGAGCGCAAGTGCATGGGATTCTCTCGAAGAAGCAGGGGACGACGCTCCACCGGGCGCGAGACCTGAAGCCCCGGCCCGGGGAGCAGCAGGAAGGTGTCGCAACCCACCTCCCTGGCGATATTCCACTTAAGGGGTACGGCGCCGGGGCCCGCGCTCAGCGCAGGGTGACGGACAGCCGGTAGTCGAAGACCGTGGCCGCGCCACTCGACGAGGACGAGGCGCCCACCCGGAGGTAGTAGGTGCCGGCGGGCAGGTCCCGGGCGCCGAAGTGGTCGGGCGTCGGTCCGCGGCCATCGAGGCGCGAGCAGTAGCCCCGGCCCGTGTCATCGTCGCTGGCCAGCACGTTGCCGCCGGCATCGAGCAGCGCCAGGACGCTGTCCATGCCGTTGGACTCGCAGGTCTCCGCACCGGCCCCGGTGCCCTCGGTGATTTCCGCGAGCAGCGAGCGTCCTCCCACGGGCAGGGTGAGGCGGTAGACGTCCACGTCCCCCTGCGTCGGATGCGTGGCGGTGACGAACGCCTCTCCGCCCGTGAGGGTCAGCGGCGTGGCGGTGGCGGGCGTCTCGTTGGGCTCCGTCTCGCCCCCCGCGCTGGCCAGGAAGGACACGTCCAGCACGTAGGCGAAGGAGGACTCCCTTCCCGGCGTCGCGGAGACCTCCACGTAGTGCGTCCCCGCCGCCAGGTGGACGGTGAGCGCCGCGCAGGCGCTGATGCCCTCGTCGTAGGACACCGCCGTGACAGCGCCCGCCGTGTCCAGCAGCCGGACCCGCGTGTCCACGTCGAAGCCGCAGCGCAGCAGCCCTCCGTGGAAGGTCTCGAAGCGCACCACGGTGGGCGCCGCGAGCTCCACGCGGTACAGGTCCAGGTCGCTATCGGAGGGGAGGCTCCCGGTGAACCGCGTGCTGCCCGTGACTCGCACGGGCGCCCCGCCGGTGGCACGGGCGTCCGCCTCCGTCCGCGTCCCGTTGGGCTCCACCTCCGCCGAGGCGCCTTCCACGGCACAGGTCCGGCTGCAGCCATCTCCGTCCGTGGTGTTGCCGTCGTCGCACGGCTCGGGGGCATCCAGGAAGCCATCGCCGCACACCGGGACGCGCTCACACGTGCTGGTGCAGCCCTGCCCGCCGTCGCACTCCTCGCTGCCGGTGACGGTGCCGTCGCCGCAGACGGCCTCGTGGCGCATCCGCAGGGTGTACGCGGGAACCGCGTCGCCCGAGACGGACCGGAGGCGCACGTACCAGGTGCCCGGCGCGAGCCGGCGCATGGCGCGGTTTCCATCCGACGCGGAGAGGCGGGGGCAGTAGCCCGGGCCGCTGTCGTCGTCGGAGGCGACCTGGTTGCCGCTCGCATCGAGCAGGGCCATGCCCGGGTCGATGGCCGCGCAGTACGACGGCCCCGACTCGTCGAAGACCTCCAGGGCCAGGTCCGTGGTGGCCGTGAGCGTGAAGCGGTAGAGGTCCACGTCGCTCCCGCTGGAGAGCGCGCCTCCGGAGAAGCCCATGGGCACCAGCGGCCCGCTGGCGGTGGCCGTCGTGTCGTTGGGCTCCGCCTCCAGGGTGGGCGGCACCATGCAGAACCGGTTGCACGCGTCTCCGTCCACCGTGTTGCCGTCGTCGCAGGCCTCGCTCCCCGTCCGCTCGCCGTCGCCACAGGTGGCGACACGCTGGACGTTCAGACCATAGGGAAGGGCGGTCGTCCCACTACTGAAGACCGACGCTTCGACCTCGACGTAGTAGGTGCCGGGAAGCAGGCGCGTCAGGGCGGCATTGCTCGTGGGGTCCAGCAGCGAGCACAGGCTCAGGCCGCTGTCGTCGTCCGAAGCGAGGCTGGAGCCGTTCGCGTCCAGCAGCCGGACATAGGTGTCGATGTCCTGGCAGCTGTGAGGCCCCCGGCTGTCGTCCGTGCTGATGCGAAGGTCCGTCACGCGGGTGAGGGTGAAGCGGTACACGTCCGTGTCACTCCGGGAAGCCAGCGCGCCGAAGGCCCGCGCCGGCACCCAGGGCAGCACGGTGGCGGTGGTGGTCTCCTCGTTCGGCTCGGCCTCGAACACGCCTTCCACGTTGCACGTGGCGTTGCACCCGTCGCCCGCCGCCGTGTTGCCGTCGTCGCACGTCTCCGCGCCGCGCACGCGCCCGTCACCGCACACGCCCGCGCAGACGCTGGGCGTGCCGTTGCACGTGTACCCGGACTCCACCGCACACGTGGCGCCGCACCCGTCGTTGGCGGCCGTGTTGCCGTCGTCGCACGCCTCCGCTGCCGTCCGCACGCCGTCACCGCAGCGGGGCGCGCAGGTGCTGGGCGTGCCGGAGCAGGTGTACCCGGACTCCACCGTGCACGTGGCGCCACACCCGTCACCCGCGGCGGTGTTGCCGTCGTCGCACGTCTCCGCGCCCCCCCACACCCCGTCGCCACAGCGGCGCGCGCAGGTGCTGGGCGTGCCGGTGCACGAGTACCCGGACTCCACCTGGCACGTGGCGCCGCACCCGTCGTCCGCCCTGCGGTTGCCGTCGTCGCAGGCTTCCGTGGAGGACAGTCGCCCGTCGCCACACCCCTGCAGGGCGACGCACTGGCCCGCCACGCAGGTATTGCCCGCCGAGCACGCGGTGCCACATGCGCCGCAGTGCTGGACGTCCGTGGTCAGGTCGCGACAGGTGCCCGAGCAGGACGTCTGTCCGGTGGGACAGTCCTCGGGTGAGTCCGGGGGTTCCGGCGAGGTACAGGCCATGGCGGACAGGGTCAGGGCGACCAACACGAGCAACCCCGACGTGGGGCGGCGAGACATCGTCATTTCATGACTCCCAGCAAGGGCCAGCGGCGCTCGCACAGCAGGTGCGAACGTCCGCCAGCGTGAGGGAGTTCACGCGCGAGGGCTCTACCACTTAAGGCGTAGCCGCCCGCCCCGTCAGTCCACCGGAATCCACCAGGAGAGCTTCACCGCGAAGGTGTGGCTGCCCGGCGCGGAGAAGGTGTTGCCCAGCGCGGAGGGCTCCAGCACGGTGCCCAGGGCCTCCTCGTTGGAGCGGTCCTGCTGCCACACGAAGAAGAGCGTGCTGCCGGGGCGGAACTCCCAGCGCACCACCAGGTTGCTGCGCAGCGAGCGGAGGTTGAAGTCCGGGTCGTCCACCTCGAAGGACTCGCCCGCGGCATCCACCACGCGCAGCCGGCCGTCCGCCCGGGTGATGCCGTCCTCCGGGTAGCGCAGCAGCGCGCGGCCTCGCGGCTGGAGCAGCTCGCCGAAGCGGCGGTACTTCCCGCTGGACGCGAAGGGCTCCGCGTACAGCTCCACGCTCAGGTTCGGGGTGACGAAGAAGTCCGCGCGCAGCCGGGCGAACAGCTCGCGCCGGTCCACCGCGCCGAAGACGTAGCGCCGGCCGAAGGTCTGCTCCCGGCCGCCGCCCACCGTGGCCACGTACTGCGGCTCCTCCGTGAAGGAGGACAGCCCCGGCTCCACCGCCAGGCGCAGCCGGCGGTTGGGCTGCACGCTCAGGCTGCCGCCCAGCACATAGCCGTGGCTGCCCGTCTCGTAGCGCCACACCTCCCCTTCCAGGCTCCACCGCGTCGTCGCGCTGAAGGCGTTCTCCAGGCTGCCGAGGAACGTCATGCCCTGGCCCGTCTGCATCAGCGGCCCGCCCCGCGTCAGCACGTCCGACAGCGCGCGCGGCAGGTACGTGCCCGTCACCGACGCCGTCCAGAAGTTGGGGAAGGTGAGCCCCACCGTCGACGACAGGCTGGTGGTCTGGCGCACCCCGCCGTAGTTCCAGTTGTTGGAGAGCGCCAGCGTCGCCTCCAGGCCGCGCAGCAGCGGCCCGGGCTCCGTGTCCCGGTACGTGAGGCTCAGGTCCGCGTTGAGGTCGTCCGCCGTCTGCAGGCTGCCCGCGTCGTTGAGCTCGAAGCCCGGTGACTCCGCGTAGCCGCCCACGCTCCACAGCCAGTGCCGGCCGCTCACCCGCTCCAGCGTGGCGCCCGCCGTGTAGCCCGACAGCGACGTGGCCTCCGGGTCCACCCGCACGTACGTCTGGTCCGGCCGCTGGTAGTAGCGCGCGCTGGAGCGCTGCAGCCGCTCCATGGCCTCGCGGCTGCCGCTCACGTGGCTGCCGCCCGCGTACGCGGTGAGCGCGTACTGGCCCCCCTCGCCCAGGCGGAACGACGCGTCCGCGCCCGCCGTGTACGCCTGCCGGGGCAGGTTGCCGTCCAGGTCCGCTTCCGCGCCACCCGAGCGGATGGCGCGGTGCACGCCCGTCAGCGTGGCCCCCACCACCGAGGCCCCGCCGCCCAGCTCCTGCTGCACGCGCATCACCCCGTAGCCCGTGAAGGGCTCCAGCTTCACCCGGCCCGTCTGGGCCGTGTCGAAGTCGTAGGTGTCCGCGAAGCTGGAGCCGGTGACGGCCGCCAGCCCGCCCAGCGACAGGCCCGAGGCCAGCCGCCCGGTGAGCTTCCCCGCGCCCCACAGCGTGCTGGCCCGGGGCGCCTCCACGAAGTCCCGCTGCGACTCCAAGTCCCCGAGCAGGCGGGGCGAGGCGCCGATGCGCCGCGAGTAGAAGTACTGGGGGCCGCTGCCGGTGAACAGCTGGCTGCCCTCGGTGAAGAAGGGCCGGCGCTCCTCGAAGAAGGTCTCGAAGGCGCTCAGGTTCACCACCGCCGGGTCCGCCTCCAGCTGGCCGAAGTCCGGGTTCACCGTGGCGTCCAGCGTGAAGTTGGGCCCCAGCCCCACCTTGGCGTCACCGCCGACGCGGCCGCTCCAGTCCCGCCGCGAGTCGAAGGGCGTGCCCGCGCGCGGGTTGAGGCCCGCGTTGAGCAGCCAGTCCCCGGCCACGTAGGGCAGCAGCTCCAGCCGGCGCGAGGGCCGCACGCCGCGGATGCCCTGCAGCTCGCCGAACCACGAGGCCCAGCCGGTGACGTGGCGGGGCACCACCACCCAGAAGTCGTCCTCGTTGCGACGGGGCACGTAGCGGTTGATGTTCAACCCCCACACCTGCTCCTCCGCCGCATTGAAGCGCAGCTGGGAGAACGGAATCCGCAGCTCCGCCACCCAGCCCTCTCCCGTCAGCCGGGTGCGTGCCTGCCACACAGGGTTGAAGGAGGAGTCGCGCTCGAACTCCTCGTCCACCGGGTGGTACCAGTCCACCCGCTGGCCCGCCGCCGTCACCGCGAAGCTGTACGCGGTGCGCCTGTCGAGCCAGGTGTCGAACGAGAGGATGAGCCGCTCGGCCACGCCGCTCTCGTCCCTGCGCGTCATCACCGCTTCGATGTCCGCTGGCGAATCGCTGAACATCCGCGCGCCGACATAGAGCGCGTCTTCGTCGTAGACGAATGCGACCTCCGTGCGCAGCGTGGCGGGAAGCCCCTGGTCCGGCTCCTTCTGGACGAGGTCGGTGGTGAAGGTGGCCTGCCTCCAGGCCGCGTCGTCCAGCACGCCGTCCAGCTCGGGCGGGCGTTCCACCCGCACCGCGGACACCGTCCGGCGAGGCCCGGGCACCTGGGCGTGGGCCAGCGCGGTACCCAGGAGCAGCATGCAGAGAGTGAACGGGATGACTCGGCGACACATGGAAGTGGCGAAACGTACACAGCCGCTCCCGCGAGTCACGCGGTATGAAATTCCCGAGCCCGTTACGAAGAGGGCCACGTTCGCGGGGGAGGGCCGGCCCCGCCCTTGCACCTTGAAGCCGGGCCTGGAGGCGGTATGCGCATCGCGGTGATTTCGGACCTGCACCTGGGAAGGCGGGACGCCGCGGACCACTTCGGACATGACGACTCCGCCTTCCTGCGCTTCCTGCGGTTCCTGGAAGGCAACTTCGAGCGCATCATCCTGCTGGGTGACATCTTCGAGACGCTGACGCCGCGCACGCCGGGGCGGTACGCGGCGGAGCTGGCGGCGGCGCGCGCCGCGCACCCGGACATCGTCCAGCGCTTCGCCCTGCCCCAGTACCACTACATCCACGGCAACCACGACCTGGTGGCCGGGACGCTCCTGGGCGCGCCGGAGCAGCTCGTGCTGGAGGCCGACGGGGTGAGGATGCTGTTCACCCACGGGCACCACCACGACTGGGTCATCCGCAAGGCGCGCTGGCTGTCGGAGGCGGCGGTGTGGGCCGGCGCCTGGCTGCGGCGGATGCGGCTGCGGGCCATGTTCCGCATGTTCCAGGCGCTGGACGAGCGGATGACGAACGCGCTGCCGGACCCGGCCCGGTGCACCTTCCAGCGCTGGGCCCTGGCGCGCGCCAACGACAGCGCCGCCGACATCGTCGTCACCGGGCACACCCACCTGGGCATGCGCGTGGAGCATGGCAGCCGGCTGTTCCTCAACAGTGGGACGTGCTCGGAGGGCCAGTTCTCCTTCCTCAGCCTGGACACCCGCACCGCGCAGTACGGCCTGCACACGCGCTGGTAGTGCCCCTGGCTGCCCGGCGTGGAGGCGGGGCAGCGGGGCCCCCGCGTTTCGGCCGCTCAAGTTGGAGAAGGGCTGGGTAGAATCGGCGGATGTTCAGGCGGTTCACCGAGGCGCTCCGCGTGCTGGCGCGACGCTCCCCGAGGCAGGCCTCCACTCCCGGAGCCCTGTGGGAGAATCCGCCCGAGGTGTCGGAGCAGGCCGCCGAGCCGGCCCTGGGCGAGCCGCCCCGCCGGATGTCGGCCGCGCGCCGGCCCGCCGCCCGCGCCTCCCGGCCGGTGCGCTACTTCGACCTCCACGACGACTACCGCTTCCCCGAGCGGGTGGAGCTGTCCGACCCCGTCTCCCTCGAGAAGGTGAAGGTGGACTCCGTCTGGCAGTTCACCTCCGGCGCGCGGGTGACGGGCCTGGGGAAGCTGCGCTGCGCCCCCCAGCCGCCCGGAGTCCCGCTCGACTTCTCCCTGGCGGGCGCGGGGCTCACCCCCATCGTCAGCGCGCGGGTGGCCTCCATCTTCCGCGAGCTGGCCCCGGACGACGTGCAGCTGCTCCCGGTGGAGATTGAGGACCGCCGCGAGCGGTTCTTCATCCTCGTCGCCACGCGCCTGCTGCGCTGCATCGACGAGCGCGCGTGCACGGAGCTGCGCCTCTACACGCCGGAGGACGGCCTGCCCGAGCGCGTGGGCCAGTACCGCACCGTGCGCGGCCTGCGCGTGGACCCGGAGAAGACCGCCGGCGCCCGGGTCTTCCGCTCCTGGGGCTGGCCCGTGAGCCTCATCGTCTCCGAGGGAATCAAGGAAGCCCTGGAGCACGCGGGCGTCACCGGGGCCCGGTTCGCCGAGGTGACGGGCCCCGTCCCGCCGCAGCACCGCCGCAAGGCGGGAGCGAAAAAGCCAAGGAAGACACGGCGTTAGTCCCGTCCGTCCACTGTCCGCCGATGTTCAAATCTGGTTGACAGCCGGCCCTGGACTTGTGGGGTAGGGAAAACGCCGATAGCCTCTCAATTTTCTAATAATTCTTGAGGGGACAGTTGGACAGGGTCAACACGTCATTGCCGGCTCCCGCAGAAGAGAGCTACTTCGGCAAATACAGGATTGTCCAACAACTCGCGTCTGGTGGGATGGCCCACATCTTCCTGGCCTCCATCGACGGGCCGGACGGGTTCTCCAAGCCGTGCGTGGTGAAGCGCGTGCTGCCGGAGTACGAGAACCAGGAGGCCTTCAGCCGGATGTTCGCCGACGAGGCGAAGGTCGCCGCGCTGCTGACGCACCCCAACATCGTCCAGGTCTTCGACTTCGGGAAGATTGATGGCCAGTACTACCTGGCCATGGAGTGGATTCAGGGCCAGTCGTTGGACCGGCTGCTGCGCTCCGCCTCGAAGGTGGGGTACCCCATTGGCCCGCGCGTGGCGGTGGAGGTGGGGCTCGCGCTGGCGGACGCGCTGGCGTACGCGCACGCGAAGACGCTGCCGGACGGCACGCCGCTGCGGCTGGTGCACCGGGACGTGACGCCGGGCAACGTGCTGGTGTCGCGCGAGGGCATCGTCAAGCTGGCCGACTTCGGCATCGTGAAGAGCGCGGTGAACCTGGAGCGCACGCTGGTGGGCGTGGTGAAGGGGAAGTACCCGTACATGTCCCCGGAGCAGATCCACAACCGGGAGCTGGACCACCGCTCGGACCTGTTCTCGCTGGGCATCGTCCTCTACGAGACCTCCACCGGGAAGCGCCTGTTCAAGCGCGACACCGTGGAGGCCACCATCTTCGCCACGTCCCAGGCGGAGGTGCCTCCGCCCTCCGAGGTGGTGCCGGGCTTCCCCGCCGAGCTGGAGCGCATCCTCCTGCGGCTGCTGGCGAGGGAGCCCGATGCGCGCTACGCGAATGCGCGCGAGGTGCGCGAGGAGCTGGAGCAGTTCCGCGCCTCGCAGGGCTGGACGCCCGGCGGCCGCGAGCTGGCCACGGCGGTGACGACGCTGTTCCCCCCCGACAAGACGGGGCAGGTCCCCACCGCCCTGTCCGCCTTCGGCGCGTCCGCGTCCGGGTCCGGCAGCGGCTCCAGCAGCAGCCGCACGCCCAGCGGCGTCCCGGGCTCGCGGCCCGCCCCCGTCGAGGCCACCAGCGCGACGGAGCACGTGCCGAGCGCGCCCGCCATGGCGCCCGCGAAGGCCGAAGGATTTCCCCTGGGGATTGCGGTGGCCGCGGGCGTCGCGGTCCTCGGCACCGCCCTGTTCTGGATGTTCGTCGCCTGAGGGGCGACACCCGCGCGGCGACCTGGCGCGGGAATGAGACGCAGATGAAACAGAAGACCTGGATTGCCGTCATCCTCCTGGGCACCGTCGCCGTCAACGCGGTGGCCTACCTGGCCGTGCGCTCCCGGCGCGCCGCCGAAGCGCCCTTCGCCGCTGGTGCCGAACCCGCTCGCGCGGCGCCCGCCACCGTGGCGTCGGTCTCGCCCCCGCCAGCCCCCGCCGCCGTCGAGCCCGCGCGGGAGGATGCGAACGAGGGGCTGGCCCGCGCCCGGCGGGCCGCCGGTCTGGCCGCGCTGGAGGACCGCGAGTACGACACCGCCGTCTCCGAGTTCACCGAGGCGCTGCGGCTGCGCGGGGACGACAAGGGAGACCTGGTGGAGCTGCTGCGCATCGCGGTGGACCTGCAGACGCGCGAGCAGGCCCGGGCGGCGCGCGCCGAGCGCTCCAAGCCGTCGCGGGAGACGGCCGCGACGTCCCGCGCGGCGAAGACCCGGGCGGCCCGGCTCGCCGCGCGCACGCAGCCCAAGGAGAAGGAGAAGGAAGCCGCCCCCGCCGAGGTGGAGGAGTCCCGGGGCGCGCTGCTGCTGGTGACGTCCACGCCCCCGGGGCTGACGGTGCTGGTGGATGGGAAGGCCGTGGACCTCACGCCGGCGCGCGTGCCCATGCGCGTGGGCACGTACCGCGTGGCCATCGCCCAGGGTGGGCGCAAGCTGGCCGAGGAGACCGTGGAGCTGGCCGAGGACGATGTCCACTCCATCAACCGCGACCTGACGGCCGACGTCGCGCCGCCTCCCGCTCGCGCCGCTCCGGCGCCGATGGCGGCGGCGCTCCCCTCCCCCGCGGCCGCGAGCCCCGTGAGCGCGCAGCAGCCCGCGGCGGCCCGCGCCGTGCCTGCAACCGCGCCGGCCAGCCCCGAGCCCCCGCCGCCCGCCACGGCCCGCACCGCGCCCACCTCCGTGGCCTCCGCCGCCGTCGCGCAGAAGGGCGACCTGGACGTCTCGTCCCCGTCCCTCTACGGCGAGGTGTGGATCAACAACCGGCCGTATGGCTTTCCACCCATCAAGGCCCAGGGCCTTCCGGCGGGCACCGCGCGCGTCGAGGTCCGCGTCAACGGCGTGGTGAAGCGGAAGATGAACGTCGAGGTCGAGCCCGGCCGCCTCACCGCGGTCCGCGTCCGCTGAAGCCTCACCCTCTCCCGCGCCCCTTCCCCAGTTCCCCCCCGGGTGACGGCCTCAGGAGGCCCGCACCCCGGCTCGTTCGAGGTCCCCATGCCCCGCACCCCCAGCTGCCCTGGCATCTCCCTTGGCTTGTCCTTCCTCCTGTGCGCGGCGCCCGCCGTCGCCGGACAGGAGGCGCCCCCAGCGGAGGCCCTTCCCGTAGAGGAGCAGCCCGCGAGCACCAGCGAGGAGCCCGAGGTCCACAGCCAGGTGGCCTCGTTCGCCGTCACCCGGCTGCAGGAGTCTCCCGCCGTGGTCACCGCGATGAACGCGGACGAGATTCGCGCGTCGGGTGCGCGAGACTTGATGGACCTGCTGCTGCTGGTGCCCGGCTTCTTCTTCGGCGTGGACGTGCAGGGCTCGGTGGGCCCCGGCTTCCGCGGCCTGTGGGGCTACGAGGGCAAGGTGCTGCTCGTCGTGGACGGCAAGGAGCTGAACGAGCAGCTCTACTCCACGATGCAGCTGGGCAACGAGTTCCCCGTCGAGCTCATCGAGCGCATCGAGGTGGTGCGCGGCCCGGGCTCCGTCATCTACGGCGGCAACGCCGAGCTGGCCGTCATCAACGTCATCACCCGCGGCGTCCAGGGCAGCACGGACCTGTTGGTGTCCGGCACCTACGGGCAGCTCGAGAGCGTCAACGGCCGGCGCGGCGTGACGCTCTCCGGGCGCAAGGTCTTCGAGTCCGTGCCCGGCCTGAGCCTCTTCGCCTCGGCCGGCCTGGGCCAGGCCCAGCGCAGCGACGCCGAGTTCCAGGACTTCTTCGGCAACTCCGCGCAGATGGGCGGCAACAGCCAGCTGGACCCGACGACGGTGCAGGCGGGCGTGGGCTACAAGGACACGCAGCTGAGCGTCCTGTATCAGCGCTACAACACGTCCACCGTCGTCGCCTTCGACGAGGTGCTGTCGGCGCCGGCCCCCACCGAGTTCGAGAACCTCCACGCCGAGCTGAGCAACCGGCTCCGCCCGAGCGAGCAGCTGGAGCTGGTCACCCGCCTCAACCTCACGCTGTCGGAGCCGTTCCGCGATTCCGACCAGCAGTCCGAGTTCTATTACGAGAAGCAGGTGCGGCGGCTGCGTGGGCGCGCCATGGCCCGCTGGGCGGCGCTGGACTTCCTGCAGCTCACCGCGGGCGCGGACGTCACCTCCGATGAGGGCCGGCTCAACGGCCCCGCGGACGTCGGCCTGCAGACAGCCTTCGGCGAGGAGGGGGCCGACCGCGTCTCTTACCTGAACCTGGCCGGCTTCATGGAAGCGTACCTGGACAACCCCATCGCCACGGTGGTGGCCGGCGCGCGCTTCGAGAACCACAGCGCCTTCGGCAGCTCCTTCGTGCCCCGGCTGGTGCTGCTGCGCTCCTTCGGGCCGTTCAGCGCCAAGGCCCTCTTCAGCCGCGCGTTCCGCGCCCCCGGCATCGAGAACATCAGCCTGGGCGACGACGTCCGGCCGGAGCGCACCACCGTGTTCGAGCTGGAGGGCACGCTGCGGCTGGGTGAGGGCCACGCGGTGAGCGCGAACGCCTTCGACATGGGCGTGTCGGACCCCATCATCTACTCGTACGACGCGGTGTCGAACACGGAGGCCTACCGCAACCTGGGACGCCTGGGCAGCCGCGGCGTCGAGCTGGACTACCACCTCAAGGGTAGCTGGGGCCGCGCGACGCTCAACTACTCCTTCTATGCGCCGTCCGGCCGCAACGACGTGGAGGACTACCAGGTGCCCGGGCACTCCAACACCTTCACCGGCATGCCCACGCACAAGGCGTCACTCGCGGGCAGCGTGAAGGTGCTGCCGTGGCTCTCCATCAGCCCCACCGCCGTGCTCGTGGGCAAGCGCTACGCCGTGGACGCGCCGGATGACGCGGGCACCTCCGCCGTGCAGGAGCTGCCCACGCAGCTGCTCTTCAACCTCTTCGTGCGCGCGGAGAATGTGGGCACGCCCGGACTCGAGCTGGGCGCCGGTGTCTACAACCTGATGGGCACCAACTTTCGCATCGCCCAGCCCTACAACGGTGGCCATGCCCCGCTTCCCGTTTTCTCCCGGGAATTCATGGTGCGTGTGAGCTATCTGCTCGAGCCGGGCCTCGACTCATAATTCGAGAATCCGCCGTGACTCCCCCCGCCGTGACAACACCCGTGTGTCACGGCGGATAATACAAATGCCTGATGCATTTGTTCGAGGGGGACACGGTTCATGCGCGTCGATGGTTCATCACGTTCGTCACAGGCTCATTCACCGAAGGACGCGGGGGACGTCCAGAAGAGCGAGTCAGCCGAGCACAACGAAGTCCGGACGGAGGAGTCGTCCCAGGCCACGGGGCATGACTCCGAGTCGCACTTCGAGGAGGAGGACTCTTCTTCGTACCGGCTGAGCCCGCCGCCTCCGCCGCCGCCTCCCGAGCCGGAGCCCGAGGAGGAGCTTCCGCTTCCGAGGAAGGACCTGAAGCGCGGCGCCACCGGTGAGGATGTGGCGGCGGTCCAGGACTCGCTGGTGGAGCTGGGCTATCTGACGAAGGAGCAGGTGGCCACCGGGCCGGGCCTCTTCGGCCCGCAGACGGAGGCCGCGCTCAAGAAGTTCCAGCAGGAGCATGGCGTCACCGCCAACGGTGAGTATGCCGCCAGCACCCGCGAGGCGCTGTCGAAGGCGCTGTCGCAGGCGGCGCGCTCCGGTGGCCGGGCGCCGGGCTCGGCCATGTCGGCGGAGCAGGCGTTCATCACCCAGTTCACCTCCGAGTACAACCCGTACGGTCCGCGCGGCAGCACCAACTGCGGCCCCGCGAGCCTGGCGATGTCGCTGGCATACACCGGGCACATGCCGCCGGGGCTCACCAAGGAGCAGCAGGTGGACCATGCGCGCGCGCTGATGAGCCCGCGCCGCGCGTCGGAGTTCACGTATGCGCAGGCGTCGGACGGCACGCGCGTGCCGATGCTCAACCGCGACCGCGAGCTGACCGGCGGCACCATGGTGGGTGACGGCATCAAGGGCGCGGGGCTCGACTCGCGCTACGGGCAGGGCTGGGAGACGCTGGACAAGCAGCTCGCCGCGGGCAACCCCGTCATCGCCAATGGCTACACCAACTCGGCCTGGCGCTCGCAGTTCCCCGAGCGCATGGGCTCGGGCGACGTGGGCCACCTCAACGCCATCCTCGGCAAGACGGCGGAGGGGAAGTACATCGTCGCGGACCCGCTGCACACCGGCGGCCCGGTGGAGATGACGCGCGCGCAGCTCAGCGTCTTCTTCTCGCCCACCGGCGGCCAGCCCTCGTTCAACGCGCTGGAGGGCGCGTCACGCGGTGCTGGAGCCGCCGCCGCGGGTGCCAGCGCGGGCGCGGCGGCGGCCGGGGGCGCGGCGGGGCTGCCCTCGGGCCGTGGGACGAATGTCGCGGAGCTGCTGCGCAACGCCGCCAGCGGCCTGCCGCTGCCCCAGCCCGGCGTGGCGACGAGCAACACCCAGGTGCGGACCCAGGTGGCGACGCAGGCCACGGGCGCCACTCCCGCGACAAAGGCCCAGGAGGATGCGAAGGCGCTCGACGCGACGCTCCAGCGCAGCCTGCAGGAGGGCGCGGCCCAGTTCGAGAGGCTCATCAACGACAACCCGGACCCGGCCTACCAGGAGGCCCTGGTCAAGGCCGCCCGGCCCGCGCTGGTGAAGATGGGCGAGTACTTCTCCAGCGTGTCGCCTGAGACGGACCGCAAGCTGCGCCCGCCGCCGCCGCAGAAGCCGCCGGACCTGAGCGACCGCACGGTCCTCAACGAGCTGGGCGGCCAGGAAAACAACATCAAGTACCAGACGTACTACAGCCTGGCGCGCGCGGCGGAGAAGCTGCGGGAGCCGTCCGCGGGGCTGATGGGCGCGGCCTTCGCGGACAAGATGCCGCCGGGCATCACCCAGGGGCCGCTGCTGGGCGCGGTGAGGAACACGCTCGCCGCGGACATCGGCACGAAGCTGGCCTTCGAAATCGAGCGCTCGCTCTCGCGGTCTACCGTCACCACGCCCAACGCCCCCACGCACTTCCGCGACGCCCAGCTGCTCCACGAGGCGCTGTGGAAGCCCATCGATGCGATTCGCACGAACTTCGTCGCCGCCGCGGAGAAGGCGGAGGAGCACCAGAAGAAGCTCACCGAGCTGCTCAGCGGCCCGGCCAAGGTGCTCACCGACGAGCAGAAGCAGGCCGTCATCGCCGCCTTCATGACGCCGGAGCGCAAGGCGGACATGGAGAAGTTCGAGCAGCTCAGCAAGCAGCTCGCCCAGGTGGCGCCGGACGGGGTGCCGCCGAGCGACGCGGACCCGCGGGTGCAGGAGCTGGCGCGCGCGCTGCCGCGCATGGCCGAGACGGACTCGGGCGCCGAGTACCTCGCGAGGCAGCTGGAGGCCAAGGGCGAGGGCAAGCATGTCTTCCTGGACGTGGCGTCCAAGCTCAAGGACGGCAAGGACTTCGACGAGAAGCTCGCCATCGCGCTCGTGAAGTCCGCGGGCCGTGACGCCATCAAGGCCGCCAGCATCCGCGACGTCACCACGGCGAAGGAGATCTACGAGGGCCTGGCGCAGTACGCGCCCCTCTTCGGGATGCGCCCGGATGACATGCGGACGTACACGTCCGTGCTGCAGACGCTCAAGCCCAACATGTCGGCCGAGCAGTACAAGCGGAACATGGAGCCGCTCGACACCCTGCTGCGGAAGCAGGAGGCGGGCCTGATTGGCAATCCCGACACCCGGGGCGGCCAGGCGCTGCGCGGCCTGGGTGTCGCCATCTCCTTGGCGGCGCTCGCCTCGGATGCCAGCGAGTGGTCCGAGGGGGACGTGGCCGCCCATCTGAAGGTGGTCGGCGACTACATCAGCGTGGGCGCGGACGGCGCGGGCTACCTCACCGACATCCTGGTGAAGGGCGCGTCGGCCTCCAAGCTCATGGGCCGGCTGTCCGCGGTGGGCGCCATCCTCGGCGCGGCGGGTGATGCCATCCAGGGCTTCCAGGCCGTGAAGGAGGGCAAGTACTTCAGTGGCGCCGCCTCGGGCGCGCAGGCCATCGGCGGGGCCATCCTCGCCGCGTCCGCCTTCGTCAGCCTGGCCCCCGGCCTTCAGCTGGCGGGCGCCGCCCTGTTCGTGGGCGGCCTCATCGTGAAGTTCCTGGACCCGGACCAGCTCGTCCTGCGCGAGCAGCAGATTGATTTGCTGGAGCAGAGCGGCATGGACCGGCAGCTGGCCGAGAGCCTCATCTACTCCGGGCCCGAGTTCCTGGAGGAGACGCTGGGCCAGGGCTCCGGCATGTCCCCGAAGGACATCCAGCACTTCCTCGGCACGCACCCGGAGCTCGCGGGCCACAAGGGCTACATCCGGACGCTCGCCCAGGCCGCACACGAGTTCGGCATGACGGGCCCCAACATGGAGGAGTTCGTCGAGCGCCTGTCGCGGGCCCACAACCACGGCTCCGAGGACATGTTCAACCTGGGCGACCAGCTGCACACGCTGTTCTTCGGGCAGATGCCGACGATGGACGCCAATGGCAGACCCGTCACCCAGGGGCAGCGCTTCCGCGACTGGGTGGAGCGCAGCCACCCGGAGGTCGCCACCTGGGTGCGCGACGCCCAGCGCCGGGCGGGCGGCGACTGACGCGGCGCCGGCTCCGGCAGGAGGGGATGTGGGGAAAATGCAGGTCTGAAGCAACAACAGACCTGCATGTACGACAATGAATTACGGGGTTGGTTTCCAGCCCCTGTTCCCCTACCCCCTGCCCGGAGCAAAACCATGAGCGGCATCTCCAAGCTGTCCGCGGGTCCCTCGCTGGCTTCCTTCCGTTCCATCGGCTCGGACTTCAAGCCGCCGGAGCTGGGCGCGGTTCCGGGGCAGCAGACGGCGGACAACGCGCTGAAGGCGCTCAGCCAGAACCCGCTGCTGCGCTCGCTGCTGGGGGAGAGCTCCTTCGATGCCGCCACGGGCACCACCAAGGCGGACAAGGCCAACGCGTCCGCGAAGGCCCGGCCGGAGGAGGCGCTGAAGCAGATCCTCGACACCCTCAAGCAGCTCGTCAGCGTGCTCAAGTCGCTGGCCGGCCAGAAGCCCGGCGAGGACTCCGGCGCGGGCGCGGGTCAGCAGCCCCAGGGCGCGGCGTCGGCCGGCTCTCCCCAGAGCCCGGCGCAGCCGCAGACGCAGCAGGCCGGTGCGCCCCAGAACCCGGCGCAGTCCGCGGCCCCGCAGGGCGCGGCCCCGACGGAGGGTGCCGAGGGCGCGCAGGCCCCCGCCGCCGAGGAGGAGACCGACCCCCTCCAGAAGCTCATCAAGGCGCTGGAGCAGATCGTCTCGCAGATTGGCGAGCTGCTGAAGTCGCTGGGCGGGCAGGGCACGCCGGGCGCGGCCGACACGTCCTGCCCCTCCGGCGTGTGCGGCACCACCCCCACGCAGCAGCCCGCCGAGGCCTGAGCGCCCCGAGCACCGCCAGTCCATGAGTCATGCGTCGGCCCGCCAGCCCTCCGGTTGGTGGGCCGTCGTGCGTTCGAAGCCCCGCGCCGTCAGCTCCGGATGTAGCCGCGCTTGAGGCGCTCCAGCTCCGCGCCGAGCTTCTTCATCTCCTCGGACTGCTCGGGGACCATGCCGTTCTGCTGCAACACGGTGGCAAGCTGGCTCTGGAAGACCTCCACCAGCGCCGCCGAGGCCGGTGAGGCCGTGCTCTGGAGCTGACCGCCCAGCTGGGTGAGCAGCTCGCCCAGCGCCGCCGTCACCCGGCGAACCTCGTGCTCCAGTTGCTCCCGCGACAGCCGTCCCGGCTCCTTCGCCGCCTGCGTCAGCTGCCGCAGCGACTCGAGCAGCGAGTTCAGGTCCTGTGCCATGGCGATGCGCCTCCCGCGCCCGAGCCACGAGCCTACCCCCCCTGCCCAATCCCGGCCCAGGCCCCTCCCTGGAAACCCTCCTAAGGGATTCCCACCACCCCTGACGTCGGCCAGCGCCCGTGTGCCCCGGAGACGTGGTGAATCCGAGCGCCCCCGCTTGCAATTCCAGCAAAACCGCTGCTACTTTCTCCACCACTCGAACGAACTTGGGTGCGTTCGCTGCGGGCATGGGGCGGGACTCCGGAGGCGTGGGCATCCGGACGGGGCGTGAATCAGGGCCGTACTGCTCTGATGCGGCGCATCCACGGTGACGCGACGCGCAACGCAATCCCAGGCTGTCTGCGGTAGCTCAATCCTTCGGAATACGAACGAAGTCTCCACGGCGCTCGGGAGGGGCACATGCATCGCAACCAGCGCTTCTCCTGGACGTGGGTGGGCGCGAACGCGCTACCTGACCCAGGTCCCGACTCGGTACACAATCGACCCTGGCCGCGTTCGAGACGGCAAGGTCGTGGGTGGGGTCGGTTGGGTGGCCGATGGACGGACGACTCCGCTCGTCTTCTTCGTCGACGACATCCACTGGCACTGGACCCACGCCCCTGCCCCGCGGCGGAACGGGAGCGTGAGAGGCACATGCGAGTGGGAACGGTGGAGATGACGGTCGACGCGGCGGGCATGCGCGCGCAGAACAGCAGCCTGTTGCTCAACATGATCTGGCGCGAGCGGCAGATCTCCCGCGCGGAGATAGCCCGGCGGACGGAGCTGAGCCCGTCCACCGTGTCGGCCATCGTGGCCGACCTGGAGCACTCGGGCCTGGTGCGCAGCATCGGCGCCGGGGTGTCCCGGGGCGGCCGCCGGCCCACCCTCATCGGCTTCTGTGACGACGCGTTCAGCATCGTGGGCGTGGAGCTGGGCGCCACGCACGTGACGGCCGTCCTGTCCGACCTGCGCGGCCGGGTGCGCGCCCACCGCCACGCGCCGCAGGCGGTGCGCGACGACCCGAAGGGCACGCTGCAGAAGGTGCGCGAGCTGGTGCAGGAGTGCCTGGACGCCGAGCGCGTGCCGAAGCGCTCGGTGGTGGGCATGGGCGTCGCGGTGCCCAGCCCCGTGCACCCGTCCGCGCCGGGCAAGCTGTCGCCGCTCATCGTGCCGGCGTGGCGCGACTACGACGTGCAGGAGTCCTTGAAGTCGGCCTTCGGCCTGCCGGTGTTCGTGGACAACGACGCGAACCTGGGCGCGCTGTCGGAGTGCTACTGGGGCGCGGGCGTGGGCGGCGAGGACCTGACGTACATCAAGCTGGCCACGGGCATCGGCTCGGGCTTCATCATCCACGGCGACGTCTACCGTGGCTCCGGCGGCACCGCCGGCGAGATTGGCCACATCGCGGTGGACCCCGCGGGGCCGCAGTGCGTGTGCGGGCTGCGCGGGTGCCTGGTCACCCTCATCGGCTCCGGGCCGCTGGTGGAGCGCGCGCGGGAGCTGATGGGCGTCAAGGGGCGCCGGGCGCCCACGGTGCGGGAGCTGGTGGAGGGGGCGCGCGCGGGTGAGCCGGCCGCGCGCCAGGTCATCGACAGCCTGGGGCACTACCTGGGCATCGCCGTGGCGGGCCTGCTCAACCTGCTCAACCCCGCCATCGTCGTGCTGGGCGGAGAGATCTCCTCGGTGGGAGACCTGCTGCTGGACCCGCTTCGCGCGTCGGTGCGCAAGCGGGCGCTGTCCACCTCCATGGCGGAGACGCGCATCGTCACCTCCGCCCTGGGAGACCGCGCCATCGCCGTGGGCGCGGCCACGCTCGTGCTGCAGGCGGCGCTGCGCGACCGCTCCTTCTTCCCACTCCAACATGCAGGAAAATCCGCATGACCTCAGCCCGTCTCCTCCCCTGGCTCGCCGCCGTGGGGACCCTCGCGTGTGACCCCGCGGCGCACAGGGCCAACAAGCCCGAGACGCCGCCCATCACCACCCCCCAGCCGAGCACCGACTGGGAGCTGGTGTGGCAGGACGAGTTCGACGGACCCGCGGGCATGCCCCCTTCCGCCGAGCGCTGGTCCCACGACGTAGGAGGAGAGGGCTGGGGCAACGAGCAGCTGGAGTACGACACGGCGCGCACGGAGAACGCGGCGCTGGACGGTGACGGCAACCTGGTCATCACCGCGCGCAAGGAGCGCTACGGCGGACGCGACTACACCTCCGCGCGAATCAAGACGCAGGGGAAGTTCGAGCGCACCTATGGCCGGTTCGAGGCGCGCCTCCAGCAGCCGGTGGGGCGCGGCCTGTGGCCGGCGTTCTGGCTGCTGGGCTCGGACATCACCACCGTGGGTTGGCCGGACTGCGGCGAAATCGACATCATGGAGTACCGGGGCCAGCTGCCGTCCATCACCACCGGTGCGCTGCACGGCCCGGGCTACTCCGGCGGTGACAGCCTCCATGGCCAGGTCGTCATCAGCGGCACGAGGCTCAACGAGGACTTCCACGTCTACGCGGTGGAGTGGGAGCCGGACCGCATCCGCTGGATGGTGGACGGCAACGTCTTCTTCGAGGCGACGCCCGCGAGCCTGCCCGCCGGGAAGCGGTGGGTCTTCGACCATCCGCACTTCATCATCCTCAACCTCGCGGTGGGCGGCGGCTTCGTGGGCCCGGTGGACCGCACCACCGTCTTCCCGCAGCAGCTGAAGGTGGACTACGTCCGCGTCTACGCCAAGGCCGCCCCGTGAAGTCCGCGACCTGGCTGCTGCTGTCCGTCCTGTGGCTTTCCTGCACGACGGAGTCCCGCCCCCGTCCTCCGGCCACGCTGTTCGTGTCCGTGGAGATGCACAGCGCCTGGGTCCGTAACTTCAACCCGCTGTTCGCGGGGGCGGGCTCGCGCTGGCCCACGCGCGCGGGCGTCTACGAGTGCATGGAGATCTACACCCCCTCCACCGGGAAGTGGGTGCCGTGGCTGGCCACGGGGCACACCTGGTCCGAGGACCGGCGCACCCTGCGCTTCACGCTGCGCGAGGGCGTGCGCTGGTCCGACGGCCGGCCCTTCCACGCGGAGGACGTGGCCTTCACCTTCCAGCTCATGAAGCGGCACGCGGCGCTGGACGGCGGCGGCATCTGGCGCTTCATCGAGGACGTGCGCGCGGAAGATTCGCACACCGTGGCCTTTCACTTCTCGCGCGTCTACATCCCCGGCTTCGCGGAGCTGGCGCACCAGCCCATCGTCCCGCGCCACGTCTGGGAGAAGGTCGCCGACCCGGTGACGTTCACCAACCCGGAGCCGGTGGCCACCGGGCCCTTCACCGAGGTGCGCGTCTTCCGCAACCAGGTGTACGAGCTGGGGAAGAACCCGCACTACTGGCAGCCCGGCAAGCCCGCCGTGGACGCGCTGCGCTTCCTGGCCTTCCCCACCAACGACCAGGCCAACCTGGCGCTGGTGGAGGGCGACGTGGACTGGGCCGGCAACTTCGTGCCCGCGGTGGACCGCACCTTCGTGTCCAAAGACCCGGAGCACCACGCGCGCTGGTTCCCGCTCTTCGGCAGCACCGTCTTCCTCTACCCCAACACGAAGCGCGCCCCGTTCGACGACGTGCGGGTGCGCAAGGCGCTGAGCATGGGGGTGGACCGCGAGCGGCTGGTGGACATCGCCATGTACGGCTACACGCGCCCGGCGGACTCCACCGCGCTGAATGACTCGTACACCCGCTGGCGCGACGAGGAGGCCGCGAACGGCACGTGGGTGCGCCACGACGTGAAGGAGGCGGCGCGGCTCTTGGACGAGGCGGGACTGAAGCCAGGCCCGGACGGCCTGCGGCGCGGGCCGGACGGCCTGCCGCTGAAGCTCGACATCGAGGTGGTGGGCGGCTGGTCCGACTGGGTGCGCGCGGGCCAGGTGCTGGCGAGGGACTTGCGCAAGCTGGGCCTGGACGCGCACCTCAAGACGTACGAGTTCGGCGCGTGGCAGGCCCGCCTGCAGAAGGGCGAGTTCCAGCTGTCCATCGCCTGGTCGCTGGACGGGCCCACGCCGTACACCTTCTACAAGTGGCTCATCTCCTCGCACACGGTGCGCCCGCTGGGCGAGGTGGCGGCGTCCAACTGGCACCGCTTCGGAGACCCGGAGGCGGACGCGCTGCTGACGCGCTTCGAGACGGAGGTCTCTCCAGAGGAGCAGAAGGCGCTGATGGCGGCGGTGCAGCGGCGCTTCTCGGAGCTGGCGCCGGCCATTCCCCTGTTCCCCAACCCGTCCTGGGGCGAGTCCAACTCGAAGCGCTTCACCGGCTTCCCGACGGCGCAGAACCCCTACGCACGGCTGTCTCCCCATGCCGAGCCCGACAGCCTGCTGGTGCTGACGGAGCTCGCCCCGAGGAAGCCCTGACATGCGCTACGTCCTGCGGAGGCTCGGCTTCTACCTGCTGGCGGCGTGGGCGTCGCTGACGCTCAACTTCGTCATCCCCCGGCTGGCCCCGGGAGACCCGGCGTCGGCCATGTTCGCGCGCTTCGAGGGCCGCATCCAGCCGGAGGCCATGGCCGCCATGCGCGCCGCCTTCGGCTTCACCGAGGCGCCGCTGCACGTGCAGTACGTCACGTACCTGAGGCACCTGTTCGCGGGCGACCTGGGCCTGTCCTACGCGTACTACCCGTCGCGCGTGTCGGAGGTCATCGGCACGGGGCTCATCTGGACGGTGGGGCTGGCCGGGTGCGCGGTCGTCTTCAGCTTCGCGCTGGGCTCCATGCTGGGCGTGCTGGCCGCGTGGAACCGGGGCGGGTGGCTGGACACGGTGGTGGCGCCCGCGCTCGCCTTCCTGGGGGCCTTCCCCTACTTCTGGCTGGCCATGCTGGCGCTGTACCTCTTCGGGTTCGGCCTGGGCTGGTTCCCGCTGCGCCACGCGTACTCGCACGACCTGGAGCCGGCGCTGTCGTTCGCCTTCGCCACGGACGTGGCCCGGCACGCGGTGCTGCCGGCGGCCTCCATCGTCGTGGCGACGATGGGCGGGTGGATGCTGAGCATGCGCAACACCATGGTGGCCACGCTGGGCACGGACACGCTCCGGCTGGCGCACGCCAAGGGGCTGCCGCCGCGGCAGGTGATGCTGCGCTACGCCGCGCGCAACGCGCTCTTGCCCAACGTCACCGGCTTCGGCATGGCGCTGGGCTTCGTGCTGAGCGGCTCGCTGCTGACGGAGATTGTCTTCTCGTACCCGGGCACCGGGTACCTGCTCATCCTGGCGGTGCGCAACCAGGACTACCCGCTCATGCAGGGGCTCTTCCTGGTCATCACCCTGGCGGTGCTGGCCGCCAACTTCGCCGTGGACCTGCTCTGCCTCTGGCTGGACCCGAGGACCCGCGCCCATGCGTGACTCCATCCGTAGCCTGCTCCGCCACCGGAAGGCCGCGGTGGGCGGGAGCATCCTGCTGTTCTTCCTCGTGCTCGCCGTGGTGGGCCCGTGGCTGGTGATGGACCCCACCGACCTGGTGGGCCGCCCCCACCAGCCGCCCTCCGGCGCGCACCTGTTCGGGACGACGGGCCAGGGCCAGGACGTGCTCGCGCAGACGGTGGTGGGCGCGCGCGAGACGCTGGCGATTGGCTTCGCGGTGGGCGCGCTCGTCACGCTGGTGGGCGCGCTCCTCGGAATCACGGCCGGCTACCTGGGCCGCCGGGTGGACGACGCGCTGTCGCTCACCACCAACATCTTCCTCGTCATCCCCGGCCTGCCGCTGGCCATCGTCCTGGGCGCGTACCTGCCGTCCGGGCCGCTGCGCATGGTGGCGGTGCTCACCGTGGCCGGCTGGGCGTGGAATGCCCGCGTCTTCCGCGCCGAGGCGCTGGCGCTGCGCAACCGCGACTTCGTGGCGGCGGCCCTGGTGGCCGGTGAGAGCCGGGCCCGCATCGTCGTGCGCGAGCTGCTGCCCAACATGGCGTCGCTGGTGGCCTCGTCGTTCATCGGCAACACGCTCTACGCGGTGGGCGCCCAGGTGGGCCTGGAGTTCCTGGGCCTGGGCGACGTGGGCTCGGTGACGTGGGGCACCAACCTCTACTGGGCCGGCAACGACGCGGCGCTCCTGACGCGCTCGTGGTGGATCTTCGTCCCCACCGGCCTGTGCATCGCCCTGGTGGGCTTCTCGCTCACGCTGCTCAGCTCCGCCATCGACGAGCTGACCAACCCGTCGCTGCGCAAGCCGCCGGCGCTGGCGCCGCTGAGCCCCGCGGTGTCCGCCGCCCAGGCCGAGCCCCAGGCGCCGGGCGTGCTCTTGAGCGTGCGCGAGCTGTGCATCGACTACGCGACGGAGCGCGGCCCCTCGCGGGTGGTGGACACGGTGTCCTTCGACATCGCGCCCGGCGAGGTGCTCGGCCTGGCCGGCGAGTCCGGCAGCGGCAAGTCCACCATCGGCTACGCGCTGCTGCGCCTGCTGCCGTCGGCGGCGCGCATCTCCCAGGGGCGCATCCTCTTCGACGGCACGGACGTCACCGCGCTGGACGAGCCCTCGCTGCGCGCCTTCCGCTGGGCCCAGGTGTCCATGGTGTTCCAGAGCGCGATGAGCGCGCTCAACCCCATCCTCACCCTGGGCGAGCAGTTCCACGACACCCTGGCCGCGCACGGGCGCACGTCGCGCACCGCGTCCTATGCCCGCGCGCGGGAGCTGCTGGCCATGGTGGGGCTGGAGCCCCGGCTGGTGGACGCGTGGCCGCACCAGCTGTCCGGCGGCATGCGCCAGCGGGTGGGCATCGCCCTGGCGCTGGCGCTGCAGCCGAAGCTGGTCATCATGGACGAGCCCACCACCGCGCTGGACGTCGTCGTCCAGAAGGAGCTGCTCCAGCGCGTGCTCGAGCTGAAGGACCGGCTGGGCTTCGCGGTCCTCTTCATCACCCACGACCTGCCGCTGCTGCTCGCGCTGTCGGACCGGGTGGGAATCCTCCAGGGCGGCAAGCTGGTGGAGGTGGACACCTCGGAGCGGCTGCGCACCGAGGCGCGCCACCCGTACACGCGCCTCTTGCTGTCGGCCTTCCCGCACCTGAGCGCCGCGGACGCGCACGGACCGACGCCGGACGTGGCGCTCGCCGCCGCCGGGCTGACGCCCCCGCGCACCGCCCTGGGAGGAGGTCCCCGATGAGCACGCCCCTGCTCGAAGTCACCGACCTGACGCGCAGTGTCCCGGTGGGCGGCTTCCTGTCGCGCTCGCGCCGCACGCTGCTGGACCACGTGTCCTTCACCCTGGAGCGCGGAGAAATCGTCGCACTGGTGGGCGAGTCCGGCAGCGGCAAGTCCACCCTGGCCCGCCTGCTGGCGCGGCTGGACTCCCCTGACGGCGGCCGGCTCCAGCTGGGCGGCGTGGACGTGCTCGCGGGCGAGCAGCGGGGCGCCTCGCTCGCGTACCGGGGCCGGGTGCAGATGGTGTTCCAGGACCCGTTCGCGTCCCTCAACCCCGCGCACACCGTGGCGTACCACCTGGAGCGGCCCCTGCTGCGCCACGGGCGCGCCACGCAGGCCAACCTCCAGGCGCGCGTGTACTCGCTGCTGGAGTCGGTGGGGCTGACGCCGCCGGAGTCCTTCGCCCGGCGCTTCCCGCACGAGCTGTCCGGCGGCCAGCGCCAGCGCGTGGCGGTGGCGCGGGCGCTGGCGGTGGAGCCGGACGTCATCATCGCGGACGAGCCCACCTCCATGCTGGACGTGTCCACCCGCCGGGGCGTGCTGCAGTTGCTGCGCGGGCTGACGCGCGGCGAGCACGGCATCGGCATGCTCTTCATCACCCACGACCTGGCGAGCGCGCGCCACCTGGCGGACCGCATCCTGGTGCTGTACGCGGGCCGCGTCGTGGAGTCCGGCCCCACCGCGCAGGTGCTCTCCGCGCCGCGCCACCCGTACACCCGGCTCTTGCTGTCCGCCCTGCCGGACGGCGCGGACTTCCTCCGGGCCCCCCTGCCCGTCCGTGCCTCGGCGGGCCCCATGCCGCGGCACGGCTGCGCCTTCGCGCCCCGCTGTCCCCATGCGGACGCGCGCTGTCACGACACCCTTCCCGCCGAACACCTCCCCGCGGCGGACCACCGCGTCCGCTGCCATCTCGAATCGTCAAAAGGAGTCCCCGACAATGCGGCAGTTTCCTCCTGACTTCCTGTGGGGCGTGGCCACGTCCTCCTACCAGATTGAAGGCGCCACCGACGTGGACGGGCGCGGCGAGTCCATCTGGGACCGCTTCGCCGCCACCCCGGGCAAGATTGCGGACGGGACGGACGGCTCGGTCGCGTGCGACCACTACAACCGCTGGCGTGATGACGTCGAGCTCATGCGCTGGCTCGGCGTGAAGTCATACCGCTTCTCCGTCGCCTGGCCCCGCGTCTTCCCCACGGGCCGCGGCAAGGTGAACCGCGCCGGCCTGGACTTCTACTCGCGCCTGGTGGACGGGCTGCTGACCGCGGGCATCGAGCCCATGGTGACGCTGTACCACTGGGATTTGCCGCAGCTGCTCCAGGACAAGGGCGGCTGGCCGGCGCGCGACACGGTGAGCGCCTTCGTCGAGTACGCGGACGAGGTCAGCCAGGTGCTCGGCGACCGCGTGACGCGGTGGATTACGCACAACGAGCCCTGGTGCATCAGCGTGCTGGGCTACGCCAACGGCGAGCACGCGCCCGGCATCAAGGACTGGAGCCAGGCGCTGGCGGCGGCGCACCACCTGCTGCTGTCGCACGGCCAGTCGGTGTCCGTCATCCGCTCCAACGTGAAGAACGCCGAGGTGGGCATCACCCTCAACCTGGTGCCCGCCCAGCCCGCGTCGCCCAGCGCGGCGGACCAGGACGCGTGCCGCGCGTTCGACGGGACGTTCAACCGCTGGTACCTGGACCCCCTCTACGGCCGGGGCTACCCGAAGGACGTCATCGCCGACCACGTGGCGGCGGGCCGCCTGAAGTCCGAGGCGCTGGACTTCGTGCGCCCGGGCGACCTGGAGGCCATGGCCGTGCCCACGGACTTCCTGGGCGTGAACTACTACTCGCGCGCCATCCTGCGCAGCGACCGCATCCCCGAGTCGCAGAACGCCCCCCGCACCGTCCACGCCGAGCCGGAGCGCACGGACATGGACTGGGAGGTGTATTCGGGCGGCCTGACGAACCTGCTCGTCCGGCTGCACAAGGACTACGCCCCGAAGCGCCTCTACATCACCGAGAACGGGGCCGCGTACGCCACCGGGCCGGACGCGGACGGGCGCGTGCGCGACACCAAGCGCGCGCACTACCTGCGCACGCACCTGGAGGCCTCGCATGACGCCATCCAGCAGGGCGTGCCGCTCGGCGGCTACTTCGCCTGGTCGCTGATGGACAACTTCGAGTGGGCCTACGGCTACCAGAAGCGCTTCGGGCTCGTCTTCGTGGACTACGCCACCCAGAAGCGCATCCCCAAGGACAGCGCCCACCTCTACCGCGCAGTCGTGACCCAAAACAGCCTGGATGCGGAGCGAGCGGCATGAAGTCACTCATCTTCGTGACGTACCTGGCCGTCTCCCTCGGCCAGACCCCCACCCCCGCCCCCACGGGGGCCGCGACGACGGGCCCCACGCAGGCGAACCCGACGGCGGCAGGGCCGGCGCCCACCGAGCCCACGGCGGCGCAGCCCGCCACCACCGAGCCCCCGGCGACGCAGCCCGCGGCGGACGCACCGGCGGCGCAGCCCGCTCCGGACGCGCCGGTGGCGGCCCAGCCTCCCGCGCCCTCCCTGGATGCCACACCCGCGGCGGCGGCCCGGGCCGCGGCGCCCAAGGCGGCGGACGTCCGCGTCCACCGCGACGAGCGCGGCTTCAAGCTCCAGGTGGACGGGCGTGACTTTCCCGTCTTCGGCATGAACTGGGGCTACACGCCCATCGGCGAGAACTACCGGTACTCGCTGTGGGTGCAGCCGGACGACTTCATCCGCGCGGTGCTGGCGCGCGAGATGACGCTCCTGCGCGACATGGGCGTCAACGCCATCCGCCAGTTCGACGACATCCCCCCGCGCTGGGTGGAGTACATCCACACCAACTACGGCATCTACACCGTCGTCAATCCGCTGATGGGCCGCTACGGCACCAACGTGGACGGCGTCATGGTGCCCAACACGGACTACTCCAACCCCAACCACCGGCGCGCGCTGCTCACGGACCTGGCGGCCAAGGTGGAGAAGTACCGCGACACGCCCGGCGTGCTGATGTGGATGCTGGGCAACGAGAACAACTACGGCCTGCACTGGACGGGGTTCGAAATCCAGGCGCTGCCCGGCCAGGAGGACGCCGCGCGCGCGGAGTCGCTCTACTCGCTGATGGGCGAGGCGGTGCGCGTCATCAAGAAGCGCGACACGCGCCACCCCGTCACCATCGCCAACGGTGACGTCCAGTACGTGGACCACATCGCGCGGCACATGCCGGAGCTGGACATCTTCGGCACCAACGTCTACCGCGGCGCCTCGGCGCGCGACTTGTTCGACGTGGTGCTGCAGAAGCTGAACAAGCCGGTGATGTTCACCGAGTTCGGCGCGGACGCGTACAGCGCGAAGGCCGGGCGCGAGGACCACCTGGCGCAGGCGGAGTACCTGCGCCAGCAGTGGGAGGAGATCTACGCGCAGAGCTACGGCCACGGCCGCGCGGGCAACGCCATTGGCGGCTTCGTGTTCCAGTGGGTGGATGGCTGGTGGAAGATGGGCCAGGAGGCCAACCTCTCCGTCCACGACACCACCGCGTCCTGGCCGAACGGCGGCTACCCGGCCGACTTCGTCGAAGGCCAGAACAACATGAACGAGGAGTGGTTCGGCATCTGCGCGCTGGGCCCCGAGGACGAGGCGGGCATCGCCCGGGTGCAGCCGCGCACGGCCTACTACGTCCTGCAGGCCGCCTTCCGGCTGAACCCGTACGCGGACACCACCAACGCCGACCGCATCCGCGAGCACTTCGCCGCCATCCGCCCGTCGGAGATGTCGAAGAGCTACGTGTCCGACGTGGCGCTGGCGCGCACGGAGGAGCTGAGCGCGGTGCGCGTGTCCAACCTGCGCCTCTTGCTGGACAGCTCGATGTCGCGGGGCAGCATCGCCACGACACGGGCCAACCAGGTGGCCGCGGACCACACGGAGTCCATCTTCTTCGACCTGGCGCTCCAGCCGGCCTCCGGCGTGTACGGGCGCGCCTCGTTCAACGTCGTGGGCAACGTGGCGACCAACCGCCTCAACAACCTCTTCTACGAGAACCGCGGCACGCAGCCGACGCCCCCGCCCACCCAGGGCGCCAACCCGGTGCCCACCCAGGGCGTGGCCACCGGCCAGCCGCTGGGCCTGGAGCGCTTCGCGCTGTACCAGGCCGAGTTCAAGCTGGACCGGCAGGACTTCACGCTGGACGGCTTCTACCGCGTGGGCCACTACCACTGGGCGGAGGAAGGTGACTTCTTCGGCCTGTACCGCGAGGCGAACTACGGGCCGAACATCGACATCTACCACGGCAACGCGCCCTTCGGCGTGGTGTTCAGCGGCAAGCGCGGGCTGGAGGGCCTGAAGATTGCCGTGGGCCCGGAGCTGTACTGGGGCGCCAACCCGTCCATCGTCGCGAAGTACCGCAAGGGCTTCGGCGCGCTGAACGTGACGCTGATGCACCAGGAGGACATCGCCCGGGGCTCGTCGGTGCAGACGGCCGCGGTGGTCCGCGAGCGCGTGGCGCGCCGCACGGCGCTGACCTTCGAGTGGAACCGGGGCCCCGTGGGCCTGGAGGTCGGCGGCATCCTCGCCGCGCCCCAGCGCATCGGGGAGGGCTTCACCTATACCGAGCGCACCGACGGCCCCAGCTACATGAACAGCGGGTACCAGGTGCTGCAGGACAAGGTGCAGTTCCTGGACACGCTCGGCGCGAAGGCGCGGCTCACGCTCGACACGGGCGCGGCGCGCTGGTTCGTGCAGTCGTCGGTGCGCGGCCTGGTGGCGGACGGCGGTCCGGACCAGCGCACGGTGCTGACGGGCTGGAGCCTGCGCGAGAGCGGCCGCGGCAACCACTACGCCGGGCAGGCGGGCGTGGCGGTGCAGCTGGGCACCTTCCAGGTGTCGCCGAACCTGCTCTACCAGAAGCCCCTCATCGGGCCGAACCCGCGCATCGACGACGCGTACCAGAACGGCATGTACTTCCCGGGCGTGCAGCCCCGGAATGTGCTGACGGACGCCTTCACGGTGCTCGACAACCGCGAGACGCTGGGCGCCGAGCTGCTGCTCACCTTCGACCCGACGCCCGGCACGTGGTTCTGGTCCTGGGACAGGGAGATGCGCGAGGACGCGCCCTTCGCCGCGGGCCTGGACATCGTCTACCGGCGGCAGCCGACGTCGCGTGACGCCGGCATCGCCATCCTCGCGGATGGCAGCACGGTGGCCTTCGGCAACGCGCCTCCCGCGCGTGACGAGTGGGAGACCACGCTGCGCCTGGTGGGCAACCCGACGCCGCGCCTGAAGCTGTACGGCACCGCCTTCGTGGGCAGCGTGCAGTCGCCCGGCGAGGACGCGCGGCAGATTCACCGCTACGGCGTGGACGGCTCGGCGCTGTACGACACCGTGCTCTTCACGGCGCAGGTGCACCTGAACGACTGGGGCCCGTACGATTACCACCGCGTCTTCAACCTGACGTACCCGCTGCAGCTCGGTGGCGATCTGTCCTACGGCCTCAAGCGCCCGGTGCTCGGCGCGGTGACCACGCGCTTCGGCCTGCGCGGCCTGGTGCGGATGCTGGACCAGTACTCGGAGGGCCTCAGCACGTCGGCCCTGGCCGAGGGGCTCGAGGGCCGTGAATACGAGGTGGGAGCCTATGCAATCCTTTCGCTCTAACGGAGGCGGTATGAAGACGTGGCTCGTGCTGCTGGCCACCGTGGTGGGCACGTCGGGGTGCTACGACCCCGCGACGTTCGTCTACGGCAAGTCGCTGGATGACCTGACGCTCCAGTTCCACGGACCGGACGAGGGCATCTACCCGGACCAGTCCGTGCTGGAGGACCCGAACAACCCCTTCGCGGGAACGCCTCCGGGCGAGGAGACGAAGTGGGTCATCGAGTCCGGCGCCAGCAGCGTGGCCGGGTTCTACGCGTGGGCGACGCTGCTCGCGCGGGCACCGGGAGGTGAGGCCCAGTTCTACGTGGGCGGCAACCTGCTGGGCGTCTACCAGAGCGGTCTGGCGCCCCAGGAGGTGCTGCCCCAGGTGCGGGAGCAGGCCATCCGCGCGTACCAGTCCGTGCTCGACAACTTCCCGGAGGCGGTGACGTACGACGCGTCGGGGACGATTGCGTACGAGCTGGTGACGCCCGCGTACAAGGGCATCGTCGAGATGGGCGGCACGGTGAAGGGCGGCTGGGTGCTGCTGAGCACGGCCAACGGTCAGGAGAGGGCGGTGAAGCCATGAAGAAGCTGGGATACGCGCTGTTGCTGCTGCCGCTGCTGGCCGGGTGCCGTCCGAGCCCGGGGACGCCGGACTACTCGGGGCAGGGCCCCAACAACCAGAACGACGGCGGTCCGGGAACGGACCCGAACGTGCTCCCGGGCCCCTTCCCCTTCCAGGAGGGACAGCGCCGCCTGGGCGTGGGCTTCTACGAGGGCGGCCGCACGGATGACATCGCCATCGACAACACCACCACGCACGTCTACCTGTACGAGGCCACCGTCACGATGGAGCCCTCCACCGACCGCGTGGAGGGCCGCAACGCGGACCTGCTCGTCCATGGGGGCAAGCCGTGGCTGGGCTTCGGCGTCCACTGGGACACGCCGCGCAACATGGACGCGTGGAAGATGCTGCACGTCAGCCTGAAGTCGGAGGACCCCGGCTTCGCCGACGTGAAGATTGGAATGAACGACCCCGACGGGAGCGTCCAGCTCGACGCGAGGAAGTACGGGTACACGAACGATGGCCAGTGGCACCACCTGGCGATTCCCGTGGCGGACTTCGTCGCGGGCGGACTGACGCTGGGAACCGTCAACGCGCCCTTCGTGCTCATCGCGGGCCAGGGGGCGGCGGCGGACAAGATGCTGCTCGACAACCTGTACTTCTCGACGCAGACGTCCGGAAGCTCGGGCTCGGACGGCGGCACCGACGGGGGCACGGACGGCGGCACCGAGCCGGACCTGCTCCCCGGCCCCTTCCCCTACCAGCAGGGACAGGCCCGCCTGGGCGTGGGCTTCTACGAGGGCGGCCGCTCCGAGGACATCGTCATCGACAACGCCACCACGCACATCTACCTCTACGAGAGCACCGTCACGATTGAAGCCTCCACCGAGCGCATCGAGGGCCGGTCGGCGGACGCCCTCGCCCATGCGGGCAAGGCGTGGCTGGGGCTCGGCGTCCACTGGGACGCGGCGCGCAACCTGAGCGCGTGGAAGACGCTGCACGTCAGCCTGAAGTCGGACGACGCCGGCTTCGCCGACGTGAAGATTGGGATGAACGACCCCGCGCGGAGCGTGCAGCTCGACATCAAGAAGTACGGGTACACGAACGACGGCCAGTGGCACCACCTGGCGATTCCCGTGGCGGACTTCGTCGCGGGCGGCCTGCAGCCCACCAGCGTCAGCGCGCCCTTCGTGCTCATCGCGGGCCAGGGCGCGGTGACGGACCGGCTGCTGCTCGACAACCTGTACTTCACCGCGGACTAGCGGCCGCGAGGGGCACGTCCGCCCACAGGCGTGCCCCTCACCCTACCTGCCCCCGCGCATCGGGGGCATTCGCCTTAAGTGGTACGTGGCCACCGCGAGCGCGCCGTATCCTCCCCTCCTCATCCAGGGGAGGAGGACCATGTCGACTGTCTCGCGGTGGCTCGTTGGAGCGGTGCTCGGAGGGGTGCTCACGGCAGCGTGCTCCCAACCCAGGGAGGACGACGCGGAGGCGCTGTCCGTCGGCACGAGCCACCAGGGGCTGACGGGCCTCGGCTCGGCCGTGGCGATGGACCTCCACGAGGGAACGACTTCGTCGTCACCGGGCGAGCTGGTGACGGTGGGCGAGCGCGCCTTCTTCGCCGCGGATGACGGCGTCACGGGCCGGGAGCTGTACGTCAGCGACGGGACGGCGCAGGGCACGGTGCGCCTCAAGGACCTCTTCCCCGGGGCGCAGGGCTCCAACCCCCGGGGCCTGGCGGCACTCGGCGGCCACGTCTACTTCTTCGCGAACGCCACGCCCTTCGCGCAGGGACCGATGGCCCAGACGCAGTCGCTCTGGAAGAGCGATGGGACGGAAGCCGGCACGGTGCACGTGCTCGCGCTGCGGACGCAGAACTACTATGGGCGGCTCGTCGTCAGCGGCAGCCAGCTCTACTTCCTCGACGATGACGACGGTGGGACGGAGCTCTGGAAGAGCGACGGCACGGCGCAGGGCACGGCGCGCGTGAAGGACCTCCGTCCGGGCCGTCTCAGCAGCCAGCCCTGGCAGCTCACCCCCGTGGGAGACGTCCTCTACTTCTCGGCTTCCGTGGCGGATAACGAGTACTCGCTGTGGAAGACCGACGGCACGGACGCTGGCACGGTCCGCATCGGGCAGCACCGCCTCGAGAGCATCGTCGGCGCGGGCAGCCGGGTCTTCTTCTTCAGCGTCGTGCAGGAAGACGGGCAGACCTTCACCGAGCTGTGGAAGACCGACGGCACGGACGCCGGCACCACGCGCGTCCGGCGCCTGGGCGTGCTGGAAGCCTGGCGTCGGACCTGGGCGACAGCCGTCGGAGGGCGGCTCTACATGCTCCACGGCAACGGCGGGCTGTGGACGAGCGACGGCACGGACGACGGAACCGTCCTCTTGAAGTCCTTCCGGAGCCAGGGCTTCAGCGGTGTGAGCTTCGCCACCGTGGGCAGCAGCCTCTACTTCGCCGCGGATGACGGGACCCACGGGCTGGAAGTCTGGACGAGCAACGGCACCGTGGGGGGAACGCGCCTGCTCGTGGACCTGCGCCCGGGCGCCGAGGGCTCCATGCCCCTGGAGCTCCGGAGCAGCGGCGCGACGGGGCTGCTGTACTTCCGCGCGGATGACGGCACGCATGGCCGCGAGCTGTGGCGGAGCAACGGCCTGGACACCGTGCTGGTGAAGGACGTCGTCCCCGGCGCGCTGGAGTCCCTGCCGGAGCAGGCGGTCCCCACCGCCAGCGGGCTGACGCTCTTCTTCCGTGCCACCGACGGACAGCACGGCCGGGAGCTGTGGAAGACGGATGGGACGGCCGAGGGCACCACGCTCGTCCGGGACATCGCCGCGCGCCCGGAGGGCTCCAGCGTGACGGGCTTCACGCGCCTGGGGACGCAGTACTTCTTCGCCGCCACCGACGCGCTCCACGGCCGCGAGCTGTGGGTGACGGACGGCACGCGAGAGGGCACACGGCTGGTGCGCGACTTCCTCCCGGGGCTGGCCAGCTCGAATCCCCGCCATCTCACGGAGTGGAGGGGCGCCCTGTACTTCGTGATGGACAACGACGCGGGCTCCGAGGACCTCTGGAAGACGGACGGCACCGCCGCGGGCACGGTGCGCTTCACCGAGCCCGTGGCGTCACAAAACCTCCACGGCCTGGTGGAGCTCGGCGGGCAGCTCGTGTTCAAGGAGGGCCTCAACCAATTCTGGAAGACGGACGGGACGCAGGCGGGCACGGTCCGTGTCGCCCATACGCAGCCCGGCGCGAGCATCTCGGTGTCGGACGAGGACGAGCCAATGGTGCCATTCAAGGGAGCGCTCTACTCCGCGGCCTACAGCTCCGCGCACGGCATCGAGCTGTGGCGGACGGATGGAACGGCCGGCGGCACCGTGCTCGTCAAGGACGTCTGGCCGGGGCAGGCCTCCGGGCTCCCCATGAAGCTGACGGCCGTGGCTGTGGGGGACACGCTCTTCTTCGTCGCCGTGGAGGAGAACCCGGCGCGGGTGACCCTCTGGAAGAGCGATGGCACCGAGGCCGGAACGATGCGGGTGACGGACCTGGCCCCCGGCTTCACCGTTCCCGCGGTGTCCAGAGCCGAGCTCGCCGCCTTCGGGGGCGCGCTCCACTTCGTGAAGCGGGTCACCACCACCCGGCACGAGCTGTGGAAGACGGATGGAACGGTCCCGGGCACGGTGCTCCTCCGTCCGCTGCCGGCGGAGGGGGACTCCGTGATAGGCGAGCTGACGCCCCTGGGACAGACGCTGTTCTTCGTCGCGGAAGGCCCCAGCGGCCGCGAGCTGTGGCGCACGGACGGCACGCCCCAGGGCACCCGCGAGGTGAAGGACATCCGGCCGCCGCGCCCGGCGAACGGCGTGGAGCCCGGCGCCCCGCCCACCGCGCTCACCGTCGTGGACGAGCAGCTGTACTTCGCGGTGGATGATGCCGTCACCGGCGAGGAGCTGTGGAGGAGCGACGGCACCGCCGAGGGCACCCTGCGCGTGGCGGACCTGTGGCCGGGCTCGGGCAGCTCGCGGCCGCGCGCACTCACGCCGGTGGGAGGCGACCTGCTGGTGGTGGCGGATGACGGCGTCGCCGGTTACGAGCCGCGCCTGCTGGCCCCCGCGTCCGTGACGTGCCCTTCCCTGCCCCGGCAGGAGGCGGGTGGCGCCCTGGGAGCGAACGTGACGTGGCCGCCAGCCGTGCTCGCGGACGGAGTCCCCGCATCCACGCCCATCCAGTACAGCCACGCCTCCGGGAGCACCTTCCCCGTCGGCAGCACGACGGTGGAGGTCACTGCCGACGCGCCCGGCTTCCGGGTGCGCAGCTGCACCTTCGCCGTCAACGTCTCCGACACCACCCCGCCCACGCTGCGGTGCTCGCCGGGACGGAACGTGGAGAGCGAAGGCCCCGTGGCCGTCGACTTCACCAACGTCGCCACCGCCTCGGACACGGTGTCCACCCCCGAGGTGACCTTCAGCATTCCCTCCGGGAGCGTCTTCCAGCCAGGCTTCACCCAGGTGGTCGCCACCGCGACGGACGCGGCGGGCAACACCGCCAGGTGCGACTTCGTCATCACCGTGAACCTGCCCAGGACGGACCCGGGGCCCACGCCGGGAGGAGAGGGTGACTCCGGGTGCGGCTGCGACTCGACGAGCCCGGCCGTGGCGTGGTGGCTGCTCCTCCTCCTGGTGCCCACCGTGAGGAGGCGCATCGCACACAGGTCGTGACAGGACTGACACAGGCGCCTTCACAGGAGAGTCAGGCAGCTGTGGTACTCCCGGAATTCTTCACCCGGAGAGGTCCCCCACCATGAAGCTACGCAGCCTCGCACTCGCCTGTCTCCTGGCCCTCGGCGCCACGGCCTGTGGCCCCACGTCCCCCGAGCCTTCCCCCGAGCCTTCGTCCACGCCGGCGGAGGAGACCGGTGTCTCCACCGCCGCGGCGACGGCCACCCGCATCTACGCGTACGAGCCCACGGGCACGCACGAGCTGAGCTTCGAGACGCTCGGCACCTTCGAGACGCGCAACAACAAGCGCGTGCTCGTCATCCGTGGCACCACCAACCGCTACCTCCAGGACGTCTTCAGCTTCGTGCCGGACGACGCCTTCGGCACGGCGAACATCATCAGCGAGCGCCGCTTCGAGGTGGTGCTGGAGGAGGGCCACGAGCTGAACACGGTGCTCTCCGGGCTGCCGCTCTTCATCTCCATCGACACGTTCACCGGCTACCCGACGCGGTACTACGCGCGGCTCGTCGTGGCGCCGCGGTTCTTCGACTTGCGCGGGTCCACGTCCATCAACATCCATGAGGACGTGGAGCCGAAGTACGTGTGGAACGCGGCGCGCACCGACAACCTGATGTACCGGGGCCGGGTGGACGCGGCGGCCAGCTCGCTCATCGTCACCGCGCCGGACGGCACGCCGGTGGTCACCCGCGTGGACGCGGACACCTTCCAGCTCGACTGGCGCTACCCGGCCGTGCACCAGGCCATCGACCCGCACACGACGCCGCTCACCTTCACCGCCACGCTCAACGACGGCACGGTGGTGAGCAGGACGGCACGCCCGGTGGCGCGTGTCACCGAGCTGGCCATCAGCACCAACGACGACCCGTACAACACCTGGCCGTCCCAGGCCTGCCTGCCGGCCGTGTACAACTGCATCCACGCGCTGCCCGCCAGCACGCTGGACTACGGCGCGTGCGGCACCCAGCGTCAGGTGTCGCGCTGCATGTACGCGAGCGCCTGCGAGGTGCTCCCGGGCCAGCCGCTGTCGCTCACCGAGATTGACTCCGCTTCCCTGGAGCCCGCGCGTCTGGCGTTCAACCAGGGCTCCTCGTCGACGGACTGGTACGCGTTGAACAGCATCGACGCGTACAGCACCCCGCAGTGCCCGGCCACGCCCGTCACCATCCAGGCGGTGATGGACCACTTCAACGCGACGACGCAGACGCTGCCGCCGGCCGAGTACGGCGAGTTCACCGACCGCGCCGGCCTGGTGGACAACTTCTTCTTCGGCTCGAGCAGCTCCCCGCTGCTGGCCGCCATCGACTCGTTCGCGGGCGGTGGCCCCATCCAGGCGTGGCTCGCCTGGGAGGAGATCTCCTGCCACAACTGCCACGACTACGCGGAGTACGCCGTCCTGTACTACCCGAACAGCCGCAAGGTCATCGTGCTCAAGGGCCACCACGGCTACGACTGGTGAGTGAGTTCCTGCCCGGGCCTTGATGGTCCGGGCAGGCTCCAGGCCCCGGCGGCGGGACAGCAGCTTCCGTAACCTGTCTGCATCTACAGCCGGGCGGATTCTCCGCCGGGCGCCTGGAGGGAGTCCCATGAAGCCGCATCGTCCCAATCCGTTGTGGGTTGCTTTCTGTGTCACGTGGTTGGGCTGCGCGGGGGGCGAGCCCGAGGGCTCGGGAGCGCCCGTGTCGGGAGGCGGCACGTGGATGGGCGAAGAGCTCTCCGCGGGGTGCGAGCCCGGTGATGGAGGCACGCCCGGCGCAGACACGGTGCGGGTGACGAGCCACCTGCGCTTCCACACGCTGGTGGGGGTTGCCGAGCGCCCCGAGGACATGTCGGCGCGTCCACCCCATGTGCTCGTCCAGGATGGAGGGACGTTCACCCGCATCGACGGCACGGCCACCGACGGTGGCTACCAGTTCGCCGGAGTGCCGCAGGGGACGTACTACCTGAGGACGGGGAACGCGTACGTCCTGACGGACGCGCGGCACGTGGAGCTCGGCTCGAACCACGTCGGCCGGGTGGACACCGTCTTCACGGGGACGAGCGCGACGCCGATGCAGCTCACCCTGTCGAACCTCGCCCCGTGGGTGTTCATGTGGGACTCGCAGAACTTCTCCAGCCTGGAGGTCATTTCCGGGCAGGTGGAGCTGGCGGGCGAGGTCTACCTCCATGAAGAGCCCCAGGACGGCCAGACGGCCGTGACCGCCAGCACGGCCGAGACCTGGAACCACCTCAACACCGTCCCCGTCTTCGAGGCGGCGAAGGGGGACGCGCTGTATGTGAACCAGCTCGGTGCCATGGATGCGGGCACGCTGCCGGACGGGGGGGCCGTGGTGAGCCGCACCGTGGTGCGCAGCACTCAGACGGCGCCGTTCGACTTCACCGCGGATGGCACCACGCCCCTGCAGGTCAGCGGGGTGATGCAGTCCGTGCCGACGCAAGAGCTGGCCCTGGAGTGGCGCCTCTCCGAGTACACCTCGCGCGCCACGCAGATGCATCCCGCCGCGACGCTCAACAAGCCCGTGCTCTACATCGAGGCCGGCCCACACAGGCCCGAGCATGGCACGGTGGGCGCCTCGGGCCTGCTGCTCCGGCTCGAGCTGCCTGCTCGCGCCGCCTTCAACTTCACGCGTCGCCTGGCGTATGGAAACCCGTTCCCGGCCACCTGGGCCCAGGTGGGCTCCGCGGCGTACCACCTGGGCCACAGGGAGATGCTGCCCGATGGCTCCGGCCGCATGCAGTCCATCTCCATCGAGAACATGGCGACCCGGGACCTGGTGACGAACCTGTTCGCATCGCCCCTGAGTCCCCGCCTGACGCCGCCGCGCGGGCTGGCCATCGACGGCCTCGACGCGAACGTGCAGCGACAGGTGGGCGCCACCAGCCCCGTCATCTCCTGGCTGCCACCCGAGAGGGGCACGCCCACCGGCTACCGGCTGGCCCTCTTCCGCTATGTCGATGACCAGGGCTTCGTCATGGCGGAGTTCGATGGGTACTTCTATGTGCCCGGCTCGACGACGCAGGTGCGGCTGCCTCCCGGCACCCTGCGACCTGCGTCCATCTACAAGCTGCGGGTGCTGGCCATGGAAATCACCGGCCAGGACCTGAAGGGCCGCCCATTCCAGACGCTGGGAGGGTTGCCCCAGAGCTACGCGACCGCCGTCAGCTCCTTCTTCACCACGCCGTGAGGTAGGGCGGCGCTACGCCGGGGTCTCCAGCACCGAGGGCCAGTGGCGGTCCTGCCACCGCTGCCAGAGCGGGCAGCGGCGCGCGCGGACCGTCCGCTCGCTCCAGGCCACCAGGGCGTCGCGGGAGGCATTGCTGTAGGTGCGGTTGGGGACGAGGCCTTCCGCCTCTCCGCCGTCCGGTGTCTCCCAGAAGAGGTGGAGGTTGGCGTTGCCCGGTTCCGGCTGGCTGTAATCAGGCAGGGTGCGTCCGCCCGGCAGCTCGACGTAATAGCGATAGGCGGCCTCGTAGCCCTGCAGCTCGGCGCGGCGCAGCGGCAGTCCGGAGAAGACCGCGTCGAGCACGCCCAGCAGCCGGTCGTAGAGGCGGAGGTCGAAGGCGATTTCGTCCTCCTGCTTGTACGGGTCGTCCTCTCCCCAGAGGCCAGCCCAGGAGATGGCGGTGACGTGGGTGTACGCGGGCTTGCGGCCCAGGCGCGCGTTGGCCGCCCACAGCGCTTCGACTACGGGGCGCGCCGCGGCTGGCGGCAGGCCCGCTGCGGAGAGCACCTGGTAGCGCTTCCGCTTCGAGCCGTCCTCCTGGTGGAAGGCCCCGAAGGACACCTCGTCGAGGCCATCCACGCGAAGGTCGACGGTGAGGCGCCCTTCTCCGATGACGCTCGGAGGCTGCGTCAGGGCGGCGAGGAGCGCCTCCACGTGCAGCGCGAGGTCGTCCGGCGGGAGCGCGCGCAGCAGGGCCGTGTGGCCCTCCTCGTCCGCGGAGAGCCACCGGGCGGCGTACAGGCGCGGGTTCGTGCGGGCGAGGTGTCTGTCCATGTGCCGCAGGATAGGCCAGCCGGAGGACATGCCGCGACGTCCTCCCGTGGCCCAGGAGGCGACGCGTCAGCTGTATTCGATGACGATCCGGTCCGGAGACCCGGTGCTCAGGACATCGGGTCTGTTCTTGTAGATTCGATACAAGAGCTCCGAACTCTTTGTCGATGAAGGAGGTGGGGGGATTCCCACCGGTACTTGGAAAATCTCTCGTCCATGTGCTGTTGCGAGCCGGCAGCAAGCCTCAACGACGCACCGAGGTGGCCGCTCTCCCCTTCACCGTCTTCTTCGCTGCTTTCCGTGCCCCGGCCTTGCTCGCCGCCTTCTTCGCTGCTTTCCATGGTCCGGCTTTGCTCACGGCCTTCTTCGCTGCTTTCCGTGCGCCGGCTTTGCGCACGGCCTTCTTCGCTGCTTTCCGTGGCCCGGTCTTCGCTGTCGGCTCGGGCGCCGTGGCGGCTTCGTCCTGCGAGAGCCACGCGCGGCCGAGCGACTTCAGGTCGTCGAAGTCCGCCACCTCCGAGCCGTGCCAGTCCGCCGCCTCATGGTAGATGAGCACTTGCTCCGGGCTCGTCAGGACGAGCGTGCCGACCCGCTTCGGCCCGCGCTTCGGCACGAGCAGCAGCGGCTGACCCACCATCGACGCCGTCGCATTCTTCATGGCGGCGGGGTCGGTGAGCACCGGGTCGGCGACGTAGCGATTCGCGCCGTACAGGGCGATGAACGCACCGGGGAGTTTGTGCTTGGGGAGGTGTGGCTGGCCGACGCGAAACCCGGCCGCCGGGTCCTGCGAGCGCGAGGCCGGCGCGCCTTTCGGCGCAGGCGACCGGGGCGCGGCGGGCAGGCCCGGCCCGGCGTCATAGGCGGCCGTCCGCCACGCCATGCCCTTGCGCAGGTGCTCGATCCACGCCGGGTGCGTCGGCTGGATTTCGAGCAAAGGGCCGGACCGCTTCACCTTCGCCACGAACGCCTGCGCGTTCGCCTTCATCCACGCGCTGTCAAAGACACTGCGCTCGTCCATTGCCTGCGCGAGCGCCGAGTCCTCGAGGTGTCGGTGCTTGCTGAACGCGGCATCCTCCGACTGCGCAATCGGGTCGTACATCAACATCAATGCGAACACCGCGTGCGGCGCGGACTTGCCGGAGTCGGGGTGCACGGAGGTCACCAACAGGCGGGCAGCCCTGCGGGAGACTCCGAGGACACGGACGGCGAACAGGTCGGACATCACTCGACGCTACCGTGTGCGCTCCCGACCGCGAAGCTCGGAGGGACGCGCGTGAAACCGATGGACTTGCCCCCGGGCGTTCGACAGCGAGTGCCGTATGGCACTTTGAAGAATTGAGGTCGCCTGACCCATCCTGGTAGGTTTGCCGGATGACGCGCTCTACACTACCACCCGGGTATGGCTTGGTGATTGTCCTCCTGGCATCCGCGGCCCTTGCCGGGGAGCGCGAAGCCGCCGCCGTCCGGACCATCCTGCTCTCGGGGCATCCCGCCGAGTGGACTCACACCCTCTACGTCTCCGGCCAGGTCCTGACCACCCTGCGCTTCGAGCAGCCCGTGAACTCGGCGAAGACGAAGATGCTTGGCTGGGAGGGTCGGCTGACGCCACTGGGCGTGCTGGGCAACAAGGTGGTCCTGGAGCCGATTCACGACCTCAATCCCGACGAGCGGATTCCCCTGGTCGTGGCGCTTACTGACGGGACGGAGGTGTCATTCCTGCTGGCTCCGCCAGCACACGAAGAGCGGGCCACGGACCAGCAGGTCAACGTGTTCAAGAGCCGCGAGAGCTACGACGCAGTGCTTTCGGCCCTCTACGACGCGCTCAAGAGGGAGGGCGCGTTGAGGGAGGAGACCGAACGTCTCAAGAAGGAAGAGACCTCGGTCGACCACGCCTTCGCAACGCTGCTCGTCAAAGGAGCAGAGAAGAAGACGCCATTCCGCAGCAGGAAGCAGGCGCTCCTGAAGGACGGGGACGTGAACATCAAGGTCGAAGTCTTCGAGGGGCCAGGCAAGGCGGCGGCCGTGATTCACCTGACCAACACCCACGGCGACAAAACGTGGAGGTTCAGGAACGCACTGCTATCCACCAGCGCGGAGCCCTCTACTTCTCGCCCCTTCGCACTTCGCATGGATAGGACCGAAATCGCCCAGGGCCAGTCCGGGACCATCGCGGTCGTCGCGGACAAGAGCGCGTTCATCACAGATGGGGGACTCCACAACCTAGTCCTGGAGATCTTCCGTGGAGACGGGCTCCGGCAGCTGATCGTGAACCTGGATCACTCACTGCTTCGGGAGTAGAGATGCCGCTCATGCCCGCCGCCAAAGCGCTCCGCATCGCCGCTGTCACCCTGCTCTGTGCGACTCCTGGCTGCACCACGACCCAAGGGAGTGTGGCGCTGCGGCCCGATGGCACTCCGGGTCCCGAGGAATGCCCAGAGGAAGCCAAGAGGACGATGCGGGCGCTGAAGCTGCGAGTGGGAGACACCTCCTGGGTGGAGCTCGACGCGAACCAGATCCAGTCGACGCCCATCATGCTCTATGACGGGCCCATCGAGAGCATGCTGGAGAAAGACTTCGGCACGCTCGAGACCACGACCCGCCTGTATGGTCAGGTCTGGACGGGCGGCCCTCAGGTCGTCATCCGCTATTACGAAGCCCACCCACCGGACACCGAGAAGCTGCCCATCTGCGCGGTGGCGCGCCTGAGCATGAACCAGCTCCGGAAGCTTCCAGAGTCGCGGCCTGGAATTGCCGTCCTGGGCGGATCTTCCGCTGGGGTGGCCATCGTGGATTCGTTCCGCTAGGCGCTCTGGGAGCAAATCCACCACAGCCCGAACAGGCCACCGCTGCTACAGCGCCGCGCGTCGAAGCGCATCCTCGAGTGACCTCGGCGCGCGACCGGTGAGCCGTTCGACATCGCCCGTCGTCACATCGAAGCCACCCGTGGCCCACATGTCCTGAATGCTGAGAACGGCATCCACGACGAACGGAGGCAATCCCGCGGCCGCGAGCCCCTCGCGGTACTGGCTGACGCTCACGGCGGCGAAGCCGAAGCTCTTGCCTGTCACCTTCGCGACCAACGAAGCGCGCGCCGCGCCATCGAGCGCCGCCGGTCCGGTCGCCTGGCAGATGGCGCCGTGGTGCCCCTGACCGGCGAGGATGCCTGCCGCCGCAGCGGCGACGTCGTCTCGCGCGACGAAGTTGACCGGCGTGTTCGAAGTCGCTGCATGAATGCCGCGTGACAGCGACATACGAACTTCATCGACGAACGACTCGGCGTAGTAGGCCATCCGAAGGATGGTCCACTTCTTCGCCAGACGCATCAGTGACTGCTCCGGAACGAAATAGCTCTGCCAGAGGTGCGGGACCTCGGCCGACTTCGTCCCGAGCGCCGACGTAAAGACGATGTGTTCAACGCCTGCATCGACGGCACGCTGGATCGCGTCGTGTCCCTGCGCAGCTCGAACACCGGGACGCATGTCGCTCGAAGGGATGATGAGCAGCCGGTCGAGGCCCGCGAACGCCTTGGTGAGGGAGTCGGGTTGATCGAAGTCGCCGAACCGCGCCTCGATGCCGAGTGCACTCACCTTCTCAGGCGTCCGCGAGATGCCGACGAGATGGGCGTCCGGCGCGCGGGTCTTCAACTCCGCGACCGTCGCTGCGCCGAGCTGCCCACTCGCCCCACTGATTCCGATCTTCATGAGGATGTCCTTCCGGTTGCCTTGCGCACGGCCGGTGCGACTTTCGTTGCGAAGAGCCCGATGCCGCGCGCGACGTCTTCTTGCATGCGATGGAATAGGGGCGCCGCGACTTCCACACAAGACGCAACGGTGCAATACACCAATGCATGAGCGTAACAATTGACGTGGCGCTGCTCGCTGTGTTCGTGGAGGTCGCCGACAGGGCGAGCTTCTCTGCAGCGGCTCGCACGCTCGGGACGACCACGGCGACCGTGAGCCGCAACATCGCGAAGCTCGAGGAGTCCGTCGGCTCGAGGCTGTTCTATCGAACGACTCGGCGGGTTTCGCTGACCACCGCAGGAACGGCGCTTTACGAACGAACCGCCGCGCACGTGCAGGCCCTGACTCACGCCACGAGGGAATTGCCCGAGCACCAGAGTGAGCCGGCCGGCACCCTCAAGCTCACAGCGCCCTATGACCTCGGCGCGACGTTCCTCGGCAGCGTGATTTCGCGCTTCATCGCGCTCTACCCGAAGGTGCAGGTACAGGCGGAGTTCAGCAGCCGCATGGTCGACATCGCAGCCGAGGGATTCGATGTCGCGCTTCGTGGTGACAGCGGCAAGCACCACGACACGTCGCTCACGGCGCGACGGCTCGTCCAGCGAGGTGAGCTCAGTCTGTACGCGGCGCCGAGCTACCTCGCACGGCGCGGCAGCCCTCGGGGACTCGCATCGCCCGAGCACGACTGGCTCGTGGCAGGCCCCCTGCGTCGCGCGTTCGACTTTCCCGCAACGTTCACACCGAGGATTGTCGCGAACGACTTCCTCTTCCTGCGTGGCGTTGCGATATCGGGCGGGGGGATTGCTACGTTGCCCGCGTTCATCGCGCAGCCGTACGTCGCGAGCGGCGAGCTCGTGCGTGTCCTTCCCTCAGTCCGCGTGAGCGTCGGCGGGCTGCTGTTGCTCTACTCATCGACACGGCCGCTCGCGCGCAAGGTTGCGGCGTTTCGCGATTTCATGGTGGAGGTCACCCAGAAGGAGTGGGTGGGCTGAGGGACCGCTGGCCCGCGTGCATCCACCCTGGCTCTGGCTCCAACCTAGTGCCTGAACTCGCACGCTCAAGGAGCCACCACCCGGCTACCCGAGCGCTCCATCATCGAGCAGGTCACCTCCTGGCGAAGAGCGGCGTGCCCGAGTACGTGGGCCGGCTCATCCACTCCAACCGGCAGCTGCGGCCGCCCCGGCGCGAGGAGTGGCGGCCCCACCCCAACTACCTGAAGTGGCACCGCGAGCACGTCTTCAAGGGCTGACAGCGCCCCGCCCTACTCCTTGAGCTGTCGCCAGGCTATTCCAGCGCCAGCTCCGAACCAGGGCGGCTGCGACCCTGGCCTTCTTCCTTCGGGGAGTGTTCGCGTCCTACAGGCGGCGCGTCAGTTACCTCCTCACCCGCTCTGTGCCCCCGCTCGCTGGCAGAGCCGCCGGAACCACCGGTGCATGAATTCCCTGTTCATGGGAGGCCAGTCGCCGCCCTCCTCGCGGAGGTACGGCTCCAGCAGCCGTGCCAGTGCCCGGTACTGGGGAGGGACTCCCCCCTTCTCCGTGTCGATGGCGTCGGGCCACTCGCCCAGGGTGAGGAGCAGCCGCTCGTCCTCCATCGGCTCGAAGGTGACCTCCGAGAAGGAGAGCCGCTGCCGTAGCGCCTCGGTGCCCCCGAGCTGGCCGAGCAGCGGCTGCCCCAGGAACGTCAGCCAGTAGGCCCCCCGCGCCCCGGCACCAATCAGCCCGCTGGTCTCACTCAAGTGGTACAGGTCCAAACCCAGGTAGCGCCGCAGCGGGCCAAGGAGCTCTCTTCGCGCCGCGTACCACGTACCGCGCGGAGCGACGAAGGCGAGGCTGGCGTAACCGAAGCTGAAGGGCAGCTCTCGCCCGAGTTCCTGGGCCAAGGCTCGCAGGTGGGCGGGGCCATGCGCCAAGAGGTACTCGGTGGGAAACGAGAAGGCCATCCCGCTCGTAGCGCCCTCGTCACCAGAGTAGAGGGGAGAGTCGAGGTTCCGGCCGTGATAATCAAAGTGGTAGACACTTGCTCCGCTACAGTTTTCCTCCAGTTCGATGATGCAGGCATTTGTCCGAGGACGTTCGAGAGTCTGCCAGCGAATGTTCTCCCAGCCCTGGTCGTCGAGCGGCAGGGTGTCTCCATCATCCGAGCCGTACCAGCCAAGCGCCTGATGAGGGATGGCGCGACGGTACGCCTGCAAGGCGCGCCACACCGCGGGAGCAATCTCTCCATGAGAGCGGCGCATGAAGAAGCAGAGCACGATGCCGTCTCGGGTCACCTCATCACCACCATCGTTCCGCACCCGGATGACGGGAATGTCCTCCCTCATGGAATCACCCCCTGCCCTGGGGAGATGAGGACGACCTCACCGCCGAGCGCATTCTTGTAGACTTCGCCCTGGCTGAGGTCCGCATAGGCGCTGCTCTCGCCATAACGCGTCCATCTCGCCCGGTTCGTATCGGGGCAGGGAAACTTGTAATCCACGGTGAGCACCGACCGCAGCAGGTCGCGGTCGGCATGGAGCACCAGGTCCGGCTTGATGGTGCGCCACAGCTCCTTGGTGCACCCCTCCTTGATGAGTCGCGCCTCCTCCTCCCGGCTCACCGTCTCCAGGAATCTGGCGTTGGGGTAGTACCGGTAGCGCTGCTCGATGCTGTACGACCCGGGCCACAGTTCCTCCAGCACCTCGCGAGCGCACTGGAGCGCCACCTCGTGCTTGTGCTGCCCCAGCAACATCGCCCGCGTGATTCGCGCTTCACACCCGTCCACCGCCACCTCCTCGCCACAATCGTCGGGGCGGTGTCCCGCGCGAGCGCCGGACGGGCGCCCACGTTGGTGCGTGGCGAGCCGATCGCGCTGGTCCCGGCCCATGGCTGCTGCTCGTGAAGGACGGCGCGCACGAGCGCCCGCCTGCGCGTCGTGGCGTGGTCTTTTTTGGAAGCCGGGGCGCTCTCCCGAGCAGGCGCCTCCCCGCCGATCACCGATCACCAGCTACTCGCGCCACTTTTCCGCAGCGAGAGGCAAGGCGTTGAGCTCCGCGCGTGCCTCCCTCCACGAGGGGTAGTGCTTGTCTAGGAGACCGATGAAGCGCTCGCTATGGGTCGGTTCGATCAGATGCAGCAGCTCGTGGACGACCACGTACTCCACGAGGTCCTTGGGCTTCTTCACTAGCTCGGTGTTGAGCCGAATATTGCCTGCCCGGTGGTTGCAGCCTCCCCACTTCGTCTTCATGCGCTGGAGGTAGTAGCCGGTGACGCGGACCCCGAGCTTCGCCTCCCACTTCGCGATGAGGGGCGGCACCACCTCGTGGAGCAACGTCTTGTGCCAGTCGTGGATGATGTCCGCGCGCTTCGCCGCGCTCGTGCCCGGCCGCACGCGAAGCGTGATCCTGCTGTGACCGAGACAAACGCCGGGCTTCTCGTCGGCCTCGACGAGCGTCAGCAGATAACGCCGCCCCCAGACGTAGTGACTCTCGCGTTCGACGAAGCGTCGCGGCGTCTCTCGCGCCTGGGCCTTCAGCCTTGCTCGCTGCTCCCTAATCCACCCCATCTTCGAGATCGCGTAGGCGCGCGCGACCTCGACACGCGTGGCCCTCGGCGCGACCAGACTGACTCGGCCCGCCGGCGGATGCACCGAGAGGTGAACGTGCTTGACGTCCTTCCGGGTCATCTCGATGGCAATCTCGCCAATTTGGAGCGTCTCGGCCATCAGCGGCCTCAGTACCCCGGCTGGTTCTTGATGATCTCGAAGAGGGCCTGGGTCGCCGTCCTGTCTCGGTCAAGGAGCGGAAACAGCGCGTTCAAGACCTGCGCCTCGCGCGCCTGATCGCCCTTCCACCCGGCCGGGGCGCGCTCGCGCACGACGACATCGATCTGCAAGGCGAGCGCCGCCTTCTCATCGTCGCTCGTCGGGCACTTGAAGTTCGTCGCCGCGACGCTCCCCAGGTTGTTGAACAACACCGAGGCCTCGTGCTTGCCGTGCAGCGCAGCAGGGATGCCCGCCTCGGGCTGCTTCGCCGCGAGCCGCTTCACGAGCGCCTCTGCCTTGCGCAGGAACTCCTCGTAGGCCGCCGCGTCGGCGCGGCTCTGCTTGATAAGGTCATCGAGTAGCTTCGACATCTGCTCGTAGAACCTGGGATCGGTGAGCTGGTCGCGGATGATCGTCTTGCGGACGTTGTTGATGATGCCCTCGGCGATCGCGTTCTTCGAGAGCTTGCCCTTCTCGTTCAGCTTCTTGGCGATGGCGTCGTGGATGCCAGTCTCAATGATCAGCTCGGTCAGCGACATCTCACCCAGCTCACCGAGGTCGGCGGCAGGATCGGCTTGGATGTACGTGTTGATGAGGTGGCGCATGTCCGCCTCGTAGGGCTTGATGTCGAGCTCCTCGCCGGAGTGCTTCTTGATGGCGGCGCGGAGGTCTCTGTAGAGCTCGACCTCCTTCTGCAAGGTGGCCGCTTCCGCGTCGGAGTAGCCGGCCTCTGCGAGGTCCTGCGCGACGGCCGCGAAGGCGCGCACGAAGACGGCCACCGCCTTGTAGAACGAGATGCGCAGCGGCTCGGTCTCACTCAGCGCGTTCGGGTTCGCGGCGTCGCCGCAGAAGTAGTGAAGGAACTGCTCCACCTCGCGGGGATGCGCGACCGGCTCGCACAGGTAGCGCAGCGCCTCACGTGCCTCGTCGAGCTTCTGCTTCCCCTCTTCGAGCCAGTTCTTGAGGTGGACGTTGTTCTCTGCATCGCCACCGTCGTCGATGTCCAGCTCGTCGGAGCTGTAGACGGCGAGGGCCTGCTGCACGTCGCCGAAGAGTTCCTTGAAGTCGACGATGTGGCCGTAGTCCTTGTCTTCTCCGTCGAGGCGGTTGGTGCGGCAGATGGCCTGGAACAGGTTGTGATCGCGCAGCTCGTTGTCGAGGTAGATGTACGTGCAGCTTGGCGCGTCGAAGCCCGTGAGCAGCTTGCTGACGACGATGAGCAACTTCATGTTCGCGGGCTCCTCGATGAAGCGCCGCTTCACTTCGTCTTCGTACTGCTTCGTCGTCTGCCCCTTCTTGAGGACATACTGCGTGTAGGTGTCGAACTTGTAGCGCTCGTCGCTGTTCGCTGGCTCGCGAGAGATGGCGTTGTGGTTCGGCTCGTATGACGTGATGATGCCGCAGTACGTGCCGAAGCTCGTGTTCTGGAAGAGCCGGAAATAGTGGCAGGCGTCGTAGATCGACGGCGCGACGAGGATCGCCGTACCGCGATCATTGTTCAGGCGCGGCTTGAGGCTGAAGTCCTCGATGATGTTGGCGATGATGCGCTGCTTGCGTTCGCCCGCGCTCATCAGCTCTTCCATCGTCGCCCAGCGCTTGCGCAGCACCGCCCTCTGGAAGTTGTTGAGGCCCTTGGTCTTCTGCTCGAACCACTTATCGATAGCCGCCCGCGACGTGAGCCGCTGCGGCACGTCGCGCGCTTCGTACTTCAGGTCGAGCACCACCTTGTCGGCGACGGCCTGGTGGAACTTGTAAGTGTGGATGTACGTGCCGAACACGTCGCGCGTCATCACCTTGTCTTTGCGGAGCAGCGGCGTGCCCGTGAAGCCGATGAAGATGGCGCTCTCGAGCCAGCGCTTCATCTGCTTGTTCATGTCGCCGCCCTGCGTGCGGTGGCACTCGTCGACGAAGACGTAGAAGCGTCCCTTCACGGGCGGCGGCTCGCCCTTCAGGTCGGAGACGTCGAACTTGTGGATGAGCGCGCACAGGAGGCGCGGCGTCGCGGCCCCGAGCTTCTCGACGAACTCCGCGCGCGCGCTGATGCGCGGCGAAACGGACTCCGGGGCGATGACGCCCGCGTTCTTCATCACCCCTTCGATCTGCTTGTCGAGCTCGTCGCGGTCGGTGATGACGAGGATGCGTGCCTCGGGGTCGTGCTCCAGCAGCCACTTGGCGATGAGCACCATCAAGATGCTCTTACCGCTGCCTTGGGTGTGCCAGATGACGCCGCCCTCGCGCTTGCCGATGCGCTCCTGCGCCGCCTTCACGCCGAAGTATTGGTGCTGCCTCGGCACCTTCTTCTGGCCGCCGTCGAAGATGATGAAGTTACGCAGGAGGTCGAGCAGCCGAGTCTTGTTGCACAGCTGCGCGAGCGGCCGGTCGAGCAGCGCGCCTTCGGCGGGCGGCGTGGCCTTTGGCGCCTCGTCCTTCCACTCGACAAAAAACTGCTCCGGGGTCCCGGTCGTGCCGTAGCGCAGGCCCTGCGAGTCGCTGCCCGCGAGCACGACCTGCACCGTGCTGAAGAAGGCCTTGTTGAAGATCTCTTCCTGGTTGGTGATGAGCTGCCGCACGCCGTCGGCGATCTCCACCGAGCTGCGCTTCAGCTCGATCACCGCGATGGCGAGTCCGTTGATGTACAGGACCAGGTCGGGGCGCCGCTCGTGCCCGCCCTTGAGTGTGACCTCCTCCGCCAAGAAGAAGTCGTTCTCCTCGGGATGCTCCCAGTCGATGAGGTGCACGGTCTCGTGCGGCCGCGCTTCGCTTACCTTGACCTGCACACCGTAGCGCAGGAGCTGATACGTGCGGAGGTTGGCGGCGTAGAGCGTGGTGCCCTTGGGGTCGATGGCATTGTGCAGCTCTTCGATGGCGCGCGTGATATGTGCCGCTGAGTAGCCGCGCCGCTCAAGGTTCAGCTCCAGCTCGGGCCGCACGCAGCGGTTCCTCTCTTCCTTCGAGAGGTTGCCGAGGAAGTAGTAGCCGAGGTTGCCCTCGCGCTTGTCGTCGGTGAACAAAGCGACGACCCGGTCCTGGGTCTTGCGCTCGGAGCGGGGCTTCTTAGACACGGGCGCCTCCTGTGGGGACGAGCCGCGTCTTGCCGGTCAGCAGCTCCTGCATCATTGCTTGCTTCAGGTTCCGGGTCTTGTCCCGTCGTGCTTCCAGCGCGGCGAGCTCGGCATCCATGTCGGAAAGGACCTTCGCGATCGCACGCTGCTCGTTGGTCGAAGGCAGAGGAATTTCTGCGCTCGCGACGTGCGCACGATTCGTGGCGTACACCTTCGTTCCGGCAGCGAGACGTCGAAGGTGGGCCGCGAACATAGGGATGTACTGAAGGAACCCCTTGAAGCCATCCGCCAAAGTCGCCTTGTCAAATCTGGCCGCGATCGTATGCAGGCCAGAAACAACTTCAACCGAGTCGCCGATGTCTCTCATTTCAACCGACTTGCTTACGCCTTCAAGATCCTCGGACGCATCGGCAAGAATGAGGTCGCCATCTCGCAGTCGGTCGAGTCGCGAAGCCTTGGTGGATGGAAGGAAGGGAAGGTCACGTGCCGCTAGATGGGTGGCGCCAGAGGCGTGAATGTCCCCGTAGTGCAGGTAGCGAACGCTGCCTTCGGGCAGCAACTCGGCGCGCGAATTCACTCCGTTTCGCAGGAACGTGACGTGGTCGCCAAGTCGCACGAACTTCCACTCGCCGCTGAAACCCGACAGCCGGGTCTGGCCGGTCAAGAGCTGCTGCATGGCGGCTTGCTTGAGGTCGCGCGTCTTGGCGATGAGACCATCCAAGCCACTCAGCAGCGCGTCCACATCGCGCAGTACCTCCTCGATGGCGTGAAGTTCCTTGGCTGTCGGAGGAACCGCGATCAAAAAGTCACGGAGGTTCTGAAGATTCAGCCCCGGCTTGCTTTGTCCGGACTGACTCCCGGCAATCTGCGGGTTGCCCGGCGAATTCGGGGCGAGATAGCGACAAATGTAGCCAGCAGCCGCAGGATCCCTGAGACGGACCAGTCCGACGTGCTGGCTGATGTAGGCCTCGTCGAACGCCCGGTCCACCATGGCGACATTTCCGACGCTGTTGCCAGTAATCGTTATCAGCAAGTCATTCAGCACTACCTTGGTGCGATTGCCTTCTGCTCCAGTAGGAGGGGAAACGTATTGAACGTCCTCAAAGTTGAGTCGACCGTCCCGCACATTCTGGCTGCGAATGAATAGTGCCCCGCTCTTGGTATAGAACCGTGCCCACCCTCGCGACCCGCTTGTGACAAATTCAGCTAGTCCACCGAGCCGCTCGACCTTCCAGTCCTCTGGGATGACACCCACCTCGGTCTCTTTGTAGCCGGGCCTCAGCGCCACACCGCCCCCATCGCTTTCAGGTGCGCGTCCACCCGCGCCGCAAGCGTCACAACGTCGTCGGTGAGCTTGGGCAGCGGCGTGGCGTAGCGTTCGGCCAGCTCGCGAATGCGGCCGGTGAGGGTCTGCGAGACGCGGTCGAGTTCCCCCTGCACAGCAACTGACAACCGGGCAATCCACTTGTCGTCGATGACCAACGTCTTGATCTCGGCCTCGGTCAGCTTGGGGTACTTGGTGTCGATCTTCTTTTCCAAGTCCTCCTGCGCGGCCTTTCGCTTGGCCTTGCTGTCAGCCTGCTGTTCGAGAAGCGCCGCGTAGCCTTCGAGTGCCGCACGCTCGTCGGCGTACAGTGGGTCTCTGCCGATTTCCCTAAGACGAGCCTTCACCGCCTTCACGGTGATCTTCTGCTTGTCGCCTTCGCCCTCGATCACCTCGGCGAAGAGTCCTTCTTCGCCGCTGTTCTCCTCGCGCATCTCGTCGAGCTGTTGCTCCAGCGTCGCGAGGCGGTTGTCGAGCGCTTCGATCGCATCGCGCTCCGTTGCAAAGTAGCGGGCACCGAGCACCGAAGCGGGAACTAGGTCAGATTTGAACCGGCGTTTGCCCTTCACGTAGTCGTGAGCTTCAGGCCAGACGAGTTTGTTCTCCTTGTTCTTGATTTGAACGATCTCGCGCGGCTGCGCGCCCTTCACCCAGCCCTCGGCGGCAAGCAAATAGAAATCGTCCTGCATCGCCTCGGCCCAGTAGCTCATCAGGCGCTGGTAGACGTCGTAGGCGTCGAGCAACGGCACGGAACGAAAGGCAGTGAGGAGTTCCTCGGCGATGTTCTCGATCAGCGCCTTCGGGTGCCCGCCCTTGCCGAACTCGACGAGCTTCGACCTCGCCGTCTTGCTCCAGTCGGCAAAGGTCTTCGTCGCCCGGTGCTGGAACGCGGCGAACTCGGCGTGGCCAAAAATCGAGGCCTTCACGTCGGCAAGCGGTACCTTCAAGCGCGCGTAGGCCGGGCGTCCGGCGGACTCGAACAGCAGGCCGCGCACGCTGGGCAGCACCTTCCAGTACGCCTCGAGTGCGTCGAGATCTCGCTCGGGGATGCCGCCGCGCAGGTGCGCGTCGATGTTGTGCAGATCTTCGGGCTCGCTGCTGTCGATGTAGCGCGGCAGGTTCAGGTTGAAGTCGTTCTTCGCGTCGGCGATCTCGTCGATCGGCACCATGCGTGCATAGCGCGGCACATCGACCTGCTTCACGAAGGTATCGACGATGCGGTGGATGTCTTGCTCGCGAAGGCGGTTCTTCGGGCCGTCCTTGGTGAAGCCCTTGGCGGCGTCGATCATGAAGATGCCCTTGCGGCCCGCGGCGTTCTCCTTGTCGAGCACGATGATGCATGCGGGGATGCCCGTTCCGTAGAAGAGGTTGGCGGGCAGGCCGATGATGCCCTTCAGGTAGCCCGAGCGAACGAGCTTCTCGCGAATGACAGCCTCGGCGTTGCCGCGGAACAAGACGCCGTGGGGCAAGATGCAGGCGGCCTTGCCCGCTCTCTTCATCGAGCGGACGATGTGGAGCAGGTAGGCGTAGTCGCCCTGCTTGGCGGGCGGCTCTCCCCACAAGAAGCGCTGGAAGGGGTCGTTCGATGGTGTGAGGCCGGTGGTCCACGTCTTGTCGGAGAACGGCGGATTGGCGACGACGTAGTCGTAGGTCCGGAGTTGCTCGCCGTCCTTGAACTTCGGTGCGGCCAGCGTGTTCCCTGAGAGGATGTTCGCGGTCGGGAAGTCGTGAAGGATCATGTTCATGCGGGCCAAGCCCGCCGTGGTGACGTCCTTCTCCTGCCCCTCCAGCGTGATGTGCTTGCCTGCCTCGGCCGCGACCTTCAGGAGCAGCGAGCCCGAGCCGCAGGTCGGATCGTAGGCGGTCGTCGAGGCCTTGGTGTTCGCCTTCGAGATGCCGATCACCTTGGCGATGACGCGGCTGACCTCGGACGGCGTGTAGAACTGGCCCTTGCTCTTGCCACTCTCGGTTGCGAAGTGGCGCATGAGGTATTCGTAGGCGTCGCCGAGCAGGTCGTCGTGGTCGGCGCGGTTCTGCGAGAAGTCGAGTTCAGGCTTCTGGAAGATGCCGATCAGGTTGGTCAGGCGGTCGACCATCGCCTGGCCTTCGCCGAGCTTGTTCGGGTCGTTGAAGTCGGGGAAGTCGCTGCGGGCCAGACGGGCGTTGGCGTCGATAAGCGGCTGGATGATCTGGGTGTTGATCTTGTCGCCGATGTCGCTCTTGCCCTTGAGCGCGATCATGTCCTTGAAGCTCGCCCCCTTCGGAATGGTCACGGGCGGGGCGAAGTCGGTGCTGTTCCCGTACTTGTCCGTGATGTACTTGATGAACAGCATGAACAGGACGTAGTCCTTGTACTGGCTGGCATCCATGCCGCCACGGAGCTCGTCGCACGACGCCCAGATCGAGGAGTAGAGGTCAGACTTCTTGATGGCCATCAGCGACGTTCCTTGTCTTGCTCAAGCCCTTCGTGTCTGGCGCCACCCGCGCGGACCCACTCGTCGACCTCGGACAGCTTGAACTTCCAGAGGCGGCCGATCTTGTGAGCTGGCAGGCTGCGCGTTTCGATTCAGCGGTAGACGGAGTCCTTCGCCACGCCCAGGTGCTTCGCGACGTCCTCGACGGAGACCCGCGGCTCGCTTGTCATCGACGCAGCTCCGGCTGTGGATGGACCTTGGCCACGCGAGCAGGCTATCTGCGCCGAACTCTGCCGACAAGACCCGACTAGAATCGGAAAGGTCGGATGTGGGGAGGACCGTGCCTACCCGCGTGGACAACGCCCGCCCACGCCTCTCGCTGCTCGGCCCACGTGCCTGCGTGGGCCCACCGCCCGGAGGGCCCGCCCGGCCATCGGCTCGACACCGTCGACGGCCTCAAGCTCAAGCACGCGCGTAGCACTGCGGCAAGGTGCGCATGGAAGTGCGACCCCAACTGCCCTTCCCTACCTACTGAGATGGGCTCTTAGGGCTAGCGGCCCGCGTGCATCCACCCTGGCTCTGGCTCTAGCCTGGTGCCCGAACTCGCACCGGCACGGAGTCATGACGAAGGCCGTCTTCACCACCTCGGAGAGCTCGGCGTACGACGATCAGCCCGAGGTGCGCTACCACTTCCCGAGGACGTACCTGCGGGCGGTGGAGGCCGCCGTCGGGGACTTCATCGTCTATTACGAGCCGCGCCGCACCGAGGGTGGAAACAGCAGTGGCGGTCGCCAGTCGTACTTCGCCGTCGCCAGGCTGCTTCGAATCGACGAGGACCGTGCGAAGGCGGGCCACTACTACGCCTATGTCGACTCCTTCCTCGAGTTCGAGCGCGCGGTGAAGTTCAGCGAGGGAGCGCACTACTACGAAGCCCGGCTGAGGAAGGCGGATGGGAGCACCAACAAAGGCGCATTCCAACGCTCGGTCCGTCCCCTGAGCGACGACGAGTTCGAGGCAATCCTCCACGCGGGCTTCATGCGCGAGCTGGACGCCTGGGAGCGCACCGCCACCGGCGTCGAGGAGCCACCGCCCGTCTACCCCGAGCGCCCCATCATCGAGCAGGTCACCCACCGCCCCTTCCGCGAGGCCTCCTTCCGGCGCCGCGTCCGGCAGGCCTACTCGGAGACATGCGCCGTCTCCGGCCTGCGCCTCATCAACGGCGGCGGCCGTCCCGAGGTCCAGGCGGCCCACATCCAGCCCGTGGTCGCCCAGGGGCCGGACTCCGTGCGCAACGGCCTGGCCCTGACGGGCACCGTCCACTGGCTCTTCGACCGGGGGCTGCTCTCCGTCGGGGAGGACTACCGCATCCTCCTGGCGAAGAGCGGCGTGCCCGAGGACGTCGGCCGGCTCATCCACTCCAACCGGCAGCTGCGGCTGCCCCGGCGCGAGGAGTGGCGGCCCCACCCCAGCTACCTGAAGTGGCACCGCGAGCACGTCTTCAAGGGCTGACAGCGCCCCGCCCTACTCCTTCTCGATGTCCCGGTCCCACAGCTGCACGCGGGTGTTCGCGTCCTGGAGCCGCCGTGTCAACTCGGCTGCAATTGCCACCGAGCGGTGCTTGCCACCCGTGCACCCCAGCGCCACCGTGAGGTACGCCTTCCCCTCCTTCTGGTAGCGCGGGAAGAGGAAGCGGCAGAGGTCCACCACCTTCTCCAGGAACTGCTGCGTCTCCTCGCGGTCCAGCACGTACGCGGCCACCTTGGGCACCTTCCCCGTCAGCCCCTTCAGCTCCGGGACGAAGTACGGGTTGGGCAAAAAGCGCACGTCCAGCACCAGGTCCGCCTGCGGCGGCACCCCGTACCGGTAACCAAAGGACATTATCGACAGGCTCGGCCCCGCCGCGGGCTCCGGGCTGAAGCGCGCCTGCACCATGCGCTTCAAGTCGTGCACGTTCAGCGCCGACGAGTCGATGACCTGGTCCGCCATCTCGCGCAAGTCGCGCAGCTCCTCGCGCTCGGCCTTGATGCCCTCGGCGACGGTGGCGTTGGGCGCCAGCGGGTGGCGGCGGCGCGTCTCGCTGAAGCGGCGCAGGAGGCTGTCGTCGCTGGAGTCCAGGAAGAGCACCTCCACCTGGTGTCCGGCGCGGCGCACCTCGGCCAGCATGCGGGGCGCGTCCTTGAGGAAGACGCCCTCGCGGACGTCTATCACCAGCGCCATGCGCTCGATGTGTCCACCACCCGCCAGCTCCGTCAGCTTGGGCAGCAGCAGCACCGGAAGGTTGTCGATGCAGAAGAAGCCGGCGTCCTCCAGCGCCCGGATGGCGGTGGACTTGCCGGAGCCGGACATGCCGGTGATGACGACAATCTGCTTAGAGGGGGCGGTCACTCGACCTCTTCTCCCAGGGTGCGGCGCATCGCCCCTTCGGCGATGGCGCGGTTGAGTCGCTCGGCGAACTCTCGCGCCGAGTGGTGGCCCTGCAACTTCAGCAACTGGTTGCGCGCGGCCACCTCGATGATGGTCGCCATGTTGCGGCCCGGACGGACGGGGACGACCGACAGCGGGATGTCCACTCCCACAATCTGCAGGTGCTTGTCGTCCACCCCCAGCCGGTCGTACTCCTGATGCGGGTCCCACTCCTGCAACTCGATGACGAGTTCAATCTTCTTCTGCTCGCGGACGGCGGCAACCCCGAACAGGTCCTTGATGTTGATGATGCCCAGGCCGCGAATCTCCATGTGGTGCTTGATGACGGGGTTGCCGGCCCCGTAGACGGCGCCCTTGCGGCGGGTGACGTCCACGATGTCGTCCGCCACCAGACGGTGGGCCCGCATCACCAGGTCCAGGGCAATCTCGCTCTTGCCGATGCCGCTCTTGCCGAGCAGGAGGATGCCGACGCCGAAGACGTCCATCAGGACGCCGTGCAGGCTGCTTGATTCGGTCAGTGCCTCCTCCAGGAACGTCTGGACGCGCATGATGAAGTCGCTGGACAGCAGCGGCGTCTTCATCAGCGACAGTCCCGCCGCCTCGCATGCGTCCACCAGGGCGGACGGAATCTCCAGCTCCTTCGTCACCACCACGCAGGCCAGGTCCTCTTCGCCGAAGAGCTTGGCCAGCGACTCGCGCTGCTTCTCCTCCGACAGCGTGCGCAGGTAGGAAATCTCCGTGTTGCCGAAGACCTGGACGCGGTGGGGGTGGAGGTGCTCGGTGAAGCCCGCCAGCGCCAGTCCCGGCTTCTGGATGCGCGACGAGTCGACCGTGCGGGACAGCCCGCTCGTGCCGGCAACCAGCGTCAGGCGCAGGTCGTAGTCGCGGTCATCCAGGAGCTGGGAAATGCGGATGGATTTCATCGTCAGGACGTGTGGATATCACCGGAGCGCCCTTTTGAGGTGTCCGCCGACCGTGCCGACCGTCCCTACCCCCGCTCCCACTGCCGGAGCCCCCCTTCTGGCGGCCTCCACCGAGCCCCGTCTCGCCCGGGCCCTGCTGGGGGCAGTCCTGGTGGCGGGGGCCGCCTTCCGGATTCATTGGGCCCTCAACGATGAGGGGATGTACTGGCCGGACGAGGTCTACCAGAGCCTGGAGCCGGCGCACCGGCTCGTCTACGGGTACGGCCTGGTCGCCTGGGAGTTCATCGAGGGGGCCCGCAACTGGGTGCTCCCCGGGCTGGTGGCGGGGGTGCTGGGGCTCGCCCGCCTGTTCGGTGGGACGGAGCCCGGCGTCTACCTGGACGTCACCAAGGTCTTCTTCGGCCTCGTGGGGGTGGCGAGCGCCTGGGGCAGCTGGCGGCTGGCCCGGGCCCACGGGGCGTCGGAGCTGGCGGCGGCGGCGGGGGCGGCCCTCTTCGCCCTGGCGGCGGTGCCCATCTACTTCGCCCCCCGCGCCCTGAGTGAGAATGCCTCCGCCCTGCCGGTGGTGCTGGGGCTGGCGCTGGCCCTGCCCAAGGGGGCCTCGCGGCGGGCGCTGGGGGCCGGGGCGTCCCTGCTGGGGCTGGCGGTGCTGCTGCGCCTGCAGAATGGAATCTTCTGCGTGGGCCTCCTGGGGGTGCTCGCGGCGCAGCGGCGGTGGCGCCCGGCGGGCGAGGCCCTGGCGGTGCTGGCCGGGTGGGCGCTGGCCTACGGGCTGCTCGACTGGCTCACCTGGGGGCGCTGGTTCCACTCGGCGCTCGTCTACCTGGACTTCAACGTGCTGCGGGACGGGGCCTCCGCGTGGGGCACCGCGCCCTTCAGCTACTACGGCCGCGTCCTCTTCAAGGGCATGGGGGCCGTGTCCCTCCTGGCGGGCGCGCTGGCGCTGCTGGCCGCGCGCCGGGCCCCGGGCCTGCTGGCCGTCGCCGCCCTCTTCTTCGTCCTGCACGCGCTCCAGCCGCACAAGGAGCTGCGCTTCCTGGTGCCCGTGCTGCCCCTCTTCGCCGCGCTGGCGGCCGTGGGGCTGGACTCGGTGCTGGAGGGCCTGGGCGCCCGGACTCCGAGGGCCATGGCGGCGCTGGCGGTGGTGGCCGTGGCGACCGCGTCCGGGCTGGGCGCCGGGCGCCTCACCTTCGGGGACGTGGGCCAGTACGAGGACTCGCGGCCCCGGGTGAGCGCCTGGGACGACTCGGGGGACGTCAACCGGCTGCTGCTGGCCGCCAGCGAGCGCAGGGACCTGTGCGGGCTGAAGATTGAGGTCGCCCACCTGGCGTGGACGGGAGGCTACAGCTACCTCCACCAGCCGGTGCCGCTGTACTCCCACAACGGGCCGTCCCGGGAGTCAGGCCTGTACAGCCACGTCATCACCGTGCCCGAGCATGCGCCGGGCGAGGTGGTGGCCCGCTCCGGCCCCCTGGTGCTGGCCCGCCTGCGCGACGGCTGCGCGCCGGACCCGGGCTACGCGTGGCGGCTTCCGTGAGCCAACGGAAGCCCGACGAGGCCATTCCCCCGGGCCCCGCGCGTTGCTAAGCCCGGCAGTCATGTCCGACTGCCTCTTCTGCAAGATTCGCGATGGCCTCATCCCGGCCCGGGTGGTGTACCGCGACGACACCTGCCTGGCCTTCGAGGACATCAATCCCCAGGCGCCCACACACCTGCTCTTCATCCCGCTCAAGCACATCGCCACGGTGAACGACATCACCTCGGAGGACCGGGAGGCGGTGGGACACCTCTTCACCGCCGCCGCCAAGGTGGCCCAGCAGCGCGGCCACGCCGACAGTGGCTACCGGGTGGTGATGAACACCCAGCGCGACGCCGGGCAGACGGTGTTCCACATCCACCTGCACATGCTAGCGGGGCGCCCGCTGCTGTGGCCGCCAGGCTGAGCCCTTCCGGCCTTCCTTCGAGCCCGCCTGCCCTGCCCGGCCATTGACCAGACGGCCGGGCGGGATGACGGTGCAGGACGCCGCGCCGCACCCCACCCGCACGGGTGCTAGCCTCGTGTCGCCGCACGCCGCGTCCCGCCGCCATGCCTTTCAGTTCGCAATCCTCGCCTCGCAACCGCCGCGCCTACACGCTGCTGTCCCTGCTGCTCGCGGGCGTGGCGGGCTCGGTGAACGCCACGGGCTTCGTGGCGCTCGGGCTCCACACGTCCCACATGTCCGGGAACATGGCCATGATGGGCGAGTCGATTGCCGCGCGGGACTGGGGCATGGCCACGCTGGGGGCGCAGGTGCTGCTGTCGTTCCTGGCGGGGGCGGTGGCCGCGACGGCGCTGCTCGAGGCCTCGCGCCACCGCTCGCGGGGACGTCATGCGCCGGCGCTGCTGCTGGAGGCCATCATCCTGGGCGGCATCGGCCTGTGGCTCGTGTCCGCGCCGGCCCGGCGCGAGCCGACCGTCATGTGGTGCCTGTCCTTCGCCATGGGGCTGCAGAACGCGCTCGTCACCCGGGTGTCCGGCGCGGTGGTGCGCACCACGCACATGACGGGCGTCCTCACCGACATCGGCATCCAGCTGGTGCAGATGTTCGCCTGGGTGCGTGACGGCGCCCGGGGCCACGGGGTGCGCGGCGTGCTGCGGCAGGTGCGCGAGCTGCCCTCCGCCATCCAGTTCGAGCGCACCCGGCTGCACCTGGGGCTCGCCTTCGCCTTCCTCTTCGGGTGCACCACCGGCCCGCTGCTCTTCCTCCAGTACGGCCCGGCCATGCTGGGGCTGCCGTGCGCGGTGCTGATGCTGCTGGTGGCGCTCGACGTGAGCCCCGCCGCCCAGCCCGAGACGGGCGTCACGCCGCGCGCCTGAGTCAGTCCGCCGCGGGCCCGGCCACGCGGCCAGGCCCCGGAGGCCCGGAGGGCGCCTCCACGTCCTTGACGTTGTCCGAGGGGCCGTCGCGCCGGAGCACCCGCAGCACGCTGCTCAGCTCGTCCGTCCAGGTGAAGTCCGGCTCGCCGCGAAGGCCCAGGCGGCGCACCCGCACGCTGGCGTTGGTGAAGCTGGGGCCCCAGGAGAACTCGCGGTCCGGGCTCAGCAGCATCCAGTTGCTGCGCAGCGCGTCCCCCTTCGTCTCCTGGAGGACGTAGGCCGCGTGCAGGCCCAGCGTTCGCGCGTGCGCCAGCGTCACGGGGACGAGGTCCAGGTGGACGTTGCTGATGTGCAGCGCCAGCACGCCATGCGGCGCCAGGTGCTCGCGGTAGAGGGCCACCGCCTCGCGCGTGAGCAGGTGCACCGGGACGGCGTCCGAGGAGAAGGTGTCCAGCGCCAGCACGTCGAAGCGCTGGGGCTCGCCGCGCTCCAGCTCCTGCTCCAGGGAGATGCGCGCGTCGCCCTCCACCACCTCCACGCGCCCGGGGCTGTCGCGCAGGTAGCTGAAGTAGCCACCCTCGCCTTCCGCCAGGGAGATGACGGCCGGGTTGATTTCGTAGAAGCGGCCGTAGTCCCCGGCCGCGAGCAGCGCGGCGCTGGTGCCCACGCCCAGCCCCAGCACGCCCACCCGCAGGCCCGCGGGCTGGCCCACCGCCTCGCGCAGCCGGCGCTGCTCGGCGATGGCGAGGCCCAGGCCGGACTCCTCGGTGAAGTAGGTGGTGGGCCGCGAGCGGCGCTCGGGGGCGACGTACTGCCAGCCGTGGGTGATGGCGCCATGGCGCAGGCTGTAGAAGTGCGCCGCCGGGTCGTCCGCGTTCTGCTCCATGACGCGCACCACGCCGAAGAAGTTGCGGGCGTTGTAGCGCGCGCGGCCCGCCTCCTGGCCCACGGTGAGCACCAGGTTCCCCGCGACGATGGCGAGCATCGCCCCGCGCAGCATGCGCCGGATGCGCAGGCTCCGTGACTCGTCCGCGGCCGGGCGCGCCATGCCCACCAGGGACACGACGCAGCACACGCCCAGCGCCAGCGGGTACTCCCAGTAGGCGTGGAAGAGGGCGGTGGCCGCGACGCTGACGAAGAGCCCGCCCAGGACGCCTCCGGCGGACACCCACAGGTAGAAGGCGCTCAGGTGGCGCGGCGAGGGCCGGAGCCGGTACAGCTCGCCGTGGCACACCATGCAGCCGGCGAAGAGGGCCGTGGAGTACGCGATGAGCTGCACGGCGAGCGGCGTATGCGGCCCGGCCGTCTGCGCGTGCGCCACCCCCGCCCCCGAGGCGATGAGCAGCACTCCGCACAGGGCGCGCGAGTAGAAGGACTCGCGCGCGAAGGCGAGGATGAAGGTGACGAGGTAGACGGCCAGCGGCAGCACCCAGAGGAAGGGCCCCGCCGCCACGTCCTGCGAGAGCTGGTTCGTCGTGGCCAGCAGCAGCACGGAGGCACACGCGCTGAGCCCCAGCCACTTCAGCGTCTGGCGGACGTCGGGGCGGGGCTCCGGCGCCACGTCCACGCCCTGCGCCCCGGCAGCCGTAGCGCCTGCCGCCGAGGTGTCCACGGGCACGGCCTGCGCATCCGCCAGGGCCCCCGCCGCCGCACCCGCGACGGAAGCCGCTCCCCCGCTGCGCAGCACATCCACGGCGCACACCGCGCACGCCCCGGCGAAGAGGACGAAGCCCACGCCCCAGCCCCACGCCTGTGCGCCGCGCCCCACCCACGGCTCCACGAGGAACGGGTAGCCCAGCAGCGCCAGCAGCGAGCCCACGTTGGACAGCGCGTAGAGGGGATACGGCGAGCGGCCCGGCCGCGCGCGGGCGAACCAGGACTGCAGCAGCGGCCCGGTGGTGCTCAGCACGAAGAACGGCAGGCCGATGGTGGCCGCCAGCATCGCCAGCAGCCGGGGCACGGGCAGCTCCGTCCCCACCGGCCGCCACTCCGGCCCGGGCGCCACCGGAGAGCCCGCCCACAGCGCGCGCGCGCCCAGCACCGCCACCGCCACCGCGAGCACGCCCAGGTGCACCCGCGCCTGCGTGCGCGGCGCCAGCCGGGACGCGAGCCCGTGCGCGTAGGCGTACCCGCCCAGCAGCGCCACCTGGAAGAAGAGCATGCACGCCGTCCACACGCCGGGCGTGCCGCCGTACCACGGCAGCGCATAGCGCCCGGCCAGCGGCTGCACACCGAACAGCAGGAAGGCGCTGGTGAAGATGGCCAGGGCGTATCGGAACATGGAGGACCCGGAGGGGCGACGAGGTCAGACGGCGGGCGCGGCGGCCTGGGGACCACTGCCCCGGGAGAGCAGGGCCCGGGCGCCCGCGGTGAACAGGGACAGGGCCAGCGCCAGCAGTACCACGGCCACCACGCCGTTGACGCGCGCCGCGGTGGCGCTGCCCGGCAGCAGGGCCTCGCGTATCTGGAGCACCAGGCTGGAGAGCGTGACGGCCCCCACGAAAATCATGGGCACCAGCGCGTAGATGTACGGCCGGCTCGTGCGCTTCAGCCACACGCAGATGCCCAGCAGCGACAGCGACGCCAGCAGCTGGTTCGACGTGCCGAACAGCGTCCAGAAGGAGCGCCACGCCCCGCCGCCCGCGAGGAGGACGAAGGCCAGCGGCACGCCGCACGTCACCGCCGTGCCCACCATCGCGGCCAGCTTCCCCTTCCGGCCCGACAGCTCCTGGAGGATGTAGCGCCCCAGCCGCGTGGACACGTCCAGCGTGTCGAACACGAAGGTGGAGAAGGCCATGGCCCCGAAGGTGGTGGCGATGACCAGGTACTCCTTGCCCAGCACCGTGACGATGAAGCGCCCCAGCCCGGCGCCGTACACCGCGCCCGGGGCCTTGCCCGTCAGCTCGCCCCTGGTGGCAATCATCACCGTGGCCAGCGCGATGAGGGCCACGAAGCCCTCCAGCAGCATGGCCCCGTAGCCCACCGGCTTGCAGTGCGGCTCCTTGTCTATCTGCTTCGACGTGGTGCCCGAGCACACCAGCCCGTGGAAGCCCGAGCACGCGCCGCAGGCAATCGTCACGAAGAGGAAGGGGAACAGCGCGCCCGTGGCGCCGGGCACGTTGAAGCCCGCGAAGGCCGGCTGCTGGATGGACACCTCGCCGGTGAAGCCTCCGTAGAAGATGCCCACCACGCCCACCGCCAGCGCCGCGTAGAGGACGAAGCCGCCCAGGTAGCCTCGCGGCTGCAGCAGCAGCCAGACGGGCGTGAGCGACGCCACGAAGCAGTAGGCGAGGATGAGCGCCGCCCAGCTCTTCGCGTCCATCACCAGCAGCGTGGAGAAGCGCGTCCCCAGCCACACCACGCCCAGCGTGGCCGGCACGAAGATGAGCGTCTGCAGCCACAAGGGCGGCTTGAGGAAGCGGTCCACCAGCCCCATCACCATGGCCAACAACAGATAGGCGATGGAGGCGAAGGCCACCGCGCCGCCGGGGTTGAAGCGGAAGGTGAGCCCCTCCAGCTCCGCGTCGCCGCTGACGAACGTCGCGGCGGTGGCGTCCGTGAAGGCGACGATGACGTAGACGAGCGCCACCCAGATGAAGGCCAGCATGGCCAGGCCCGCCGTGGGCCCGAGGTGGCTGCGCACCACCTCCGCGATGGAGACGGCGCCGTGCCGCACGCTGGCCACCAGCGTGGCGAAGTCATGCATGGCTCCGATGAACACCGAGCCCACCGCAATCCACAGCAGCGCGGGCAGCCAGCCGAACTGCTGCGCCGCGAGGATGGGCCCGGCGATGGGGCCCGCCGCGGCGATGGCGCTGAAGTGCTGCCCCAGCAGGTAGAAGGGCTTCGTGGGCACGAAGTCCACGCCGTCCTGCCGGGTGTGCGCGGGCGTGGTGGCCGCCCCATCCAGCCGGAACTGCCGCGCGATGAAGCTCCCGTAGAAGCGGTAGCCAAAGGCCAGCAGCACGAGGAACACGGCGGCTATCAGGGGCAGACTCATACCCACAGGGTTTCCCGCTCTGGGACGTCCGGTCAACTCCCTGACTTCCAGGAACGGCGGGCAGGCAGCCCGGCGCCCGCCAGGCGGAGGCACCGCCGGCCCCAACACCGCGAACCGCCAGGAGGGTCGGGGTCAGCGCGCCGGGGCCCGGGGCGCGAAGAGGCGCGCGCCCGAGGGCGAGAGCGCCGTCTCCATGGGCAGGCCGTAGAGGGACTCCAGGGCGCCGCGCTCCAGCACGGTGTCCACGGGCCCCCTGGCGAGCACCTGCCCGTCCCGCAGCAGCAGCACGTGGGTGGCGAAGGCAGCGGCGAGGTTGACGTCGTGCAGCACCGCCACCGCGCCCAGGCCCGCGTCCACCCGGGCGCGCACGCGGGCCAGCGTGCCCACCTGGTGGGCCACGTCCAGGAAGGCGGTGGGCTCGTCGAGCAGCAGCAGCTCCGGCGCCTGCACCAGCCCGCGGGCCAGCAGCAGCATGCGCCGCTCGCCCCCGGAGAGCGCATCGCCGGGGCGGTCCGCCAGGGACGCGACGCCCAGCTCCTCCAGCACCGCGCGCGCCAGCGCCACGTCCTTCTCGGAGGGCAGGCCCCACAGCCCCAGGTGCGGGTTGCGGCCCATCAGCACCAGCTCCAGCCCGCTGAAGCCCTCGGCCGATTCGATGGTCTGCGGCACCCACGCCACCCTGCGGGCCAGCTCGCGCGGTGACCAGGCGGCGCGCTCCTGCCCCAGCAGCCGCACCTCGCCACGCACCCAGGGGCCCACGCCCAGCACCGCGCGCAACAGCGTGCTCTTGCCCGTGCCGTTGGGCCCGAGCACCGCCCACAGCTCTCCGGGGCGCACCTCGCAGTCCACGCCATGCAGCACCGGACGCGGCCCGTAGCCCGCGAGCAGCGCCCGGGTGACGAGCAGCGGCTCCACGGGGTTACTCCAGCTCCTTCTGCTTCGCGAGCAGGTCCCTGCGCATCCCCTTCACCTTGCGCAGCGTCTCCGTGTCGTTGTCTTCGCCCGCCGCCTCCACCTCGTCCTTGATGTCCGCGTGGCGGTTGCACCAGAGGCCCAGGGAGACGCAGGAGTGCCGCGCCTTGAGCTTCGTGAAGAGCGCGTTCGTCTCGCGCCACTCCTTCTGCAGCGGCGTGAGCTCCTTGGCGCGGGGCGCGGGGGGCCGCGGCTTCTTCGCGGGCGCCACCCGCTTCACCTGCGCCTGCGCCTGCGCGGGAGGCTTCGGCGAGGGCGGCGCGAGCAGGAGGTCGGACTCGCCAATCTCCTCCTCCGCCGCGGCGACGGGAGCCGATGGGGCCACGGGAGGGCTCGTCGGCTCAACCGTCCCGGTCGGCTTCTGTCCGTTGCGTGCGGCCTCAGCCACCTTGGCGGACGGAGCACCCTCGGGGGCCCCGGCCTCTTCGGCCCGGGCGCCCTCGGGAGTCCCCGCGGCCTCGGCGGAGGCGGCAGGAACTGCCCGGGTATCGCCTCCAGGCCCTTCTCCCGGCGGGGTGGGCGGCTCGAGGTCGGCCTTGCCCGCCTGCGGGTTGGCGGCGCCGGGAGCGTTCTTCAGTGGAGTCGAGGACGGCTGGCGCGACGGGCCTGGCGGCACGGGGAGCGGCAGGCCCTCGGGCAGCGCCAGGTCCAGCCCCATCGACGTCCGCAGCGCGGGGCTCAGCGCCAGCGTCAGGATGGCGCCCGCCAGGAGCACCAGCCCCAGCCCCACGGCCACCCACGTCGACCTCATGCTCCGCTGGGGCGCGGCGGGCATGGCGGTGCGGCGGGTGTCCTCTCCAGGCCGGCGCGCGGGTGACTCGGAGCCCGGGCGAACCGGGAAGCTCGTGCGGCGCGTCTCCTCCGACGGCGGAAGGGATATGCGGACGTCGTCGTCCTCGTCCTCGTCCTCCTTCGCGGGCGCGGGCGCGGGCGCGGGCCGGACGGCGGAAACAGCGCCGGTGCGGCGCGTGGGGCCGGGCATTCCCGGCGAGGAGGCGCGGACACGCCGTGCCCCCGTCCTCGGGCGGCCCGGTGCGGACTTCTCCTCCTGCTCACCGTCGACACCCTCCACGTCGCGCAGGAGCGCCTCGTCCAGCACCACGCGAGGCTGCGTGTCGTCGTGCCGCTGCTGCACGCGCGGGTCGGTGTCCCCATCCCGCGCGACGCGGGGCTGCGTGTCGTCGTTCCGCTCGACGCGCGACGGACGGGCGGCACGCGGCTGCGTGTCCATGTCGGCGGGGCGCCCCGCCTCCAGGTGGCCCATCTCCTCGGGGGTGAGGACCGGCAGCTCCGCCCCGGCCCAGTCACCCGGAGCGTCGTCCGCGGCGGCTTCCGCTTCGGACTCGGGCACGCCGGGCACCACGTCCAGTTCCGCCGCGGACGGTGCCACCGCGAGCGAGCCCCGGGACGGCGTCGCGCCCGCCGGAGGCTGCGCCACCGCGGGCATCCCCATGACCGAGGCGGTGCGAGGTGGCGTCGCGCCCGCCGGAGGCTGCGCCACCGCGGGCATCCCCATGACCGAGGCGGTGCGAGGCGGCGTCGCGCCCGCCGGAGGCTGCGCCACCACCGCGGGCATTCCCGTCAGCGAGGCGGTGCGAGGCGGCGTCGCCCCCGGCTGCGCCATGGTGACGGCGGGCATCATCACCGCCCCCGTGCGCGCAGGCACAGCGGCCGGAGCCGGCGCGAAGCCAGGCGCCGGCACCGGAGCCACGGCCGTCACCGGACGCGAGGGCATCACCGCCGGAGCGATGGCCGGGGGCGGCGCGGGAGGCACGGGTGCCGGCGGCGGAGGCACGCGCGTGCTCACGAAGGCGGCCGGAGGCGGAGGCGGCGGGCGCGGCGAGGACGCGGGCGCCATCGGTGGCACGGGGCGCGGCGCCTGGGTCTCCGTCAGCGACGCGGGCAGCGGCTCGGCCCTGGGGTCCGTCGACTCCGCGGGGGGCGGGGGGGGCGCGTCCTCCCACGGCAGCTCCCGAGCCGCCTCGAGCGAGATGCTGGGCATGGCCAGCTCGGTGGGGCGGAGGTCCGCGGCCACGGCGCGCGGCTCTGGCGGCAGGGCCTCGGACGGCAGCGCCGCCATGGGGACTTCGCGCGTCTGCGAGGGCGGACGGGGCTCGGGCGCCGGCTCGGCGGGCGGACGGGCATAGGCCTCCGGCCGCACCTCCACCGTCGACACCGCCGTCTCCTGCTGGCGGGCGGCGCGCACGCGCGCCTCCTCCTCCAGCGCCTCCATCGGGAAGGCGGGCCGGGTGGACTCGTCCACCATCACCCCGGGGCGCGTCTCGCCGTCGCTCACCGGGCCACTGCCCTCGCGGCTGCGCGGGGTGGGATGGAAGGACAGCGCCTCCACCGGGCCATCCAGGCGGATGGTCTTCGGCGGCAGCAGCGCCTGCATCATCGGCCGCGAGGCCAGCCCGTCCTCCGGCGTCCCCTCACCGGCGGGCATGCGCGGCACTTCCTTGAGGGTCGCCAGCAGCCGGCGCTCGGACTGGAAGTCGGCGGCGAACAGCTCGCGCATGAAGCGGCTGACGCTCTCCGGGCCGGCGCTCGGGTCGATTTCCATCAGGCAGGACTGCAGCCGCCCGCGGAACTCCTCCGCCGTCTGGAAGCGCTGCGACGGGTCCACCGCCAGCGCCTTGGCCACCAGCGCCGTCACCACGCGCGGCGTGAGCGGCTCCACCTCGTCCAGCGGCGCAATCTTCGGGTTGGCCACCACGGACATCAGCTCGCCCGGGTGCACGCTGTCGAAGGGGTTCTTCCCGCAGATGAGCTCGTAGAGGCACAGGCCCACCGCGTACAAGTCACTGCGCCGGTCCACCGGCTGGTGCCGCGCCTGCTCCGGCGACATGTAGAGGAACTTGCCCAGGATGATGCTGGGGTTCGTCTTCGCCGCCGACAGCCGGCTCTTCGCCAGCCCGAAGTCGATGACCTTCACCTCCCCCTCGTAGGAGATGAGGATGTTCTGCGGAGAGATGTCGCGGTGGACGAGCCGCAGTTCCTCCCCGTCGTCATCCTTCTTGCGGTGCGCGTAGGCGAGCGCGTCCAGCACCCGGCCCATGGTGTAGAGGATGAAGGTGAGCGGCAGCGGCACCTGCCTGTCGCGCACCCGCGCGCCCACCTTGCGCAAATCCTTGCCGTCCACGTGCTCGAGGGCCATGTAGGCCTCGCCCTCGTGCAGCCCCATGTCCAGCACCTGGGCGATGGAGCCGTGGCTGAGCCGCACCAGCGTGCGCGCCTCGCCCACGAAGCGCTCGACGAAGTCCGTGTCCGCCGCGAGCTGGGGCAATATCTTCTTGATGACGCACAGCTTCTCGAAGCCCTGCGCGCCCTCCAGCCGGGCCAGGTAGATCTCCCCCATGCCGCCCGTCGCCAGGTGCGACAGGAGCGTATACCGGCCAAAGGGCTGGGGCCGGAAGGGTCTCAGCCGGGCGGGTTGGGTGGAGGCGTTCATGCGGTGTGGGGAGGCACCCCGGGGGCGGGAAGCGCATTGAACCCCGTCCTGGCCGGTTCCATCAACCCGTCAACCGGCCGCGAGGGGTTTTCACCGCAGCCCGGGGTTGGTGAGGGCGCCCATGTCCTCTTCAATCACCTCGAAGGCGGCCATCCGGTCCTTGGGGGGCCGCAGGAGCCGCTCCCCGAGGGGCTGGACGTCGAAGCGGGCCCCCACGGAGGCCAGCACCTTGCCGGTGATGAGCACCTGACCGGGGTTCCCCGTAGCAGCCAGCCAGCCGGCCACCCCCACCCCTTCGCCCACGGCCGTGTAGTCCGAGCGCACCTCGTTGCCGATCATCCCGACCAGGGCGCGGGTGGTGTGCAGGGCAAGGCGCAGCTCGCAGCGCTCGTCCTGGGGGTGCCGGCTCATGGCCCGCTCCCAGTCGGCGCGCAGGGCCAGCGCGGCGCGCACCGCGCGCACCGCGTCCTCGCCCTTGGCGTAGGGCACGCCGAAGAGGGCGCGCATGGACTCGCCCAGGAAGCCCTCCACGGTGGCCTCGAAGCTGAAGACGATGCCGGTCATCCGCGAGTGGAACTCGTTGAGCACCAGGGAGGCCTTGGCCGCACCCAGCTTCGTGGCCAGGGCGGAGAAGCCCACCAGCTCCGCGTGCAGCACGGTGAGGGCGCGCTCCTCCAGGCCGGGCAGGCGGCCGCCCTGGCGCTGGGCCTCGGTGGCGCGGCGCTCGGCCACGTCCGGCGGGTGGAAGCGCCCCAGCGTGCGGCGCATCCGCTCCGTGGCGGGAGAGCCCTCCCTGGGGGCGAACTTCTGCACGCCGGTGGCCACCAGGTGCGCCACGGCGGTGCACGCGTCCAGCATCACCTCCAGGCTGGTGTCACCCTTGGCGGCGGCGTTGAAGTAGAGGACGCCGGCGAAGGGCGGCTCGGTGCCGATGGGGATGCACAGCACGCGGTCCACGCCGTAGAGGATGACGCTCTCGCGGCCCGCGAAGCGGCGGTCGTCGCGCACGTCGCCCACGGCGATGGCGCGGCCCTGGCGCAGGGCCTCCTCGACGATGGCGTCCGACACGGGCACCTCGCCCTTGGCCAGCTTGCCCCGGTGGCGCACGGCGGCGGGCACCATGGCGCCCGACGAGTGCTTGAGGAGCACCACCGCGGTGGTGGCGTCCGTGCGCTCCAGCAGCCGGTCCATCGTCGTGTCCAGGAAGCCGGACAGCGAGGTGGCCGAGGACAGCGCCTCGGCGGTGCGGAACAGCATCACCAGCGTCTCGTGGCCCACGCGCGGGCTGGCCGTGGCGGGCAGCGGCGAGGCCGAGGAGAAGGTGTCGTCGAAGGAGACGGGGCCCACGTTGTCCAGCAGGCGCAGCACGTCCGCGTCCTTCACGTTCCTCGCCAGGAGGACGGAGCCGCCCACGTCCTGCCCGTGGCCGAAGCGCACCACCCCGCCCGCGCCCAGGTCCACCATCTCCGTGGCCGCGCTCTCCACGGTGTTGGGCTGGCGCACGCCCAGGGTGTTCTCCCCCAGCGCCACCATGTCCCCGGGCGCCAGCTGCCGCGAGCCCTGCAGCGGCGCGCCGTTGACGCGGCTGCCGTTGCGGCTGCCCAGGTCCTCGATGCGCAGCACGTCACCTTCGACGTACAGGCGCGCGTGCCGCCGCGAGACGAGGTCCCCGCCGAGGACGATGTCGTTCTCGTCCGCACGGCCGAGACTCGTCACGCCCTCGGGCAGATCGTAGGACGTGTCGAAGTAACCGGGCCCGTTGATGATGATCTGCCACATCGAATGCCCGACATTACACGACTCTCCCGACTCATGAGAGAAGGAGACAGCCCTCTGTCACGGCCGGGTGCCAACCCGGACTGGTGGCAAAGGGTTTTGCGCCGCGTCATGACTGGCAGTACGTCCCTGGCGCCCTGGACGGGGCGGCGCGGACTCAGCGGGGCCGGTGGAGGAAGAGCGAGTCCCCTGCCCTCACGGCCTTGAAGGTGGCGAGCGGGCGTGTGGCCGGCCCGTTGAGCACGCGGCCGTCCTCGGCGAAGCGCGAGCCGTGGCAGGGGCACTCCACCACGCCCTCCGCGGGCCGCCAGCCCACGGCGCAGTCTCCGTGGGTGCAGATGCGCCAGAGCGCCGCGTAGCAGCCGGGCCGGGTGTGCACCACCACCACGTCCAGCAGCGCCTGGGGAACGCGGACCTCGGCGTGGCCCCCCGGCTCGCGCAGCGCGGGGTGGTCCGCGAGCCGCACCTCCACCCAGCCCTCCTCCGGGGTGCCCGGCGTCCCGTCACAGGCCGCGCCCGGCGCTCCGCCGGCATCCGGAGCGTCGAGCACGATGGCCTCCCGCCACTCCCCGCCGCACCCGGCCCCGACGGCGGCCAGGGCGCAGGTGCCCTGCAGCAGGGTGCGGAGCGCGGTGCGGCGGTCCACATCCTTTATATGCGGGGAAGGCGGGGGCCGGCTCACGGGCTGGGCCTCTGCAGGGACTCGCCGTTCACCACGGCGACGGCGTCCAGGTCGAAGCCGCCGGCCGTGTCGCCGTAGCGGTTGTTCCCGCTGTCGGTGATGCGCACGTAGCGAGCGCGTGTGAGCCCCACGGTGGCCAGGTCGAACGAGTCACCCCCCGCCACGGCGGGGTCCGTGGCGCTGACGCCGTTGGCGGGGTTGGCCTGGACGGTGCGCACGCCGGCACAGCCCGGGTAGCCGCCGGCCGCGTCGGTGGAGGCGCAGGCGAAGTCGTGGAAGGTGACGCCGTCCTCGCTCACCGACACCCTGCCCGTCTCCGTGTAGGTCGCTCCGCCTGGCAGCGCGAAGGCGTTCTCGAAGACGAGCAGGTCCACGCCGGGCCCGTCCACCAGGCCCACGTCGTCGAAGCGCAGGGTGATGGAGCCGCCGCGGCCCAGCGACAGCACGTCGAGCGAGCCATTGTCGGGGCCCGCGCCCGTGGGAGGCCCGAGCACCACGCCGGGGAAGAGGTCCTGTCCGAAGCCGGCGCCTTCGCCGGGCGCGAAGGAGACCACCGCGTCGGCGTACGGGTCCGCCGGGCGGCTGCCCGCGTCCGTGCCGCTGTCGGGAGTGCCCGCGTCCGTGCCCGGCCCCGCGTCGGGGGTGGCGGGCGCTTCCGTCTCGTCACCGCAGGCGGACAGGGCCACGAGCACGGCGAGCGCCGCGCCCCGGAGAAGAAGGCTGGAGCCGCGCGAGCTCATGGCGCCTGCTGGAGACGCACGAGGCGGCGGCCGTTCTTGTCACGCAGGCCCACCAGCAGGTCCGGGCCCAGGGGCGCCATCAGCACCACGGAGGTGCACTGGTCCGCATAGGCGAGCACGGGCTCGCGGTCGCCAATGGCCACGTCACTGATGCCAATGGTGAGCGAGTAGCGCGACAGGTCCGTGGAGATGAAGTTGTAGTTCGAGTCATAGCCGCCGCGATTGAGCACCACTCCGTCGCCGAAGGCCGCCGCGCCGTTGAAGTCACTGCCCGCCTCGAACTTCGGCTGGGTCCCCAGCGCGATGGGCGTGCCCGAGGAGATGGCCTCGGACACCTTCGCCGGAGCCACCGCATGGGCCTGGTTCACGTAGGACGGGGGCGTGGCATAGCCCAGCACCACGATGCCATTGCCCGCCACGGCGGTGATGCCACTCGCGCCAGCCTCGGCGGGGAACGACGCCACCTTCGCCGTAGGGAACCGCTCGGCGGAGGTCACCAGGGCGTAGACGCCCAGGTCTCCGGACGTCGAGCCGAGACCGCCGCCATTGACCAGCAGCGCGGTGGAGACGTCGGACGTGATGGCCGCGGCGGAGAAGTTGCGCGGCGCCGAGACATGGGTCGACGCAGCGGGCGTGGCGAGGTCATGGACGGCAATGGAGCCCGTGGGCTGCATCGCATCCGTGGTGTACCCGGTGAAGAGCCGCTTGCCATCACTCACGAGGTAGCCGCTCTGGAACACCCTGGCGGTGCCGGTGCGGTCCGCCTCGGAGACCACGTCCTGGAGCTTCGTGCCTTCGGACTGGAGGGCAGGCCAGATGCCCAGCGAGTACAGGGCCGCGGTGGCGCCGCTGCCGCGCACCGCATAGAGCGTATAGGTGGGCCCGGGCGAGGCCGCCACGGCCAGGACGTCCTCCCTCAGCGCGACGGACTGCCCCACCTGGAACCCCGTCTGGAGCTGAAGGGTGCCCAGCGTCGCGTCATGGGTGGCCGTGACACACGGGTCTCCCGCGTCGGTGCCCGCGTCGGTACCCGCGTCCGTCCCGGCGTCCGTGCCCGCGTCCGTCCCGGCGTCTGTTCCGGGCTGGGAGCCGTCGTCGATGGGCACCGTCTCGCACTTCTCGTCGCGGCACGTCCACCGCTCGCCCTCGGGCGGCTGGCCGTTGTCGTTGCGGCAGTCGAACGCGTCCGAGCACTCGGAGCTGCATCCCGCGGAGCCCAGGGCAAGCATGAGGGTGGCCACGGCGAACGCAGCGGTCCTCGTCCAGGGGGATGTGGGCTTCAGGTTGGCGGTCTTCATTGACGTCCTGCCTCCTCTTCCGCCTCTTCGGGCGGATGGGGCCTCGCGTCCGGGAGCAGCGACGGAGGCCTCGGTGGAATCACTGCACGACGCTCGGGTATCGAGGGCGTCGCGTACCACGGCCCCCCGCCACGTCCACCTGCTCTCGGGTGCAGGCCGCACGCGCCGTGTGGCGGAGCGAGCAAAGACGTGGCGGGAGCCGGCTCACGGCGTGGTTCCCTGGAGGGACACGCCATTCACCACGGCGACGGCGTCCAGGTCGAAGCCGCCGGACGTGCCGCCGTAGCCATTGTTGCCGCTGTCGCGGATGCGCACGTAGCGGGCGCGGCTCAGGCCGACGGTGGCCAGGTCGAAGCCGTCACCGCCCGCCACCGCGGGGTCCGTGGCGCTGACGCCATTGGCCGGGTTGGCCTGCACGGTGTGCACGCCAGCACAGCCCGGGTAGCCGCCAGCCGCGTTGGCGAAGGCGCAGGGGAACTCGTGCCAGGTGACGCCGTCGTCACTCACCGCGACCACGCCACGCTCGGTGAAGTTGAGCCCGGTGGTCACGACGTAGAAGGCGTTCTCGAAGACGAGCAGGTCCACGCCGGGCCCATCCATCACCGCGGTGTCGGTGAAGCGCAGGACGATGGAGCCCGAGCGGCCCAACGAGAGCACGTCGAGCGAGCCCTGGTCCGGCCCCACGCCCACGGGAGCCCCGAGCACCACGCTGGGGAAGCGGTCCTGCCCGAAGCCCGCGCCGAAGCCGGGGGTGAAGGAGACGACCTCGTCCGCATACGGGTCCGCGGGGTCGGTCACCGGGTCGACCACCGGCTCGGTGGAGTCGTCCGTCGGGCGCTCATCCTCCGGCTCGCGCCCCGGGTCCGTCACGGGAACGGGGGCGTTCTCCTCCGGCTCCCCACCGCAGGCGGTGAGCCCCACGAGCGCGACGAGCGCGGTACTCCAGAAGCGCGCGCTCATGGCGTCACCCGGATGCGCACGAGGCGGCGGCCGTTCTTGTCGGACACGCCCACCAGCAGGTCGGAGCCGAGCGGCTCCAGCGCGACCACCGAGGTGCACTGGTCCGCATAGACGAGCACGGGCGTGCGCTCGCCGACGGTGACGGACTGCCCTTCATTCGCGTGCGCCAGCGCGTAGCGCGAGACGTCCGTGGAGACGAACTCGAAGTTCTCGTTGTAGCCGCCGCGCTTGACCACCACGCCCGAGCCGAAGGCTGACGCGGCGTTGAAGTCGCTGCCCACGGTGAGCAGCTGCTGTGAGCCCAGGTCCACCGGCGTGCCAGAGGTGAGGGCCTGGGTGATCACGTCGCGAGCCACCACGCGGGCGCGGTTGGAGAAGTCGGCGCTGCTGGCGAAGCCGAACAGCGCGATGCCGTTCTGGCTCACGGCGGTGAAGCCGCTGGCAGCAGCCTCGCCCGTGGCGAAGCTGGCCACCTTCCGAGGGGTGAAGGGAGTGGTGGACGTCACCAGCGCGTAGATGCCCAGGCCCGCGGACACAGTGCCCAGGCCGGCTCCATTCACCAGGAGCGCGGTGGTCTCACCGCCGGAGAACGTCACGGCGGTGAAGTTGCTCGGCGCGGAGACGTAGGTCGAAGCGGCGGGAGCCTCGAAGTCATACACGGCCACGGAGCCGGGGAACCCGGGCCCCGAGGTGGTGTATCCGGCGAAGAGCCTGCTGCCGTCGTTCGCCATGTACCCACCCGCGAACACCACGGCCGTGCCGGCGCGGTCCTGGGGGGAGACGATGTCGTAGAGCTTCGTGCTGGAGGGCTGCAGGTCGGGCCAGGTGCCCAGCGAGTACATGGCGGCGTTGGTGCCCATGCCGGCGCCACGCACCGCATGGAGCGAGTAGACGGGACCGGGCGAGGCCGTCAGTGCCAGGACCTTGTCCGGAAGCGGAGCGGACTCCAGCGCCTCGAAGCCCGGCTGGAGGCTCAGCGTTCCCAGCTTCGGGTCATGCGACGCGATGGCGCACGGGTCCGAGCCTGCGTCCTCGGGTCCTGCGTCCGGGCTGCCTGCGTCCTCGGGTCCTGCATCCGGGCTGCCTGCGTCCTCGGGTCCTGCATCCGGGCTGCCTGCGTCCTCGGGTCCTGCGTCCGGACCGCCCGCGTCCTCGGGGCCTGCGTCGGTGCCCGCGTCCTCGGCGCCCGCGTCAGAACCGGCGTCCTCGGTGCCAGAGTCCGTGCTGCCTGCATCGCTGCCAGCATCCGAGCTGCCCGCGTCCACGACACCGGCATCCGTGCCGGCGTCTCCCGTCGGAGGCGGCTGCACGGGAACGGTCTCACACTTCTCGTCGCGGCAGACCCACTGCTCGCCCGGGGGCGGCTCGCCCTTTTCGTTGCGGCAGTCGAAGGAGTCCGTGCACTCGGGGCCACAACCGGTGGCGCCCAGTGCGAGCGAGAGCGTGCCCACGACCAGCGCGGCGGCCCTCCTCCAGGGTGGTGTTCGATTCGTCTCAGCGCTCTTCATCTGCGTCCCAGTCCCTCTCCGCCCCCACGGGCGGGTTGGGCCTCCAGGGAGGGATGCGGACGAAGGCAGGGCCCGGGCGCATGCGCGCACGTAGCTGGACGCCTCCGTCGCCCCCCCTCGGAGGCTTCGGTGATGTCCGTGCACGTGCACGGGTCTTCGGCAGGTCTTCGGACTCACAGGCTCGGGAGCCCTGGCGGGCGCCCACCTACTGGCCGTCGCTTCCCAGCCCGAAGGCCAGTGCTCAACGTGACGGCGGTCGTTCCTGTTCACCGCTGCGGGGCAGTCCCGGATTCACACCGGGTTCCCTTGAGCCCTCGCGATTTCACGAGGGCACCGAGGACGCGCGGGGAAGTACGGCGGGTAGAGGGCAATGTCAATGCTCCGACATGGCGCACCCGGTCACACTGTGCTCAGCCTCACGCGGCGCCGCAAAAGGACGAGAAAGAGCGGTCCTCCGAGGAGCGCGGTGACGACGCCGACGGGAAGGTCCTGGTTGAAGAGCGGGTAGGCCAGCCGCGCCAGCAAATCCGAGAGCAGGAGGAACGCGGCGCCGCCGAGCGCGGACAGCGGCACCAGCAGCCGCTGGTCCGGACCGAAGACCAGCCGCAGCAGGTGCGGGACGATGAGCCCCACGAAGCCGATGAGCCCCGTCAGTGCCACTGCGCCAGCCACGCTGACGCTGGAGACCAGCAGCAACCATCGGCGGGTGGCCGCCACTGGAACGCCCAGCGAGGACGCGTCGTCATCCCCGAGAGACAGGAGGTTCAGCCGGCCGGACAGCGCCCACATCGCGGCGAGCGCGCCCGCCTGGAGGAGCGCGGACAGCACCAGGGTGCCGCCGCGCTCGTAGCCCAGGCTCCCCACGAGCCAGTAAAGGATTTCGCCGAGCCGGTTCGGCTCGGACAGCGTCTTGATGAGGGTGATGGCGGCGGACGCGAAGGAGTTGAAGACCACCCCGGTCAGCAGCGCGGCGTAGGGCGTCCTCGCGGCGCCCCGGCTGGCGGAGAGGACGAAGAGGATGGAGGCCCCCGCGCCGAGGAAGGCGAACAGCGCGGGCGCGGACAGGCGGGTCAGCGCGCCGTCCAGGCCGGGGGCCACCTCACCCACGGTGCCCAGCCCCACGGCGATGGCCACCGTGGCACCGAGCGCCGCGCCACCGGAGACACCGAGCACGAACGGGTCGGCGAGCGGGTTGCGCAGGAGGCCCTGGAGCGTGGTGCCCGAGGCGGCGAGACCCGCGCCGACAATCGCGGCGAGCAGCGCGCGCGGCAGGCGCAGCGACCAGAAGATGACGGCGTCCGAGGACGCGGGCTCCCCCAGCGCGGCGGTGAGCGAGATGGGCTGCTCGCCGAAGCGCACGGCCATGGCGAAGGAGACGAAGGCCAGCGCGAGGAAGCCGCCGAGCAGCGCGAGGGCACGCGAGGCCCGGAAGCCCATGGCGCCGCGAGCGAGCTGCCTCCCCGTGTCCGTCACGGAGCGCCCCTCCCCTCGCCCGGAGCGACGGTGTCGGACTCAGACCACGCGAAGGGCGTGCACCGGAACGGCGGCGCTCGCCTGGACGGCCCGGCTGCTGGAAGGAACGTTCCTTCCACGCCGCGGCCTGCCTCCCGAGCCTGGAAGGAACATTCCTTCCACCCGGGACCCGACTCCCGGCGGTCTTCGGCAGGCCCCCTGCGTGTCCCGGGGGTGGATGCGGTCCCGTCACCTCGTAGGTAGAAAGTCCCCATGACGATGAGCACGGAAGCCCCGGCCGCCCGTTCCGGGCAAGCCCCCGAAGCGCCGCTGAGCACCCAGGCGCCGTCACCGTGTGCGAAGCAGGCGCCCATGCCGCTCACTGCTTGGGCCGCATGAGGACGTAGCGCCGGGTGCTGCCATCCACGTCGACGGTGGCTACGACGCGCCAGCCCTCCGCACCGAGCTGCTGGAGCTGCGCGAGGTCCGTCTCCGGGTCCTCGCGGCGCAGGAAGGTGTACTCCACGGCCTGCACGGGCGGTGGCGCGGAAGGAATGGGAGCAGGCGTCGCGGCGGGCGCGGGGGCCTCGACGGGTGCGGGCTTGCGCCTGGAGGCAGGAGGACGGGCTGGAGTCGACGAGGGCGCGGGAGTCACGGCGGGTGCCGGAGGCGTGGCCTGGGCGTGGGCGCTGCGAGGCGACAGCGAGGCACCGAGGAGGAGACCAGCGGGGACGAGGAGGAGCGCGAGGCGGCGGAGCATGGGCGGGGGACCCCAGGGCGAAGACCCGGACGCATCTACTCCGGCCGTCATCGCCCCGAAAGCCCTCTGCATACCGGCCCGTCCGGAAGCTCACCTCGCACCTCGGCTCGGAGACGGAATGAACCGCGGCGTTCCTCACGGCGCCTTCGCCGGCTCCGGGTGCAGCAGCTTGAACAACTCCTCCAGCCCGCGCCCCAGCGACGGGCCGGGCTGCAGCAGCGCCAGCGACGGCACCTCCACCCAGCGCGCCTCCGCCAGTCCCGGCAGGGCGCGCAGCTTGTCCTTGCCCACGTCCACGTCCGCCGCATCCACCACCACGTCGGGCCGGGCCCGCACCGCGCGCTCCACCGAGTACACCGGGTACGCGGAGCCCGCGTCCGCCGCCACGTTGACGCCGCCCGCGTCGCGCAGCAGCTCGTGCGCGAAGGAGCCAGGCCCGGCCACCACCAGCGGCTCGAAGCCATAGGCGAACAGCACCCGCGGCGCGGGGAGCTTCTTCGCGGCCTCGCGGATGCGGGTGCGCGTGGCCTCGATGCGAGTGACGACGGCCTCCGACTCCTTCTCGCGGCCCAGCGCCCGGCCCACCGCGCGCATGGCAGCCAGCACATCCGTCACGGAGTGCAGCGGCAGCAGCAGCACGGGCACGCCCAGCTCCGCCATCTTCTCCACGGGCCGCTGGTTCCCCGGCCCCGGCTGCACCAGGACGAGGTCCGGCTTGAGCGCCACCACCGCTTCCACGGAAGGGTCGGTGAAGCCGCCCACGCGCGGAAGCTTCTCCACCTCCTTCGCCTCGTCGAAGCGGGACACGCCCACCAGCGTGCTCCCTGCGCCCAGGGTGAGCACCATCTCCGTCAGCGACGGCGCCAGCGTCACCACGCGCCGCACCTTCGCCGGAGCCGGCGGGCCCAGCGTGCGGGGCCCCGAGTGCGTGGGGGCACTGGCCGCGTCCGCCACACCCGCGACGAGACACAGCACGGCGGCAATCACGACCAGCCCCACGGGGCGAGGACTCACGTTCATCTTCACGGCGGGCTCACCTTCGAGACAGTCACGGCGACAGAGGGGACGAAGCAAGGACGGACACCTTCACGGCAGCGCGGTGAGGTCGATGGCATTGGACACGGTCCGCCGGGGGTCCACGGGGCACGCCTCCAGCGCGGGGCCCTGCGCCTGGGGCGAGGTGAAGCCCCGGCGCTCCACGAGCTGCCCATCTCGCACCTCCACCACGAAGACGCGGCCGGCGTTGGTGTCCCCCAGGTACACGGCGCCACCCGCCACCGCGAAGCGGCTGGCCACGGCGATGCGGCAGCCCGGGGTGCCGGGCTCGCAGCCCGAGCGAAGCGCATACGACGCCACGGGCACGTCGTCCTTCACCAGCACCAGCCCGGTGGCACGCACGGCGCTGGCGCTGTGGCCCGTGGAGGAGTCGTAGAGGGCCTCGCCCAGGCAGGCGACCACGAGCTGCCCGTCTACCGCCTCGACATAGCCCGCGTTGAGACAGTCCGAGGCGCCCAGGTCGATGGCGCTCACCCCACCGTCCGCCGGGTCGATTTTCGCGAGCATGCCCGGGCCGTTGGGCAGGTAGTTGTTGAAGGGGTTGAGGTTGGTGAGCGCCACGTACACGCCCGCGTCCGTCGCCGTCGCCGAGTACGGCAGCGGCAGCACGGTGCCACCATCGAAGGACTTCAGGTCCAGGCCGGTGAGCGGAAGCGTGTCCAGCGCGCGCGGCTGCTCGGGGTTGGAGACGTCCACGCGGGCCACGGCGTTGCCCTTCTGCCAGTTGCTGCCGGCGGTGCCGAACAGCGGAATGTAGAGAGCGCTGCCCCACTTCGTGACGGCCTGCGGGCTGGTGTTGGTCCCCAGGTTGAGCTGCGCCACGGTGCGCAGCCCCAGGCCGCCCCCCTGGGCGGGGCCCTCGCGCTTGAGCACCTGGAGCGTGTTGTTGATGGAGTCGACGACGTAGACGTACGGCGGGTCCACGAAGATGTCGTTGGGGGAGCTGGCCACCGAGCCCAGCGAGTCCTCCTCCACCACGCCGCCCAGCTCACCGCCCGCGGCCTGGAGCAGCTTGGAGTTCGTCGCGTCCGCGGCGAGCACGAAGCCCTCCCACGCCGCGAGCGTCTGCACGCCCGAGCCGAACTGGCGCCGGGGCCCCAGCCGGTCCGTCCCCGCCTGGATGCCCACGAGCTGCCCGTTGGTGTAGCAGGCCGTCACCACGTCATACGCGCACCGGCCCGCGTGGCACGACTGCACGTCCGGGCACGCGTTGCCACAGGCGCCGCAGTTCAGCACGTCCGCCTGCCCATCCACGCAGGAGCCGCCACACCGCAGCAGCCCCGCCGAGCACCCCTCGCGACACGTCCCCGCCTCGCACACCTGCCCGGCGGCGCACGCCTTGCCGCACGCGCCACAGTTCGCCACGTCACTCGCCGTAGCGACACAGGCCCCACCGCACTCCTCCGTGCCGGAGCGACAACCGCAAGCACCGTCCTGGCAGGTCTGACTGGCGCCGCACGCGCTGCCACAGGCCCCGCAGTTCGCGGTGTCACCGCTCAGGTCCACGCAGGCGTCGCCACAGACGGTGAGGCCCGAGGTGCACACCACGCCCTCGTCCGGACACCCGGTGAGCACCAGGCCTGTCAGCATCACCACGGCCGCGAGCCACGGGCGCGAAAGGAACAGCTCAGGGAGACGGGGCCAGCGCGGCATGAGGCTCCTGGGGAGTGGAGGAGGTGGAAGTCGGGGCGTCGTCCCGGTCGAACGCCACCGCGAGCGTCACGTAGGCGGCGCGGCCCGGCAGCGGGAAGCCGGTGAAGTCGAAGGCCCGCACGTCGAGGAGGTTCTTCACCTCCACGGACAGCGTCAGCTCCGGCGCGCGCAGGAAGGTGCTGGAGGCTCCCGCGCTCAGCAGCGTGCGCGAGGGCAGGTCGAGCGTGCCGGTGCGGTTGGTGAGCTGCGACGTCTGGTAGAGCACCTCGGTGCGGGCGTTGAGCCAGTCCGGGCCCGCGCGCACGCGCCCCACCCACTTGTGGCGCGGGCGGTACGGCAGGTCCTTGCCGAAGAAGCGCGGGTCTCCGAAGCGGTTCTGCGTGCGCAGCCACGTGTAGCTGGTGCTCGCGGCCAGCCACGGGAGCGGCCTCGCCTCGCCCTCCACCTCTACGCCCCACACGCGCGCGGCGTCGAAGTTGTAGGGACGCGCCAGCAGCGGCGGATACAGCTCGTACGCAATGAGGTTCTCGTACAGCGCCGCGAAGCCGCCCACCGTGGCGCTCCACCGCGGCTCCTCTTCACCCGAGCGCCACAGCACCGCCGCGTCCGCGTACAGCGCGCGCTCGGGCTTCAGCCCCGGGTTCGGCAGCAGCGTGCCCTGGCGGATGTAGAGCTCCAGGAAGGACGGCGCGCGGTGGGACTGGCCCGCGTTGGCGCGAAGGCCGAAGCCGCCGCCGAGCGCCACGGACGCGCCCAGCTTCGGCGACAGCAGCCAGTACGGGCCCACGCGCTCCAGCCGCAGCGAGGGCACGACGTCCAGCGTGCCGCCGAAGAGGCGCACCTCGTCCATGGCCATGACGCTCGCGCGCCACCAGGAGGCGGACTGCGCGTCCAGCGCCTCGGTGACGGCCTCACCGGAGGTGGCCACGGTGACGGTCAGCGTCTGCGCGGTGCCCAGGGGCCCGCGGCCCTCCAGCTCCACGCCGCCCACCGAGTGCCGCTGCCTTCCGCCCGCGCCCGCGATGCTGCCCGTCACCTCCAGCCCGTCACGCTGGAAGAAGCCCCGCGCGCTGCCCTGCCCCACCGTGCCGAGCGCGCCCGACCAGCGCAGCCCCAGGGCCAGCCGGCCCAGCTCCTGGTTGCCATTGGATTGGGGGTTCTGCACCGTGCCGGGAATGGCGCGGTCCTCCAGCGACAGCTCCGCGAGCGTGTCCAGCCGCGAGCCTCCGGGCAGCCGGCGCCGGTAGCGCAGCAGCGCGCCGCCTCCGCGAGCGTCGTTGCGCGCGCGCAGCTCCGAGGTGAGCGGGTTGTCGTCCACCGCGGGCAGCTCGTCGAGGTCGTACGCGAAGTCCCCGTCCGAGCGCCCCGCATGCACCAGCAGCAGCGCCTGCCCCTCCAGCAGCGGACCCGACGCGGCCACGTGGCCCAGCAGCGTGTCCCAGCTTCCGTACGTCACCTCGCCGCTGGCGCGCAGCCGCGAGCCGGGCGCGCGGGTGATGATGTTCACCGCGCCGCCCAGGCCTCCCGAGCCGTAGCGCGCGCCCGCGCCGCCGCGCAGCACCTCGAAGCGCTCCACCAGCGCGGCGGGAATCTGCGACAGGTCCGCCATGCCGCCCGCGCCATTGAGAGGGATTCCGTCCAGGAACACGAGCACGCCGTTGGAAGACGCGCCGCGCACGACGAGGCTCTTGCTCTGCCCGTACCCGCCCGAGTCCTGCACCGCCAGGCCCACCGAGCCCACCAGCAGCTCCGCCGTGTCGCGGGCCTCTCCGGCGCGCTCACGGGCGTCGATGACCGTCATCGCGCCGGTGGGGTCCCTGCGCTCCGGAGACTCGGGAGGTGGCGGCGTCTTCCCGCGGACGACGGTGGTGCGGGGAGGCTCGGGCGCGGGCTCGGCGGCCACGTCCGGTGTCCCGGCGTCCTGGGCGCGCGCGAGGAGCGGAGTTGTGAGCGCCAGGCAGGCCACGGGCCCGGCGAGGAAGGTCCACCGCATGCTCCGCCTTCCGCTCTCTCCATCGAAGAGAGAAGGCCACCCGCCCGTGCCGTTTCACGACACGGCCGCACCCTCGGGCAGGTCTCCTGGCTGACGGGCTCCGGAGTCAGGCGCACACCGCGCCATTCCGGAAGGGGCCTTCCACCTTCCCCTGGAGCACGCTGCCAGGGTGGCGACTGCCGAAGTTCCCGGCCCTGACCTCAGGGCTGCCCGTTCACAGTGGCGGGACCGCGCCGGATTCGCACCGGCTTCCCTCTTGAAAGCCCGACATGGGCACCCAAGGGCGCACCCCTTCTAGGGGGTCACCCCCTACGCGTCAAGCGCACCGGGGAGGGCTGGAAGTACGAGCGGACGTACTCCTCGAAGGCACATGGCTGGAGGAAGAGCACCTCCACGCCCCCCAGCCGCAGCGAGGCCCGGCGGAACAGCGGCGCCGGCCGGCCGGGGCAGATGAGCACGCCGTTCTGGTACGTGCCGTTGTGGCTGCCCAGGTCCGTGACGCTCCACACGCCGGTGTGCGGCTCCTGGCGGAAACGCGCGTGCATGCGCGACACGGTGGGCTCGGCCAGCACGATGTCGCACTCGGGGCCACGGCCCACCGTCACCTCGGGTGAGGCACCGCACTGGCGCGGGTGGGCCACGAAGACGATGGGCTCCACCGAGCCGGGCTGGGGCCGGCGCCCCGTGTGGGTGAGGCCCTCCGAGCGCATCACCGGGAGCAGCTGCGCGGGTGCGGACTCCCACACCAGCACAGGCCCGCTCACCGTGCGCAGCGCGGTCTCTCGGTCGGCCCGGAACTGGGAGGCCAGGGTAGAAAGGCGATGGAGCACGAGGACGCTCCTCCGGCGCGAGGCGAGCGGGCGGAACCTGTGCACGGGGGTTCCGCGCGGACACCCCCCCTCATGCGAATTCCGCGTGACGCAACCTCCCCACCGCCGGAGGCCGGTGCTCGTGAGTCAACAGCCCACGCCGCTCCGCCTCCAGCCCGCGAGAAGACAGGGCGCCGGAAAGCGCGCTGTGAACTACGGCTCCGCCGTCCCCGCGTCCTCGCACCCGGTGCCCGCGTCGGGTGAGTCCTCCGCACAGTCGGGGAGCCCCCCGGCCAGTACCTCCTGAGGCGCCCACGTGTCGTCCGGCCCCTCGTCACCGAGGGACTCGGACCCCGTGCCGGAGTCCGGGGGGAGGATGTAGGCGATGGGGTCCTCGACGCTGCAGCCGCCCCAGGCCAGCAGCCCCAGCAGGAGCAGTCCGCCGGGAAGGAGCGCGGGCGCCACCCGGCGGTCGCGGGGACGGGGTGAAGCGGGGGTGCGGTTCATCGGAGGTGACTCTCGCGCAGGTAGGGAGTGGGAACGCGGTGGGAGCCGGTGCGAAGGGCTCATGGGAGGATCATGAACGCGAGGCCCAACCGGGGCTGCACCGCCCACCCGCTGTGGAGCGGGAGGAAGCCCTGCTCGTTGACGTAGCCGATGACGGGCCTGCCGAGGACGACGTCCAGCGCGACGGTGCCCTCCACCGCGACGAGCCGCGACAGGCGATAGCGCACGGAGGTGTCCGGCCCCACGAGGAGCGCGGGCACGAGGCGCGGCTTCGCGGCGTCGACGCCCCGGAAGAGAGGCTCCACGGAGCGCGCGAAGACGAGCACCCCGGCGCCTCCGCCCACGCCCCACCGCCACGCCCCGGACCGCATCACGGCCTGGTCGAGCCAGAAGCCGAAGGTGTACTGCTCCAGGTTCACCTCGGTCCGCTCGTCCCTCAGCCTGTTCGGCAGGCCCGCCAGGAACTGGAAGCGGAAGCGCAGCCCCGGGAACTCCCAGCCGGCGCCAAGGTAGATGCCCTGGTGACCGAGGTCCGAGTACCCATCCAGCGCGCTCAGGCCGCCCACCATCAGTTGCCACTGCACGGAGGAGCGCTGCGCGGCGGGCTCCGCCAGGGGAAGCGCCTGCGTGTCCTGCGCCCGGGAGCCAGCCCCGACGAGGAGCGCCATCACGAATGCGAACCGAACCCACCCGCTGCCCGATGCCATGGCCGGGACGCTAACGCCCGCCGAGGGAACGGGGAAGACCCGCGACGCCCGGGAGTACGTCGGTCGTCGTGGTTCTCCCAGCCGTGCACCACGCCGCCCCGGAAGTGGACCTGGAGCCTGGAGCTTGCCCGGTAGAGAGGCGTCTGCGGGTAGTCCTCACGGCACAACCACTTTCTCCGAGCGCAAACACCCCTCGCTATGATGCTGGAAGGGGCCGTTCGAGGTGCAGGGTGTCATCTCAATACAACGCAGACTGGGGATTCACGATGCGCTGGCGCGACCTTGCAGTCGGCCTGGGCCTGGCATTCAGCGTGGTGGCCTGCGGCGACATGACGAAGGAAGTGCCAGAGCACTTGTTGCCCCTGGGGTCGCTGACCGGCGGCGAATGCAGCGCCAGGGGCGGAGAAGCGCTCATGGACCCGGGGGACGGGAGCATGGTTGCTGCTGGGCGGTGCCCTGATGGAAGGCAGACGCTCGGCTACATCGATTGCTGCGAGGGTGGCTTCTGCTGCGAGGAAGGCGGGCTGTGCGGCAAGCCGTAGCGCCGCGCGAGTGCCACGCCGGCTGAGCGTTCCTGGGTTCGAGCCAAGGGCGCGGGAGCAATGAAGCGCACGCCTCCCGTGCCCTCTTGCCCCCTGAGAACCCACTGGAGCATCGCCGCCCGTCCCTGCTGACGGACGGATTTCCCCAACCTGTACGGTCCTCTCCACACGCTCCGAGGGAAGCCTCGCTGGCACGCCGCCTGCTCATGCTGTCGTCGACCTCAGGCGGTCGAGCTGACGAGGCAGCCGCGCCGTGGTGGCGCGGTGAGGAGTGTGGAGGTGGTCGATGCTGACGGCGGGAAAGCGGTTGGCGGTGTTCTCCATTCGCGAGGGCAAGGGCGGGAGCATCTGGGTCCGGGCGGGCAGCGCGTTCGTCAACAAGGACGGCTCGCTGAATGTCTTGCTGGACGTGCTGCCCCTGGACGGGAAGCTGCACGTGCGCGAGGCGGCGGAGAAGCGGGACACGGCGGCGGCGGGAGGGCGGTACGCGGGTGAGCTGGGGCTGGATGCGGCACCGGTGGGTGGCCACTCGTGAGGCGGCTGTGCGCGGTGGTGCTGGGCCTGCTGTTGTGCGGGCCCGGGGTGGCGGAGGCGGGCAAGCTGCGCACGCAGTACTCGGGCACGGTGAACCTGAACGAGGCCACGGCGGAGCAGCTCGACATGCTGCCGGGCGTCGGGGAGAAGGCGGCCCAGCGCATCATCGAGCATCGCAAGAAGCGGCCCTTCCAGCGGGTGGAGGAGCTGGTGCGGGTGAAGGGCTTCGGGAAGAAGAAGTTCCTCAAGCTCAAGGCCCACCTGGCGCTGGCCGGGCCCACGACGTTGAAGGTCGAGCAGGTGCTCGCCCCTCCTGACGGAAAGGAGGTGGTCGGCACGAACAACTGAAAACCCCTGAACTGAACTCCGGCAAAGGGGGCCGCCGTCCGGGATTTCTCTCGTGGCCCAGGGCGGCGGCCCTTGTTTTTTCTACGCGAGCGGTGACACCCACGCTCGGCGGCAGTGTTTCATGAGCATGAACATCGTGACGGCTCGGACACTCGAAGTGACACTGCTCCCGCGACTGGGGCGCGCGGTGCTTTCCCTCGCCCTGCTCCTCGGCATGGCCGCGACCGCCAGCGGCTGCGGTGACGACGACGAACCCACCCCGTCGTCGCTGCACGCGGACCTGCAGGCCACTCTCGATGACGTCGTCGCCCAGGGAGTGACTCCGGGCGTCGCGCTGGTCGTCACCTCGGGCAATGGCCAGTCCTGGTCGGGAGCGGCCGGTCTCAGCGATGTCGAGCGCAAGCTGCCCATGTCCGCGCAGGACGCCTTTCGCGCCGGCAGCATCCTGAAGACCCTGGTCGCCACCGCCGTGCTGCAGTCCGCCGAGCGGGGCGTGCTCTCGCTGGACGACACCCTGACGGAGCGGCTGCCGGCGAATGTGACGGCCCGTATCGCGAATGCGGAGTCCATCACCGTGGCCATGCTGCTCAGCCACCGGTCGGGCATCCCGGAGTGGGTCACCGACGAGACCAACATGGCCATCATGTCCGACCCGGAGCACGTCTGGACGCTCGACGAGATTCTCGGCATCGCCGCAGCGCAGCCGCCGGTCTTCGCTCCAGGAGCGATGTACACCTACTCGAACACCAACTACGTGCTGCTCGGTGAAGTCCTCTCGGCCGCGGAGGGCCGCAGCTGGCGCGAGGTCGTCCGCGAGCGGGTCATCGCGCGGGCCGGGCTCTCGCACACGACGCTGCCCGAGCCGGGAGACACGGGCTGCGCGGCCTCCTGCGCTCGCGGGTACGTCCCGTTCGAAGACGAGCTGATGGACTTCACCGCCGTCGACCCGTCGATGGCCGGGGCCTCCGGCGGTCACGCCCTCGTGACCACGGCCGCCGACCTCGCCACCTTCTGGAAGAAGCTCCGCGCCGGTGCGCTGTTCGAGCGTGCTGCCACCCTGGACGCCATGCTCGCGTTCCAGCCGGCACCCGAGCCCGAGTCCCGGCTGGTGGGCTACGGCCTCGGAGTGATGCAGCTCGACTCCCAGGGGACCGTCGCCGTCGGGCACCTGGGCGGCACGGCGGGCTACCAGAGCTTCATGCTCTATGTGCCCGAGACCGACCGCTACGTCACCGGGTTCATCAACGTGATGGGTGACCTGGCCGCGGTGCTCGAGCCCATCCTGGCCCGCGCGTCACGCCCCTGAGCCTCACCTGAACCTCAGACAAAGCCGCTGCCCGGGGAACTGGGCGGCGGCTTTGTCGTGCCGACCTCACCGCGGCGGCGGTATCTCGATGCGGATGTCGGACCGGCCCACGCAGTATCCGTAGAAGCCGAAGGGGCCGCACTTGGAGGGCAGCTCCACGTCCGCATGCCCGATGGGGGCGCTGCTCCGAGCGGCCTCACCCGCTCCCTGGGCGACCCAGGCCACCACGCGCCACTTGCCCGACTTCGAGGAGCCGATTCCCGAGCCCAGGCTGAACTTCACCGTGCGCTGCCCGTCCTCCAGTGGAATCGACTGGCGGTAGGTCTCCCGGGAGCTCCCCGGAACGTCCGGCACCGGAGGGACGGACCTGTCGAAGTCCCCCGTGGAGACACCCGCTTGAAGCTCGAGCGTCGCCCCCTGGGGGTAGGCGAGTCCCTCGGGCAGGTGGACTTCGCCGGAGAGCGGAGGTGAAGGTGGGTCGCAGCCAACGAGCCCCCACGCCAGACCGCCCAGCGCGGCCCACGCAACGAGGCGTCCCCGCCTGCTCACGCGTGCTTCACCGTCGACGCTCCTGCTGCTGTTCACGAACCGTCTCATGTCTCGACTCCCTCCACCGGCCCGGCCCCTGTGCGCGGATGAAACTCCATGTTCCACGGTCCGTTCCACCGGATTGACGGCCGCCATCCACGGCGGCGATAGTGGAGGACGCATGTTCCTCCCGCTCCCCACGACTGGCGCTCAGTGCTGCTGCTGCTGCCGCGTGGCGTGTGCCTGCTGCTGTCTGGCGGGCCCCGAGCCCTGGGAGAGCGCGTAAAGCGTTCCTGAGCCTCTCCCGTCGCTCGCGCGGCCCGCCCTCCAACGAGGTGTCGGGCCGCTTCCATTTTCACATCCTGCAGTCCCCCCTTCCACCCCGAGGCCCACCATGAAGGCAGCCAACATCCTGCAGACCATCGGCAACACCCCGCACCTGCGCATCAACCGCCTGTTCCCCTCGCGCGTCGAGGTCTGGGTGAAGCTCGAGCGCGCCAACCCGGGTGGCAGCATCAAGGACCGCATCGCGCTGTCCATGGTCGAGGACGCCGAGGCCCGGGGCGTGCTCAAGAAGGACAGCATCATCATCGAGCCGACCTCCGGGAACACCGGCATCGGCCTCGCCCTGGTCGCCGCGGTGAAGGGCTATCAGCTCACCCTCGTCATGCCCGAGTCGATGAGCATCGAGCGCCGCCGCCTCATGGCCGCCTACGGCGCCAAGCTGGAGCTCACCCCGCGCGCCCAGGGCATGAAGGGCGCCATCGCCCGCGCCCAGGAGCTGGCGGCCCAGACGCCCAACTCGTGGATTCCCCAGCAGTTCGAGAACAACGCCAACGTGGAGGTCCACCGCCGCACCACCGCCCGCGAAATCCTCCAGGACTTCCCCGAGGGGCTCGACTACCTCATCACCGGCGTGGGCACCGGCGGCCACATCACCGCCGCGGCCGAAATCCTCAAGGAGCGCTTCCCGCGCCTCAAGGTCTTCGCCGTGGAGCCGACCAAGTCCCCCGTGCTCAGCGGCGGCGCGCCCGGCCCCCACCCCATCCAGGGCATCGGCGCCGGCTTCGTCCCCAAGATTCTCCAGACGGAGCGGCTCGACGGCATCATCCAGGTTCCCGAGGAGGAGGCCTTCGACTTCGCGCGCCGCGCCGCCAAGGAAGAGGGCCTGTTCGTCGGCATCTCCTCCGGCGCGTCCCTGGCCGCCGTGCAGCGCAAGCTGGGAGAGATTCCCGACGGCAGCCGCGTGCTGACGTTCAACTACGACACCGGCGAGCGCTACCTCTCCATCGAGAACCTCTTCGTCTGAGCCGGGCGCCACACGGCGGGCCCGGCCCCGCGCCGGGCCCGTGTCCCACCGCGTCAACGGGCAGCAGCCAGGGAGGCGACCGCCGCGAGCGGTGGCCAACCCGGGGCGGCTTGGTAGTCTGCGCCGCCATGAACCGACGCTTCGCGAATCTGCTCACCGCGCTGCCCCTGACGGCCGCGCTGGTCGCTCCGCCCGTGCTCGCCTGCACCAGCATGGTGGTCAGCAAGGGCGCCACGAAGGATGGCGCCACGCTGATGACCTACTCGGCCGACTCGCACGAGCTGTACGGCGAGCTGTACCACACGCCGGCACGCCGCAACGGCCCGGGCGCCATGCGCGACATCATCGAGTGGGACACCGGCAAGTTCCTCGGCCGGATTCCCGACGCGCCCGAGACGTACTCCGTCGTGGGCAACATGAACGAGCACCAGCTCTCCATCGGTGAGTCCACCTTCACCGGCCGCGACGAGCTGGCCGGGCCCGCGGGCATCATCGACTACGGCTCGCTCATCTACATCGCCCTGGAGCGCGCGAAGACGGCGCGCGAGGCCATCCAGGTGATGACGCAGCTGGTGGCCGAGCACGGCTACGCCTCCACCGGAGAGACGTTCTCCATCGCCGACCCCAAGGAGGCGTGGCTGATGGAGCTGATTGGCAAGGGCAAGGGCCAGAAGGGCGCCGTCTGGGTCGCCCGCAAGCTGCCCGAGGGCTACATCTCCGCCCACGCCAACCAGGCCCGCATCCGCCAGTTCCCGCTGGACGACAAGGAGAACACCCTCTACTCGAAGGACGTCATCTCCTTCGCGCGCGAGAAGGGCTGGTTCAAGGGCGCGGACAAGGACTTCAGCTTCGCGGACACCTACCACCCGCTCGACTTCGGCGGGCAGCGCTTCGCGGAAGGCCGCGTGTGGAGCATCTTCCGCCGCGCGGCGCCGTCCATGAAGCTGGGCGTGGAGTACGCGGACGGCTCGGCGCCGAACAAGCGGCTGGACCTGTGGGTGAAGCCGGACAAGAAGCTGTCCGTGCAGGACGTCATGGCGCTGATGCGGGACCACTTCGAGGGCACCCCGCTGGACATGACGAAGGACGTGGGCGCGGGCCCGTACGCGGCGCCCTACCGCTGGCGGCCGATGACGTGGGAGGTGGACGGCAAGAAGTACGTCCACGAGCGCGCCATCTCCACGCAGCAGACCGGCTTCTCGCTCGTCGCGCAGATGCGCGCGTCCATGCCGGCCCCCATCGGCGGCGTGCTCTGGTTCGGCGTGGATGACACCGCCATGACGGTCTACACGCCCATGTACGCGGGCATCCGCGACGTGCCGAAGAACTTCGCCGTGGGCGTGGCCAACCGCGGCACCTTCTCCTGGGACTCGTCCTTCTGGGTGTTCAACTGGGTGTCCAACCAGGCCTACGCGCGCTGGAGCGACATGTCCGTGGACGTGCAGCGCGAGCAGAACGCCCTGGAGGGCCAGTTCTTCGCGGACCAGGCCGAGGTCGAGAAGGCCGCGCTGGAGCAGTACAAGCGCAGCCCCGAGGAGGCCCGCCAGTACCTCACCGCCTACTCGGTGAAGCAGGGCGAGAAGGTCCACAGCCGCTGGCGCAAGCTGGGGGAGAACCTCCTCGTGAAGTACATCGACGGCAACGTCCGCGACGAGCAGGGCAAGGTGAACCACCCGAAGTACTCGGAGGAGTGGTACCGCCGCATCGCGAAGGAGAAGGGCAAGGCGCTGGAGATGCCGCCCGAGCCCAAGAAGGAGGAGCCGGCCCCCGTGGCGGCTCCGGCCGCGCCCGCGGCCCCGGCCCAGAAGCCCGCGCCCAAGCCCACCGTGGCCCCGGCCCCGTAGTCCCGCGGGCCTGACCGATGGCAGCCAGAAGGGCGCCCGCCGTGAGGCTGGCGCCCTTCTCTTTTGCGCAGCCCTGCCCGGCGGTCAGCCAGGCAGGCGACCCCCTCCAACCTCCGGGCCGTCACGGGCCACACCCTCCCTGGGACGGCCATGAAAGGTGGGGAACCCGGGTGCCTGGCTTGCGGGTGCTCAACAGACAACGGATTTTCCTCAGCAGGGGGCGCCTTGAAGGGGTAGACCTTCTAGGAACCCAAACGATTGGAAAGAAACTTGGAGGCCGCAGGTGAGGGATGATGCACCCCTGAAGGACACGGCTGGTGGGGAGCCGGAGCAACCGGAAGGCGAGCGACCGAAGGGTCCTCCGCTCGGAGAGGTGCTCGAGTTCATGCGGCTGCTCTGGGCGGTGGACCACGGTCTCCAGTCCACGTCCAAGCGCATGGAGTCCACGCTGGGGCTCACCGGTCCGCAGCGGCTGGTCGTCCGCCTGGTGGGCCGCTTCCCCGGCATCACCGCGGGCACGCTCGCGCAGATTCTCCACGTCCACCCCAGCACCCTCACGGGCGTCCTCAAGCGGCTGGAGAAGCGGGGCCTGCTGGAGCGCAAGGCGGACCCGCTCGACGGGCGCAAGGCGCTGTTCGCCCTCACGGAGTCGGGCCGCGCGCTCGACATCCCCTCCGAGGGTACGGTGGAGGCTTCCGTGCAGCGCGTCCTGTCGCGGATGTCGCGCACGCGCATCCTGTGCACCCAGGACGTGCTCACCGCGCTCGCCCAGGAGCTGGGCGGCGTGCCCACGCCGGACGAGGAAGGCAGCGAGGCCGGGCCCCGGAAGTCCGCCCCGCGCTGACCTTTGACCCGCCCCTTCCGTGAAAAACGAAGGGGCATGGGCCGGCCGAGCCTCGGGCCGACCGGCCCCTTCCCCACCCCACCCGGGGAGCCCTCTTCCTGGATGGCCGAGGCCCGTCTCCCGCGTTGCCTCCCAGACCCTCCCCTCCCACCTCCTTCCGGCGCCTGACACCCGGGCCCCCTTCCGCTCCGCCGTGGCGCCTGACGCCTCGCGCCGGAAGGGAGGCTGCTAGAGAATCGGGAAATAGGTCGCCCCGGTGGGGGTTGCCTCCCCACAGAGCGGACAGGACAGCGTGAACCTCGAAACCCCGCAGACCCCAGGCCCCGAGCTGCTGCCCCCGCCTCCCCCGCCCCCGTCGGCGCCGGCCTCCCGGGCCCGCTCCGGGGCGCGGTCGCCGGGGGTGGAGGCCCTCCTGTCCGCCGTGCGCACCCGCCAGCGCCGGCACCTGTGGCTCCAGGGCGGCATGCTGGGCCTCTGCGCCGCCGGGGTGCTGCTCGCGGCCGGCGGCTTCCTCGGCCTGGTGGCCCCACGCCTGGGCGGCTCCCTCCTCTGGCTGGCCCTCCCGGTGGGCGTCGCCGTGGCCTGCGCCTTCGGCCTGTGGCTCGCGCGCAAGCAGGTGGGTGACGACGCGCGCACCGCGCGGCTCGTGGGCCTGCGGCGCCCGGAGCTGTCGCTGGACGTGCTCGCCGCCGTGGAGCTGAAGCACCAGGGCGACTCCGAGGCCGGCGGGTCTCCCGAGCTGGCCGATGCCTTCCTCCAGCAGATGGACACCCGGGTGCGCACCGTGGACGTGCGCTCCGTGGTGGACGGCCGTCCCGTGCGCCAGGCCGCGCTGGCCTCTGGCGGCGTGCTGCTGGCGCTGGCGGTGCTGATGGTGTTGCTCGGCGGGAAGTGGTCCGCGGGCCTGGCGCGCATCCGCGAGCTGGCCAGGAGCCCGGTGGCCCCGATGCAGGTGGAGCCCATCACCGGCGACATCGAGCTGACGTACCGCTACCCCGCGTACACGGGGCTGGCCCAGCGCACCGTGCCCGGCACCAACGGCGAGGTGAGCGCCCCGGCGGGCACCGAGGTCGTCCTCAAGACGCGCTCGGACCGCGTGGTGGAGCGCGCGGAGCTGGTGGTCAACGGCCAGGCGCTGCCCCTCACCGTCACCGGCAACCGGGACCTGGAGGGCACCTTCGTCGCGAAGCAGTCCGGCCACTACCACTTCATCTTCTACGGCGCGCGCGACAAGCAGCTCGCCAAGGGCCCGGACATCGCGCTCAACGTGGAGGCCGACAAGGCGCCGCAGGTGACGCTGATGACGCCCGCGGTGGAGCTGGAGGTCGACCCCGGCGACAAGGTGACGCTCAAGTACGAGGCCACGGACGACTACGGCCTGTCCGGCCTGTCGCTCGTCTACCGCCTGCCCGGCTCGCCGAAGGAGACGCGCGTGCCGCTGCGCCGCGAGGACGGCCGCCGCAACCGCGCGACCTTCGACTGGGATCTGGGCACGCTCAAGGTCGACCCCGGTGACAGGATTTCGTACTACGTGGAGGCGCTGGACAACGACGCGGTGGAGGGCCCGAAGAAGGGCGTCAGCCGCACCCAGGTGCTGCGTGTCTACTCCGCCGCCGAGCACCGCCGCGCCGCGCTGGAGAAGGCCGAGCAGCTGTGGGGCCGCATGGTGGACCACCTCGCGGACCGCCTCGAGGGCCCGGACCGCGTGAAGCAGAAGGACGTGCAGGCGGTGGCCTCGGCGGCCTCGGTGGACACCAGCGGTCAGCAGCTGGTGACGGACCTGCGCACGCTGGCCCAGGAGCTGGCGCGCGAGCGCGACGTCCCCACCGAGCTCGTCTCCGCGCTCAGCCACATCTCCGAGTCGCTGGGCAGCCACATCAACGGCACCGCCGAGTTCCGCCGCCTCTTCCTGCGCACCCAGCGCGCCCGGGGCGAGGACTGGGGCACCGGCAACCGCCTCACCGCCGTCGTCAACGAGGAGATAGAGGAGCTGGAGAAGGACATCCTCTACCTGGAGTCGCTGCTCGACAGGCAGAAGCTGGAGGCGCTGCAGGACCTGGCCAAGCAGCTCGCCAACGAGCGGCGCGAGCTGGCCAACCTGGTGGAGCAGTACAAGAACAAGCCGGACGACGAGGCCCGCCAGGTGGTGATGGAGCAGATTCAGCAGCTCAAGGCCCGCATCCAGGAGCTGATGCAGCGCATGGCGGAGATGCGCAAGGGCATCCGCGACGAGCACCTCAACGCCGAGGCGCTCAACGAGCTGATGAAGGAAGAGGACATGCAGGGCGCGCTCGAGCAGGTCGAGAAGCTGATGCGCGAGGGCAAGACGGACGAGGCCCTGGCGAAGCTCCAGGAGCTGGGCATGCAGATGGACGAGATGCTCCAGAACCTGGACAAGGAGGGCAGCGAGTTCGGCGCCGAGCAGAACCCCGAGCTGGTGGAGAAGTTCGGCAAGTTCATGGAGGAGCTGCAGAGCACCGTGCAGGAGCAGCAGAAGGTCGCGGACCAGACGCGGCAGCTTCGCGACCAGGCCCGCTCGCAGAACCGCGAGCGGCTGGCGGAGAAGGGCAAGGCCCTCAAGGACGACCTGCTGCGCAAGGTGCAGCAGGCCCAGGAGAGCTACAAGAAGCTCAAGCCGGAGCAGCTCAACAGCCGCGCCGCGCGTCCGCTGGAAGAGGCCCAGTCCGAGCTGCAGAACGTGGAGAACGCGCTCAAGGTCAACGACTTCGACCTGGCGGCCGAGGCCGCGGCCCGCGCGGAGGATGCCTCCCGCCAGCTGTCCATGATGGGCGAGCAGCAGCGGCAGCTCGACGAGATGTTCGGCAACCCGCCCGAGGTGCGCGAGCAGTCCGCGCAGCTGGCCCAGCGGCTGGAGCGCGACGCCCGCAGCGTGGAAGAAGTGAACCAGCAGCTCCAGTCGCTCTTCCCGCCTCCGGGCTCGCAGCTGTCCCAGCAGGAGAAACAGCAGTTGCAGCAGTTGGCCCAGCAGCAGGGCCAGCTGGAGCAGCGCGCGCAGGGGCTGCGCCAGCAGATGGAGGAGATGGGGCAGATGGCGCCCCTCTTCGGGGAAGAGGCCACGCAGCAGATGGAGGGCGTGGGCCAGCGCATGGGCGAGGCCGCGCAGCGGATGCAGGGCAAGGACCCGGGCCGCGGCTTCGGTGAGCAGCAGGCGGCGCTGGAGGGGCTGCGCCAGTTCCAGCGGCAGATGCAGGAGGGCCAGCGCGGAGGCAAGGGCGGCCTGCCCCTGCCCATGGGCGCGGGCGCCCGCCGCCAGGAGGGCAACGGCAAGGACCCACGCAACCAGGTGGAGCTGCCGGACGAGGACGCCTTCCAGGCGCCGAAGGAGTTCCGCAAGGACCTGCTCGACGCGATGAAGCAGGGCGCCCCGGAGAAGTACCGCGAGCAGGTGAAGCGCTACTACGAGGAGCTGGTGAAGTGAGCCACCCCATTCACGAGTCGCCGCGGGCCCCGCGGGCCCTGCTCCCGGTGCTGGCCGTGGCCCTCTTCTGCCTGCCCCCGGCGGCGTGGGCGCAGGACGCCTCCCTCAAGGACGAGGTGAAGAACCGGCTGGGCCGCGTGGAGCAATCCCTGGACGACTGGGACGTCCCGGGCGCGAAGCGCGAGCTGGCGGAGGTGGAGCAGCTCATCCCGTCGGACCTGGAGCCCCTCAAGTTCTACCAGGGCCGCGTGGCCTTCGAGGAGGGCCGCTACGTGGACGCGGCCACCCTGCTGGAGGGCGCCAACATCGAGGACAGGCCGGGCAGCTACCTGCGGCTGGCCAAGGACACGCGCGACATCGTCAAGAACCACCTGCGCGCGGAGAGCGAGCACTTCATCTTCCTGTACCCCAAGGGCAAGGAAGAGGTGCTGGTGCCCTACGCCCTGGAGACGCTGGAGGCCATCCACCGCGCCATGGCGGAGGACCTGGGCTGGACGCCGCCGGGCGGCAAGACTCGCGTCGAGGTCGTCAACAACGCGCGCGAGCTGTCGCGCGTCAGCACGCTGAAGGAGAAGGAAATCAAGACGACGGGCACCATCGCCATCTGCAAGTTCAACAAGCTGATAGTGACCAGCCCCAAGGCGGTGGCGCAGGGCTACGACTGGCAGGACACGCTGGCACACGAGTACATCCACCTCGTCATCAGCCAGATGAGCCGCAACACCGTCCCCATCTGGCTGCACGAGGGCATGGCCAAGTTCCTGGAGTCGCGCTGGCGCGGCAAGGCCGGCATGGCGATGACGCCCTCCACGCTGGCCCTGCTGGGCAAGCGCGTGAAGGCGGACACGCTCGTCCCCTTCGAGAAGATGCACCCGTCGATTGCGATGCTGCCCACCGCGGAGGACGCGGCCACCGCCTTCGCCGAGGTCTTCTACGCCATCGACTACGTGCACCAGACCAAGGGCTCCGCGGGCCTGCGCGCCATCATCCACGAGCTGAAGGCCGGGCAGAAGGACCGCAAGGCGGTGGAGGCGGCCATGGGCATGCCCTTCGCCCTCTTCGAGAAGTCCTGGCTGGCCCACATCAAGAAGCAGCCCTTCCCCCCGGAGCTGCTGCCGCGCGAGGACCGCGTGGTGCTGAAGGAGGACACCAAGGGCAAGGGGCAGGACGAGAAGAAGGGCCGCGAAATCTCCTTCGGCGAGTTCGACAACGTGGAGGAGGTTCCGGCGCGCAAGTTCGCCCACCTGGGTGAGCTCTTGCGCGAGCGCAACCGGGTGAAGGCAGCGGCGGAGGAGTACGCCAAGGCGCACAAGCTGGTGGGCGACAAGTACGAGTCGGTGTCCAACAAGTACGCGCTGGCCCTGCTGGAGCTGAAGCGGCTGGACGAGGCGGAGAGCGTGCTGCGCGGCAGCCTGCGCGTGTACCCGGGCTCGCCCACCACCAACGTGCACCTGGGCCGCATCCTCCTGCACCGCAAGGACTACCCCAAGGCGAAGACGGCCTACCTGGAGGCGCTGGCGTCGGACCCGTTCGACCCGGAAATCCACCTGGCCCTCACCCGCATCCACAGCTCGCTGGGCGAGTCCGCGCTGGCCACGCGCGCCCGGCTGGCCACCTCGCAGCTCACCAACCTCAAGCCCGAGGACGTCGACCGCGCGGCTCAAATCTTCCTCAAGGAGGAGGGCGAGCTGTCGGAGATGAACGTCCCGGCCGCCGGGGGTGCGGGCGAGCCGAAGCAGGCCCCGCCCCCGCCGCCGGCTCCCGACGCCGGGCGCTGACCGCCCGGGCTGTAGCAGCCGAGCCGCCGGGCGCCCGCCCTTCCGTGGTCGCTCTGCACCCCGTGCGTAGCTTCACGCGCGGGGAGGCACGATGGAGCTGCGCTCACTCATCCCGCTGGCCGCGCACGTCATGGAAATGGCGGGCGTGGGCGCCATGGTGCTGGGGGCCGTCCTCGCCACGGTGCTGCTCGCCAGGCGGCGCGGGCTCCCGCCCGGTGAGGCCTACCACCGGTTCCGGCTGAACCTGGGCCGCGCCATCCTCCTGGGCCTCGAGTTCCTCGTCGCCGCCGACATCATCCGCACCGTCAGCGAGGAGCCCAGCCTGCGCGGCGTCCTCGTGCTGGGGCTCATCGTCCTCATCCGGACCTTCCTCAGCTTCACCCTCACCGTGGAGCTGGAGGGCCGCTGGCCCTGGCAGAAGGGCGAGCCCACCGTCGAGCCCGTCCCCGCGCCCCGCTTCCCGCCCGCCCCCTCTCGCTCGGCGCGCGAGCCCTCCCAGGAGGAGCCGCATGCGCGCCACTGAACCCTCCCGCCGGACTTCACGAATTCCCCCTCAACCAAGGAGAAGCACGACATGAAGCGCACCATTCAAGGCGTCATCCTCGCGGCCTCGCTCTTCGGCGGCACCGCCGCGCTCGCGCAGGGCGCCGCCAACCCCTCCACGGGCGCCCCGCCTCCGGGCCAGGCCAAGGCCATGAAGGGCACGGCCGAGTTCCAGGGCTTCATGGCCCCCACGGACGAGAAGGCCCTGCTGGAGCGGCTGCACTACGCCAACCAGCAGGAAATCAAGCTCGGCCAGCTCGCCGAGAAGAACGCGATGAACGCGGACGTGAAGTCCTTTGCCAGCATGATGGTCAAGGACCACACCGCCCTGGACCAGAAGCTCATGGACTATGCGAAGACCAAGGGCCTGAAGCTGGCGGAGATGCCCAAGCCCATGAACGACGTGGAGAAGAAGGTCATGGCGCAGGACAAGGCCACCATGGAGGAGCTCCAGGTCCTCAAGGGCGCGGCCTTCGACTCGTGTTACATGGCCGGCCAGGTGGGCGACCATGACGCCACGCTCGGCAAGGTGATGGCGGCGAAGCAGGGCATGACGAACCCCGACCCGCAGCTGACCGCGATGATGCAGGAGCTCACCCAGAAGGTGCCGGCCCACCGCGAGCAGGCGTGGACCCTCCTCGGCAAGCTGGATGACACCCTGGCCGTGGGCGGCTCCGGCTCCCAGGGCGGAATGAATGGCAGCCAGGGCGGCACCATGGACCACGGCTCCATGGGCCACGGCACCCAGGGCGGCACCACCGCCCCCACCACCCCGGCGCCCAAGAAGTAGCGTCCGTCACACGCGCAATACGGGTGCATTTTCGCACCCATGACGCACCGCGCCTTCCGGATGTTTCGGGAGGCGCGGCTTCGTTGCAAGATGCCGCGCCATGACGCTTCGGACTCTGACGCTGACCGCTGTCCTGACGCTGGGCTCCCTGCTGACCGGCTGCTCCAACCACGCCGACTCCATCTGCGACACGCGCAAGGAGTGCTTCGACGACGACCTCGATACCGGCACCTGCGCGGAGCGCATCGACGAGTGGATTGAGGACGAGGACGAGGAAGACCGCCAGGAGCGCGTGGAGCGCTGCGCGGAGTGCCTCGACGGCAGCTCCTGTGCGCAGGTGCTGGAGAGCTGCCTCGACGAGTGCTTCAACATCCCCTGAGTCTGGGGATGAGGCACACCGGGGCCCGCGCCTGACGCGGGGCCCCGGCGTGACTTCACGCGGCTACTTCTTGGTCCACTGGTCGAGCCAGGCCAGCACCTCGTCGTGCCACTGCACGCTGTTGGCCGGCTTGAGGACCCAGTGGTTCTCGTCGGGGAAGTAGAGCAGCTTGGAGGGGATGCCCTTGCGCTGCAGGGCGGTGAAGGTGCCCAGCCCTTGCGTCTCCACCACGCGGAAGTCCTGGCCGCCGTGGATGACCATCATCGGCGTCTTCCACTTCGCCACGTGGTTGATGGGGCTGTGCTTGCCGTAACCCTCGGGGTTGTCCCAGGGCGTGCCCTTGTGCTCCCACTCGGGGAACCACAGCTCCTCGGTGTCGAAGTAGCCCATGCGCTCGTCGAGGATGCCGTCGTGGTTGACGAGGCACTGGAAGCCGTCCGGCCAGTTGCCGGCAATCCAGTTGATCATGTACCCGCCGTAGCTGGCGCCCAGCGCGCAGCCGCGCGTCTTGTGGATGAACGGGTAGCGCTCGCGGGCGGCGGCCAGGCCCTTCTTCAGGTCCTCCAGCGGCTTGCCGCCCCAGTCGTCCTGGATGGAGTCGGTGAAGGCCTGGCCGTAGCCGGTGGAGCCGTGGAAGTCGATCATCACGGCCACGTAGCCGCGGGCCGCGTAGGTCTGCGGGTTCCACCGGTAGTGGAAGTGGTTGCCGAAGGAGCCCTGGGGGCCGCCGTGGATGAGGAAGGCCACGGGGTACTGGCGCTTCGCATCGAAGTCCACCGGCTTCACGACGTAGCCGCGCACCGTCTCGTTGTTCCAGCCGGGGAACTCGAACTGCTCGAAGGCGCCGAAGCGCAGGCGGGCCGCGTGCTCCTGGTTCACCTGGGTGAGCTGGCGCGAGCCGCTGCCGTCCGCGTTCATGACGTGCAGGTCCGCGGGCGAGTCCAGGTCGTCATGCACGTAGACGATGCGGCCCCCGGCGGCCGGCTGCGGCGAGTCCGCGGTGCCTTCCTTCGTGAGCTGCGTCACCTTGCCGCTGGCGACGTCCAGCGCGAAGACGGGCTGCTGGCCGAGGTGGTTGGCGGTGGCGTAGAGCGTCTTGCCGTCCGCGCTCCAGGCGAGGGCGCCGGCGGAGCGGTCCCACGGCTCGGCGAGCACGCGCTCCTGGCCGCCCGGCCACGTGCGGAGGATGACGCGGTAGCGGTCCGCCTCGTAGCCGGGGCGGGACATGGCCAGGTACGCCAGCGTCTTGCCGTCCGGGCTGAAGACGGGGCTGGTGTCCGTGGCGCGGTTCTTCTCGGTGAGCTTGCGGGGCTTCGCCTTGCCGTCCGTGGAGGCGAGGAAGAGGTCCAGGTCGGTGGACCAGGACTCGGTGCGGCCCACGTCGCGCGCGGTGAACACCACGCCCTTGCCGTCCGGGGTGAAGGAGAACTCCTCCGCGCCGCCGAAGGGCTTGGACGGGGCATCCGCGTCCATGCCCTTCATCACGTCCACGGGCGTGCCACCGGCCACGGGGACGACGAACAGGTGCGAGCGCTTGCCCTCCTTCCACGTGTCCCAGTGGCGCACGAACAGCTTGTCGTAGGTGCGCCCGGTGGTCTTCTTCTTGGAGCGCTCTGCGTCGCGCTGGGTGTTGCACTCCAGCGTGGCGCAGTCGGGGAAGACGTCCAGCGCCACGGCGAGCTGGCTGCCGTCACGCGACAGGCGGAAGGCGCCGACGTCGAGCGGGAGCTTCGTCACCTGCTGGGGCTCGCCGCCGTCCACGGGCAGGCGCCACACCTGCGAGGAGCCGCCGCGCGAGGAGAGGAAGAAGACGCTCTTGCCGTCCGGGGCCCAGGTGGGCTCGCTGTCGGAGTCCGGGTGCGAGGTGAGCTGGCGCGGGGTGGCACCTTCCGCGTCGAGGTTGGCGAGCCACAAGTCATTGCGGCCGCGGTTGGCCTCCATGTCGGTGGAGCGCAGGACGAAGGCAATCTGCTTTCCATCCGGGGACACGCGCGGGTTGCTGAGCCGGCGCAGGGTGACCTGGTCCTGGATGGTGTAGGGCTGGGGCCGGGCCGGCGCCGGGGTGGCGCCAAGGGCCAGGGCCGCGAGAAGCGACAGCGACAAGGTGTCCTCCTGGGTGGGGGTGCGTTCGGGGGTGGACGGTGCCCGCTGGAGGGGGCGCTGTCTACTTCCACAAGTTCAGTTCGCCGTGACGGGGCGCGGCGTGGCTGTTAGAGGCAGGGCCATGAGCGAGCCTGTCATCGTCCGAGTCTGGTCCGACTTCGTTTGACCCTGGTGCTACGTCGGCCTCGTGGAGGTCGAGAAGCTGAAGAAGGAATATGACGTCCAGGTGGACTGGCGTCCGTTCTTCCTGCGCCCGGAGACGCCCCCGGAGGGGCTGCCCCTGCCGGCCTACGTGCGCGAGAAGATGAAGGACCCCAACAACCCCTTGAAGCGCCGCGCGGCCGCCGCCGGGCTGACCATGGTGGAGCGGGAGGTCATTCCGTCCACCCGGCGTGCTCACCAGGCGGCCGAGTACGCCCGTGAGCAGGGGAAGCTGGAGGCCTTCAACGCGGCCATCCTCCGGCGCTACTGGAGCGAGGGGCAGGACCTCTGGCAGTGGGACACGCTGCGGGGCGCGGCCCAGGAGGCGGGGCTGGACCCGGACGCGGTGCAGCAGGCCGTGGAGGAGGGCCGATACAAGGACGCAGTGGAGGACTCGGTGCGTCAGGCGCACGAGCTGGGCATCAACGCGGTGCCCACCTTCATCCTGGGGGACAAGTTCGGCCTCCAGGGGGCGCAGGACTACTCGGTCTTCCAGCAGGCGATGCAGCGGCTGGGCGCGAAGCCCCGCTCGTCCTCCTGAGGCGCAGTCGTTGCCCCGGGGGCTCTTGCTGAGTCAGAGCCCCTTCAACAGCACCAGCATCCGGCCCAGCGTCTCCGTGCCACCGTGGCCCGCGAGGCCCGTCGCGAGTGAGTGCAGCTCCGGCGCCTGCTCCACGTGCTTGGCGATGAGCTGGAAGCACTCGACGGCGGCGGCGTCGAGCCGGGCCGTGTCCCCTGCTCCGTCCTCACACAGCGCCACCACCGTGGGGTGCCCGAAGAGGGTCCACTTCAGCACCGCCGCGCGCAGCGTCAGCCGGAACACGTAGTCCAGCAGCCGGGGCGAGTCGGTGAACGGGTGGCGCAGCCAGTGGTTCACCGCGTGGTGGCGGAAGTACTGCTCCATCCGCTCGGCCAGCGCGGGTGCCAATCGCTCGCGCCGCTCCGCGTGCAGACGCCACACCTCGTCCGGTGAGTCCGCGCCCCCGTAGGACGCGAGCACCGAGCGCACCAGCGTGTGGAAGCGCTCGCTCCGCACGGAGCCCGCGCGGGCCTTGAGCACGGTGGCGCAGATGCCCGCCCACGGTCCTCCGGGCAGCACCAGCGCGGAGAAGCCTTCGTGTATCGCGGTCAGCGTGTCGGGCGACGCGAAGGAGCGCAGCACGTCGTGGAGCAGTGCATCCGCTTCGTCTCCAAACGCCTCCGTCCCCCGGAAGTAGAACCCGTCCAGCCGGAGCGCGAGCTGTCCCAGCGCGAACAACCGTGACGCGTACGGAAGCTCCCGCCGCTGGAGCACCCCCAGCGCCGTGGCGCGCACGGCCTCCGCATGCCGCGTCCACGCATCTCCACCGATTCGCCGCGCCGCCTCCGGACGCACGGCCAGGTCCTCGGAGACGGGCACCGGCTCCAGCCCGTCCTCTGCGAGCAGGCACAGCCGGGCCACCTCGGGACACGCCAGCGTGCCGGCCACCTCCAGTCGCTCACCCCACCGTGTGGCCGTGCGCGGAAACGTGGAGCACGCGTCCGACAGCACGGGCTCACCGTACTTCCGGTGCAGCGAGCACAGCCTCCCTGCGTCCAGGAACACGCAGTGCCCGTCTTCCCGCTTCGCGATGACCGCGCCACCGCCCTCTTCCGGCCGCACGAAGTGCTGCACCTGCGCCGCGTCCGGGCCGGCGCCCTCCGGCCGCACCAAGCGCTCCACCAGCTCCGCGTCCGGGCCGCCCGCCACCGCCTCGCGCAGCCGCTGCAGGGGCGCCCCTTCGATGGTGACGGTGAGCCCCGCGCAGCAGGTGTCCTCGCAGGCTTCCGCGAGGCACCTGAAGCGCGTCATGTACCGGGGCGCGGTGGCCGTCATGGGCGCGCGGCTACTTGCGCTTCAGCGCCTTCTTCACGAAGCCCCAGAAGCCACCGGCGCGCTCCTTGAGGTCGGCGCCACGGCGATCCTCGGCCGCCTTCACCGACTCCTTGCTCACCTGGAGCTGCTTCTGCAGCTCCTCCGGCGAGTAGCGCGTGGCCAGCGTGGCCTTCACTTCCTTGCGCGTGGAGTACTCGCGCGCCTCCACGTGCAGCACGCACTCGGAGTCGAGCTTGATGGTCACCGCCACGCGCACGGAGCCCTTCGGCCCCCGGGGCAGGCCCTCGATGCGCACGGTGCCCAGGTACTCGTTGGCGGAGATGTGGTTGTCCTCGCCCTGGAAGATGGACAGCTCGAGGAACTCCTCGTTGTCCTTGTTCGTCGTGATGGCGAAGGAGCGCTGCGCGGGCAGCGGGCTGTTGCGCTCGATGACGCGCTTGAAGGCGCCGCCGGGCATGGCCACGCCCACCGTCATCGGCAGCACGTCGATGAGCACCACGCTGCTCACCTTGTCCACCGAGCCCGAGTAGAGCGCCGCGCCCAGGGCCACCGCCTCGTCCGCGTTGACGCTGGCCTGCGGCCCCTTGCCGAACAGCCCCTTGAGCTTGTCGCGCACCAGGGGCATGCGGCTCATGCCGCCCACGAGGATGATGTCGTCCACCTCGCTGGCCTTGAGCTTCGCGTCCAGCAGCACGTCCCGCACCACGTCCACGGTGCGGCTGAGCAGCGGGTCGCAGATCTTCTCCAGCTCCTGCCGCGTCATCACCACGCGCAAGTCACGGGGCCGGCCCGCCTCGTCCATCATCAGCATGGGGATGTGGACCTCGAAGCTGGCGCGCTCGGACAGGGCCATCTTCGCGCGCTCGGCCGCGTCGCTCACGCGCGACAGGGCGATGCCGTCACCGTTGAAGGCAATGCCCTCCTTCTCCTGGAAGCGCGCCAGGAGGTAGTCGACGATGAGGTTGTCGAAGTCGATACCGCCCAGGAAGATGTCGCCGCCGGTGCCGAGCACCTCGAAGACGTTCTTCTCGATTTTCAGAATCGTCGCGTCGAAGGTACCGCCGCCCAGGTCGTAGACGAGGACCTTCTTGTTCAGCTCGCGGTTGAGGCCGTAGGCGAGCGCCGCGGAGGTGGGCTCGTTGAGGATGCGCTCCACCTTGAGGCCCGCGAGGATGCCGGACTTGCGCACGGCCTCACGCTGCGGCTCGGAGTAGTACGCGGGCACCGTCACCACCGCGCGCTCCACCTTCTGGTTGAGGTGGGTCTCCGCCATCTCCTTGCACTCGCGGAGGATGATGGCCTGCACCTCCTCCAGCGACAGCACGGCGTCGCCCAGGCGCACGGCGGCGCGGCCGGCGGCGTCGGGGACGATTTCGTAGTGGAAGCGCTCGCGGACCTGGTTCACCACGGCGCTGTCGAAGGGACGGCCCACCAGCCGCTTCGCGCCGTAGATGGTCTGCTGCGGTCGCAGCACCAGCTGGTTCTTCGCGCGGTGGCTGACGAGCAGCTTGGCCTGCGCGTTGAGCGAGATGACCGAGGGGATGGTGTTGTAGCCCTCGCGCGAGCGCAGGACCATGGGCCGCCCGTTGGACAGCAGCGCCACGCACGAGTTGGTGGTGCCCAGGTCGATGCCGATGACCGGCCCCGTGCCGGTGATTTGCGGAGGCGGCGGCAGGAAGATGGTCTTCGGCAGGCCCCGCTCATCGAGCGGGGGCGCGACGGGCGCCGACTTCGCGGCGACCGGAGCCAGCACCGTGGGAGTGCCCACGGGCTCGGGAGCGCGCGGGGCCTCGCGGCGCACGTTGGGCAGCGACGGCAGGGGCTGCGGAGGAGGCGGCGGAGGCGCCACGGGCTGCGGCGGGGGCCGGAAGGCCGTGGCGGCAGCCGGAGGCGGAGGCGGAGGCGCGGGCCGGGCCGGGGCCGCCTTCGGCGTGGAGCTCCCGAGCTCGAACGGGTCGCTCTCCTCGGTGAGGTCCAGGTCGAACTCGATGCTCCCGCCGGAGCGGGCCGCCGCGGGCGGCGCGGGCGGAACCGCCGCACGGGGCGGCGGAGGCGGAGGCGTCACGGCCGCCGCGCGGGGCGGAGGCGGAGGCGCGACAGGTGCCTCCTCCATGGCCTCGGAGAGGTCCAGGTCGAACTCGAACGCGCCACCCGAGCGGGCCGCCGCGGGCGCCGGAGGCGGAGCCACCGGAGCGCGAGGCGGAGGCGCGGGCGCGGGCCTCGGCGCCGCGGGCTTCGGCGCGGTGGGCGCTTCCTCGAAGGCATCCGAGAGGTCGAGCTCGAACTCCAGACCGCCACCCGAGGGGGCGGCGGGAGGCGGAGGCGGCGAAGTCCTGGGAGCCGCGGCGCGAGGCGGAGGCGGCGGCGCCGGGCGGGCCGTAGCCTCCACGGCATCCCCCAGGTCCAGCTCGAACTCCAGGCCCCCACCGGAGGGAGCCGCACCGGAAGGCGGCTCCAGCTCCAGCGTGACGCCGACCTCGATGGGTGACTCGTCGAGCGGCAGCCCCATGGCCACGGGCGCGCCGGGGTCCGCGGCCTCCATCTCGAAGTCGAGCCCGGGCAGCGGCTCGTCCCCGTCCGGGGGCAGGGGCGGCGGAGGGGTGCTCGCGATGAGCTCCTCCAGCGGGATGTCCACGTCGTCGTCGGCGGGCGGCGGCGGGGCGAAGGCCATCGCCGGGAAGGGCGCGGGAGTCCGCGGCTCTGCGACTGGCGGGGGAAAGTCGAAGGGCTCGTCCGCGACGGGCGCTGACGGCCCTCCCGCCGACTCCAGGTCATCGAAGAGCGAGTCGAGCGCCATGCCCCCCGCCGCGCGCGGCGCGGGCGCCGGAGGCACGGGCCGGGTGGGAGCAGGAGGTGCCGGAGGAGCAGGCGGCACGGGGCGCGCCTGCATGGGGGCCACCCGGGGCGCCTGCATGGGGGCCACGGCCGGGGCCACGGAGGGCGCGATGGAGGGCAGCGGCGTCTGGGTGAGCGCGGGGGCATCCGCCTTGCGCTGCAGGAGCATCTTGTCGACGAGCGCGCGGCTCGCCGGGTCCAGCTCGTCGAACTGGAGCCCCATTCCGGGCGGGCCCGCGGGGTCTCCCACGTCGCGGACCCAGCGCACCGTGGCGGCGCCGCGCAGCACGCGCACGCCCCCGGCAATCTGTACCTCGAACTTGACGGGTGTCCCCACGGGCTGCGGGGTGCGCGAGCGGACGAACATCCCACCCGGGCTCAGGTTGGTGGCGAACTCCTCCGCGAAGCTCCCCACCGTTTCATGCTTGAGCTTCACCAGCAGACCCACTGCTTTGCGGTCCGTGGTGCGCCTGCCTTGATCCATAGCGGGCGACAATCGCGGTACGGGCCTCGCGGCTCAAGAGGGTTTTGACCCTTCGCCTGCCTGCACGGCCGATGGTGGACAGCAGGTACGCCTCCGGCCTACCTGTACCTTCCTGTATCCTGGCAACCCCTTCCGGGAGCTTTCATGAGCACAGCCACTCTCACCGCCCCCCTGCCTGCCCGCCAGGGGTGGCTCGTGGACCGGCGCCACGACCTGATTTCCACGGTGGGTGGGGTCGCCGCGAGTCTCGCGCTGGTAGGGCTTCATGTCTGGGGTGGCGTGAGCAGCCTGGTGCTGTGGTGGGCGTGGGTGCTGATGCTGGATGGGCCGCACCTGTTCGCCACGGTGTCGCGCACGTACCTGGACACGCGCGAGTGGCAGGTGCGGCGGCGATTGCTGCTGGGCAGCCTGGGGTGGTTCGCGGCGGGGCCGCTGTGCTTCGGCGTGTCGGCGGCGCTGGGGACGCAGGTGCCGTTCGTGGTGTTCCTCACGCTGGCGTCGCTGTGGGCGTACTGGCACGTGGTGCGGCAGCACTACGGCATCATGGTGCTGTACCAGCGCAAGGGTGGCCCGCTGTCACCGCTGGACCGGCGGCTGGACAGCGTGACGCTGTACACGGGGCTGCTGGCGCCATTCCTCGCGTTCGCGGTGACGCACCCGGTGGCGCGCAAGCGGCTGGGGCTGACGGGCACGCCGACGTGGGAGCCGGTGGTGGCGGGGGCGTGCTTCGCGCTGGTGCTGGCGCTGGTGGTGCTCTACGCCGTCCGCCAGGTGCTGCGGTGGCGCGCGGGGCAGCGGGTGAACGGGCCGAAGCTGCTGATGATGGGGGCGGCGCTGGGGCTGACGGCGCTGGTCTTCTGGCCGTCGGTGTCGGCGCGGATGGACTTCATCATGTTCGCCGTGGCTGTGACGGCGTTCCACAACGTGCAGTACCACGGCGTGGTCTGGTTCTATCACCGCAACCGCTACCACGCGGCCGGGGTGGACGCGGCGCACTTCGGCTGGGCGCCGCGCGTGAGCAGGCGGTTCGTCATCTATGCGGTGTGTGGCGTCGTCTTCACGCTGCTGTATCGCGGGCTGGGCTGCGGCTTCGGCGCGCACCCGGGCTGTGGCGGCTTCGACCTGCGGATGCCGCTGGCCGCGGGGCTGACGCTGCGCGACTTCATGGAAGGCCTCATCTGGGGCTTCGCGCTGCACCACTACTACCTGGACCAGAAAATCTGGCGCGTGAGCCGGGACGCGGGGCTGAACAAGGACCTGAAGCTGGGCTCGGCCCCGGCGACGTAGGGACGGCGGCCTCAGGGCCCGGCGGGAGCGCTGAAGGGGTGGTCGATGATGTAGAGCCAGCGCCCGTCCTCCTGCCGGCGGACCACCTCAGCGGTGCGCCCCTCGACCACCAGGGGGCCGCCGTCCGGTGCGCGGCCTTCGAGCCGGAACCGGGCGCTCAACAGGGACAGGTCGCCGACGGTGTGAGCGAAGAGGTTGGTCGACTCCATGCGACCGCCCAACGCGAGCAGTCCCTCCAACTCCGCGCGGATGTCCCCGAGCCCGCGCCGGTCCACCTCGCCGTGGCCCACCAGCAGGGCGTTGGGCTCGTAGAGGGCTATCAGCGCCTCGATACGTCCCGTGTTGAAGGCCGCGGCGAAGGCTGCGTTCATGTCGGCGGGCTGCCTGACGTCCGTCATCGTCATCTCCTGGGTGGTGCGTGTTTGCCCAAGGTGCGTGATTTCGGAGGACGGCGAAAGGAGTTACACGGACGTAACCAGGTCAGCGGCGGACGAGGTGGAGCGATGCCGAAGGGTGAAGATGGGGTCTGCATCATCGAGCGGCGGCTGGCAGCCCTCGCCGGACGCTTCCGCGCGGAAATCCTGAAGGCCCTCGAAGGGGGAGAGGTGCACTTCAATGCCCTCAAGCGCCTGACAGGTGCCTCGGCGAACAGCCTGACCCGCCAGGTGCGCGCGCTGGAGGAGGAGGGGCTCGTCACCTCCCGGCGCGAGACGCGGTGGGGCCGGAATCAGTACGGCCTGACGGACGCGGGGCGGCAAGCGCTCGCGTTGCTGGATGCGGTGGCGAAGCTCCAGGAACCCGAGCCGCGCTCCTGAGCCCGTCCGCCAGCTGGCAGAAGGGTGCCTGCCGCCTGCACTCCCGGCCGGCCACCGCCCGGGACCTGACATCCAGCGAGACGAAGCGGTGCGAAGCCGGAGTCAGGTGCTACCCTGCGCCGTGATGAAGCGTCTCGCTATCGTTTTGTGTGTGGTCGTCGTGCTCGCGGCCGTGGCTGGAACGGGTGCCTTCCTGTGGGCGGAGGGACAGGTCCAGAGCACCATGGCCCCGCCCGGCGCGGCCACCGTGGAGTTCACCGTCCCCAAGGGCACGTCCGGGCGCGGCCTGGGCACGCTGCTCGCCTCGCAGGGCCTCATCCGCGACGCGCGCATCTGGCGCTGGCACCTGTACCGGCGCGGCGCCTTCGCCCCCAAGGCGGGCCGCCACGAGGTGAGCCCGTCCATGACGGTGGCGGAGCTGGCCACCGCGCTGGAGGGCAGCCCCATCCCCGAGGACGTCCCGTTCGTCGTGGTGGAGGGCTGGCGCCTGCGCGACACGGACGCCGCGCTCGCCGCCGCCAACCTCATCACCCCGGGCGCGTACATCGCCGCCGCCAGCAACCCGTCGAAGTTCACCGCGCCCTTCCCGCTGCCCACGAAGAGCCTGGAGGGCTACCTCTACCCGGAGACCTACGGCGTCATCCCGGGAAAGCTGGACGTGAATGCGCTCATCCAGCGCCAGCTGGACGCCTTCGGCGAGCGCTTCTACATGCCCAACCGCGAGGCCATCGCCAAGAGCGGCCGCACGCTGCACGAGGTCGTGGTGATGGCCTCCATGCTGGAGCGCGAGGAGCCCGTGCCGGAGCAGCGGCCCCTGGTGGCCGGCATCCTCTGGAAGCGCGTGGACAAGGGCTTCCCGCTCGGCGTGGACGCGACGTCGCGCTACGAGCTGGCGCAGTGGAACGACCGCGGCGCCTTCCTCAAGCGGCTGAGGGACCCGCAGGACCCGTACAACACCCGGCACCGCAAGGGCCTGCCGCCCGGCCCCATCGGCGCGCCCACGGTGGCCTCGCTCCAGGCGGCCATGTCTCCCAAGCCGAGCGAGTTCTGGTACTACCTGCACGACGCCGAGCGCCGGCTGCACCCCTCGCGCAACGCCCAGGAGCACGAGGCGCTGCGCCGCAAGTACAACGTGTACTGAGGCTGCAGGGCCCGGGCGCCCCGCTTCTTGGAAGGAACGCTCCTTCCACTCAGCGGGGAGCCGGGCTGGAGACCGCCAGCCCGGGCCAGTGCGCCGTGACGGCACGAATCGCGGCGCCACCGCGCTGAGCGAGCCGGATGGACATCTTCGAGCCCTCGCGGGACAGCTCGAGCACCAACGCGTCCCCCGTGAGCTCCCAGTCGATGTCCCTCGGCTCCCAGAGCACGCAGCTCCGCCCGGCGGCGGCCACCTTGCGCAGCAGCGCGTCCATGCGCTCTTCAGGCAGGCACTGGAGCTGGTCGATGAGCAGCTCCATGGAGGCCTCCGAGTCCTCCCAGCCCAGCCAGGGAGAGAAGATGGCGGGCTCCCTCGCTCCGGTGAGGGTTTCGAGGAGCGAGCGGGCCTCCATGTCGGGGATGAAGAGGACGAAGTCCGGCCGGAGGAACACTTGCCCGTCCTCGTCCGGGAGCCGGGTGCGCCCGGGCGGATGGGAGCGCCGTGCGCGCACGACGGAGATGATGCGCCGGGGGTCCGGCGTGGCCGCCGCGCCGCGAAACTCCTTGTGCCGCCGGATGGAGAGGAGCGCGACGAGCCGGGAGGCCCCTGAAATGTGGTGCAGCGTCAGGGGCTTGTCGCCGAAGAACGTGATGTTCCCGGTGGCGGGGCTCACTTCGACGGCGCTGTCTCCGAGCGCGGAGAGAGGGACCTCCACCGACAGGCCCAGGCGTGGCTCCCAGATCAACCGCTCCGAGGTGAGCCAGTAGCTGCCGGAGCGCGTCCAGAGCAGGACGATGAAGCCCAGCTGCAGCGTCACCGCGGCCCACAGCCCCAGGAAGTACGCAGCGAAGGCCAGGGCCAGCAGGAAGCGCAGGAGCAGGCCGGCGGGTGGAAGCTCCGTGCTCCCCGCCAGCAAGAGCGACTCGCCCTTGCCCGGTGGAAGGGGCATCAGGAGCACCAGGGCCTCGAGCCGCTTGAGCCGCTCCGCCAGCGTTCCCCACTCGCCCAGGCCCAGCCGCCGCGCGATGAGCCGTGAGAGCCGCTCGCGCTCCGCCTCATGCTCGCGCAGCAGGCGGCTCGCGGCCCCGCTCGCATCCTGCTCGCGCTGAGCCCGGCGCCGGAGCGACTCCAGCGCTTCGAGCACCGCCGGCTCCGCGCCAAGGAGTCTCTGGAGGGACTCCGCCGCGTAGCGCAGCCGCCGTCCCCAGGCCATTCCGCCGAGGGCCGTGGACAGCGTCTGGGAGTGCGTGGACGCGGTTTCGAGCAGCTCGAGCCCGCCCTCGAGCTGTCTGCGCAGGGCGCTCGTCTCAGGGCTCTCCGATTCGATGTCCCTGGTGCGTGCCGTGGCCTTCCGCATCAGGCAACAACGTAGCACCTGGCCATGAGCGGCTGCTCACGCCACCTTCGAGACACGTTGGGTGTCATGATGCTCCCGCATTCTCGAGAGGAGCGGGCATGTCAGCGCATGTCGACCTGAAGCACTGGGCTCCCCGGCTGGCGGTCTTCCGGTTCTACGTTCCCTCGCGCGGCAATGCCGATAGCCATCCTGTACGGCTACGGGCCTTGTTCCACCTGCCGACGGAGGCCCTCAAGCGCGAGCTCCTGGGCACCCTGGGGCTGGCCTCCTGGCGGGAGGGGGCATGGAATGCCTCCCACGTCGCCGGAGGTGTGTTGCGGAGCTTGCCACGCGGCAGCTCGGTGACCCTGGCCACCTCCGGGGCAGACCCCGTCACCGAGGCGGACTGCGAGCACGCTGCGAGGGTGGAGCCGCTGCTCGCGCACTACCGTCGGTACGTCATCGACCCTCCCGAGGAGAGTCGGGACTGTCTCAGCCCGAAACATCACCCCGAGCTGTTCGTCCCGCCCGCGCGCGTCGTCTCCTCGTCCGCCCAGGTGCCCTACACCCCTGCCGATGCCCAGGAGGAGCTTCGGGTCAGCGAGTTCATCAAGGAGGTGCGGAGCACGGGCACGGTGTCGCGCGACATGCTCCAGCAGCTCGAGGCGACCCATCAGGAGGGGAGCCCCGAAGCCCGGGAGCGCGTGGAGCGGATGATGCTGGCCATCCAGGAGACCGTGCATGAGGGCCACCTGGTGACGGTCTCCGGTACCCGGGTGGAGATTCTGCGGGAGCCGCGCGAGTTCTCCATCTGGGCCGCGGAGTGTTTTACCTCCCCGCGAGTGCCCGAGGCGGCGTCCACCGGTTCCGGAACGGTGACCCTGGATGTGAGCGGAACCTGGGAAGACCCGGTCTGGCTGGCGGGCCGCACACGCAAGCGGGTGGTGCTGAAGCAGGTGGGCGCGGCGCTGCGTGGCGACTGCTGGGATTTCACCACGGCCGGGCACGGGGCCAGCCTGGAGTGGTCGGGTGCGGTGACGGGCACACTCCACGAGGATGGGTCCGCCGATTGGGTCATGCCCCAGTACGGCAGTTATGGCACGGACGTCGTTCGGGGCCGCTTCAGCGGAAGCACCTTCGAGGGAAGCTACGTGGACGTGGAGGAGCCTCAATACGGAGGCGCTGGCGAGTTCGTGCTGGTCCGTGTCTCCGGGTGAGGAGGACGGGCTCAACGCCCCTGGAAGACCGGGGGCCGGCGCTCCGCCGCGGCGGCGAGTCCCTCTCCCAGGTCCGCGCTGCCGTAGCTCTCCGCCTGGAAGCGCGCCTCTTCCTCCAGCGCGGTCCTCAGCGCGGTGCGGTCCGGAGCGAGCCTCCGCTTCAGGGCGCGAATTGCCAGCGGCGCATTGCCGGCAAGCTGCGCAGCGAGTGCCCGGGCCCGGGTGAGCACTCCGCCCGCCGGAGCAGCCTCCAGCGCGAGCCCGAGCCGCACGGCATCCTTCCCGTCGAAGCGGCGGCCGGTGAGGAGCAGCTCGGCGGCGGCCTGCGCACCGGCCCGCCTGGGCACGAAGTACGTGGCGCCCATGCCCGGATGCAGGCCGAGCTGCACGAAGTTGAGCGCGAGCTTCGAGTCCTCGCCGACGACGCACAAGTCACACGCGAGCGCCACGCACAGGCCCGCGCCGACGGCCGGCCCCTCCACCGCGGCGATGGTGGGCATGGGCAGGTCCAGCACGCTCAGGTAGCGCGCGTAGAACTCGAGCATGAAGGTGCGCGCCTCCTCGAACGAGGCCTGGCGCAGCCGCTCCAGCATCTTCAAGTCCCCTCCGGCGGAGAACGCGCCACCGGCGCCGGTGAGGACCACCGCCCGCACGTCCTGGCGCAGCTTGAGCGCCTCGACATGGGTCCGCAGCGCGGCTCCCAGCTCGGGAGTCATCACGTTGCGGCGGGCGGTGTCATTCAGGGTGAGGGTCGCGACGGCACCCTCCACCTCCAGCAGGACGTCGGCGGCAGGAGCGGACATGGGCGCGCACTGTAGCGGGACGGCCCGGCCTACGGCACCACGAGCCGCAGGAGCGCATCCTGGTTCCACGCCTCGCCCGCGCCATCGCGCTGCCACCCCGTCACCGCGAGCCCCCTCCCGGGCACCGCCGCCATCCCCGCCGCCGCGAGCGAGCACTGGCCGCTCGGGCACGGCGTCACCGGCAGCCGCTGCTCGTCCCGCCACGCCCCGTCCGCGCCGTAGCGCGTGAGCACGTCGCCGCAGGCCACGGCCACCGTGCCCTCGCCGTCCACCGTCACCGCGGGCCCCAGCGCCGTCACCTCGCCGCACGCCGGCTGCTTCAGCCAGCGCTCGCTCCCGTCCGCCCCCACGGCGAACACGAACGGCCCCGCCGACCCCAGCGACGCCTGCCCCCACACCATCAGCCCCGTGAAGTCCCCCGCCACCACCACCGCCCCATCCGCGCCCACGGCCACCGAGGTGACCCGCCCCTTCGCGCCCGGCACCTCCTTGCCCCACGCCAGCCGCCCGTCTTCTCCGAACGCGAGCACCCCGAAGCCGCGCACGCCCTGCGTGCCGAACGCCTGCCCGTCCACCGTCACCGTGTCCGACAGCTGCCCCGCGAGCACCGCCAGCCCGGACGGCGTCACCGCCACCGCGCTCAGCGCCGTGCCCTCCCCCGTCCCCTCGAAGCGCCGCGTCCACCGCACCGTGCCGTCCGCGCCGTAGCGCGTAAGCACCGGGTCATGCACCTCCGCCGCCCACTCCTCGCCCGCGGCCAGCACCCCGCCCGCCGCGTCCGCCGCCACGCCGAGCACCTTCTGCCCCACGCGCTGCTGCCACACCGCCTTGCCGTCGTCCGAGAACTTCACCAGGAAGCCGTCCTGCGCCTCGCCCAGCCCGAAGTCCGCCGAGTACAGGAACGCGTTGCCCGTGAGGAACACCGCCCCGTCGCCCCCCGGAGACGCCGCCACGCGCGTGTCCGACAGCCGGTTGCGCACGAACTCGCGAGCCCAGCGGAGCGTCCCGTCCGGCGCATACCGCGACAGCGTCAGCGCCAGCTTCTCGCCCTCCACCGGCTCACGGTCCTCGTCCGCGCGCGGCGTGCTGGACACCACCAGCACCACGTCCCCGCCCCGCCCCACCGCCACGCCCGTGCCGCTGTCGTCCTGGGGGCCGCCCAGCACCCGGCCCCATGCCGGAGCCCGGGGAGGCACCGGCCGCTCCGGCGGGACAGGCCCCGGGGAGGCGGGCGGAGGCGCCTGCGTGCCGCCTCCGGAGCCACCCGTGCCGGGAAGGGAGGGCGCCGCCTCGTCGACCGGCTGCTCGTCCTGGCCCGAGCTCGCCGCTGCGCCGCCCCCACAGCCCCCCCACCACAGGGCGGCCACCGGCAGCAGCCCCACCCAGCGGTTTCCTCGTCCACCACGTCGCTCTGGCCGCATGAGCTCTCCAAGGACCCCGCCTTCCGTCTGCCGGAAGCAAGGGCCTCGGGAACCTAAGCAGCGTGTCCGGGGAGCGGCATTCCCCCCCGCCCGGGGTACGGGTGTACATGCCCGGGGGGCGTGCAGGCGGCCCGGGCGGGAGTCCCCCCGTACCCCGACGTACTGGAATGTATGGCACCGGAATAGCTCAGCGCTCCAACGGTTGCCAGCGCACGCCCCGGCCGCTCTCGTGAGGAATCCGTTGGTCCCCGCGTCGCCCGCGAATTAAGAGAACCCTTCCATGGAAAGCGCCGCCCCCGCCCCTCTCCCCGTGCCCGACGCCTCGAGCGACGACCTCCGCGCCGTCGAGGAGCTCGCCCAGGCCCGCAATCAGATCGTCACCCAGATTGAGAAGCGCGTCGTCGGCCAGCGAGACGTGGTGGAGCACCTGCTCATCTCGCTCTTCGCCCGCGGCCACTGCCTCTTCGTCGGCGTGCCCGGCCTGGCCAAGACGCTGCTCATCTCCACGCTGGCGGACGTCCTCAACCTGTCCTTCAACCGCATCCAGTTCACCCCGGACCTGATGCCGTCGGACATCACCGGCACGGACATCCTGGAAGAGGACCGCACCACCGGCCGGCGCTCCTTCCGCTTCCTGCAGGGCCCCCTCTTCGCGAACATCATCCTCGCGGACGAGGTGAACCGCACCCCGCCCAAGACGCAGGCCGCGCTGCTCCAGGCCATGCAGGAGTACCGCATCACCGCCGGAGGCCGGACGTACCCGCTCGACTTGCCCTTCCTCGTCTTCGCCACCCAGAACCCCATCGAGCAGGAGGGCACCTACCCGCTGCCCGAGGCCCAGCTCGACCGCTTCATGTTCCTGGTGGACGTGGGCTACCCCACCGCCGAGGAGGAGGTGCAGATCGTCAAGAGCACCACCGGCGGCCCGCAGCCCAAGCTGGAGAAGATTCTCTCCCCCGAGCGCATCCTCGCCCTCCAGGACCTGGTGCGCCGCGTGCCGGTGCCGGACCACGTGGTGCGCTACGCGGTGGAGCTGGTGCGCCACACGCGCCCCAAGGAGCCGGGCGCGCCGGACTTCATCGCCAAGAATGCGTCCTGGGGCGCCGGCCCCCGCGCCAGCCAGTACCTCGTGGTGGCGGCGAAGGCGCGCGCCATCCTCAATGGCCGCTTCGTGGCGACGGTTGAAGACGTGCGCGCCCTGGCCCGCCCCGTGCTGCGCCACCGCGTGCTGCCCAACTTCACCGCCGAGAGCGAGGGCATCACCTCGGTGAAGCTCATCGACCAGCTCCTCACGGTGGTGAAGGGCTAGGCGGGCCCGCGCCATGCTGCTCGACGCCCAGACGCTGGCCCGCCTCCGTGGAGTGAAGCTGCGCGCCCGCGCGGTGATGGAGGGTGTGCTGTCCGGCCTCCACAAGAGCCCGCATCAGGGCCAGAGCGTGGAGTTCGCCGAGCACAAGGAGTACGCCCCGGGCGACGAGCTGCGCCACCTGGACTGGAAGGCGTACGGCAAGTTCGACAAGTACTACGTCAAGCGCTTCGAGCACGAGACGAACCTGCGCGCGGTCATGGTGGTGGATGCGTCCGCCTCCATGGGCTACAGCAGCGGCGCGCTCAGCAAGCTGGACGTGGCCACCACGCTGGCCGGCGCGCTGTGCTACCTGCTGGTGCGCCAGCAGGACGCCGCGGGCCTGGCGCTGATGGTGGGCGGGAAGTGGAAGGACGTGCCGCCGCGCGCCTCCGCGGGCCACCTCAACGTGCTGCTGGAGACGCTCGAGTCCACCACGCCCGACGGCGCCACGGACCTGGGCAGCGCCGCGGACCACCTGGCGGAGGTGCTGCCGCGGCGCTCCTCGGTCATCGTCCTCACCGACTTGCTGGACGAGCGGCAGGACTCGCTCAAGCGCATCCTCGCGCTGCGCCAGCGCAAGAATGACGTGTCGGTGTTCCACCTGGTGGACCCGGCGGAGCTGACGTTCCCCTTCGATGACCCCACGCTCTTCCTCGACATGGAGGGCGAGGGCCGCATCGAGGTGAACCCGCGTGAAATCAAGGAGAGCTACCTGGAGGAGTTCGGCGCCTTCCTGGCGAGCGTGAAGGCGGCGTGCGCCGAGGCGGACGTGGACTACGAGCTGGTGCGGACCGACGAGAAGCTGGACGACGTGCTGCTGCGCTACCTGGCGCGACGCGGGAGGCGCTAGTGACGTTCGGCAACCCGTGGATGTTGCTGGGCGCGCTGGGGGCCCTCATCCCCCTGCTGGTGCACCTGTTCGACCGGCGCCGCCCCCGGCCGCACCCGTTCGGCCCGCTGGCCTTCGTGCTGCGCAGCCAGAAGCGCACCGCCAGCCGCCTCAAGCTCAAGCGCCTGCTGCTGTACGTGCTGCGCACCCTCATCCTCCTGGCCATCCCCGTGGCGCTGGCCCGCCCGGAGTGGAAGAGCGACGCGCAGATGGCGCAGGTGGTGAAGGGGCCCGCGGCCACGGCCATCATCCTGGACGCGTCGCTGTCCATGCGCTGGTCGGACGGGACGTCGCTCTTCGAGCGCGGCCGGGACGAGGCGCGTGACGCGCTGAAGGACCTGCTGCCGGAGGAGCCCGCCACGGTGCTCATCTGCACGGAGTCGCCCGCCGCGCCCCCGCCGCCCGGCTTCGACCGGGGCCGCCTGCGAGGGCTGGTGGACGAGGCGAAAGCGACGTACGGGGCGGCGGACCTGTCGCGCTGCATGGACATGGCGGCGCGGGCGCTGGAGGAGAACCCGATGCCGGCCAAGCGCCTGGTGGTGGTCTCCGACCTGACGGCCGCGGCCTTCCGCCTGGAGGCGCCGCCGCCCACGGTGAAGGGGCCCACGGGCACGCCGGTGAAGCCGGAGGTGGTGCTGCGGGATGCGGCCGAGGGCAAGGACGTGCTGGCCAACCACGCCATCGTCGACCTCAAGGTGGAGCCGGCGCTGCAGGCCGGGCCGCGCGCGTTCCAGTTCACCTTCACGGTGCGCAACTTCGGCGCGGAGGCGGTGAAGGACCTGGAAGCGGCGGTGCGCGTGGGTGAGTCCACGCTGGCCAAGGGCTTCGTGGACGTGCCGGCGGGTGGCACCACGCAGAAGGCGCTGACGGTGCGCTTCCCGCAGGGTGGCACGGTGGTGGGCGAGGTGACGCTGGCGGCGGATGCGCTGGCGGAGGACAACCGGCGTGCCTTCGTGCTGCCGGTGCCCCGGGCGCTGAGGGCGCTGGTGGTGAACGGGGCTCCGCATGCGACGCGCTACCGGGACGAGGCCTTCTTCGTGGACGCGGCGCTCACCGCGCCGGGCTCTCCGGTGGAGGTGGCCACGCGCGACGCGGAGGTGGGCCTGCGCGAGGACTTCTCCACGTATGACCTGGTGCTGCTGCTCAACGTGGCGGCGCCCAGCCCGGACGAGTCCCAGAAGCTGGCGGCCTTCGTGGAGAACGGCGGGGGCCTGTTCATCAGCATGGGCGACCGGGTGAACGCGGAGGAGTACAACGAGCGGCTGGGCGGGGTGCTGCCACGGCCGCTGCGCCTGGTGCGCACCAGCGCCGAGCGCGAGGACCCGGACGCGGAGACGAAGACGGCGAAGCTGGCGAAGGTGTCGGTGGAGCACGTCCTCTTCTCGCCCTTCACCGGCCGCGCCGAAGAGGGCCTGGTGGGGGCGCGCTTCTACAAGTACATGCTGCTGGAGGCGGACAACCCGTCGTCGCCCGGGGCCAGCCAGATACTGGCGACGTACGAGGACGGGGCGCCGGCGGTGGCGGTGATGCGCAAGGGCAAGGGGCGCGTGGCGCTGCTGACCAGCACGGTGGACCGCGACTGGAGCGACTTCGCCATCCGCACCTCGTTCCTGCCGCTGATGCAGCGCTTCGCGGCGTACCTCACGGGCTCGCTGGAGGAGCGCGAGGAGATTCGCGTGCGCGTGGGTGAGGGCGCCACGCTGCGGCCGGAGGGCACGCAGAAGGTGTCCGCGGTGCGCGCGCCGGACGGCAGCGAGGTGCCGGTGAAGGAGCAGCCGGACGGCTCGCTGGTGGCGGGGCCGGTGGCGGAGCCGGGCGCGTACTCGGTGCTGGGCGCGGACGGCAAGGTGGTGCCGGGCCTGTCCTTCGCGGCCACGCTGGACCCGTCCGAGAGCGACCTGAGCCGCGTGCCGCAGGACACCCTCACCGCCTACTTCGGCGAGGAGACGGTGAAGGCCTCCAGCGGGGATGCGGACAAGCCGTCCGTGCCGCTGTGGACGTGGCTCATCCTGGCCGCGTGCCTCGCGTTTTTCTTCGAGGGCACGCTGCTGCGGAAGTAGGAGCGCCCCCGTTGCCCGCCGGCGTTCAGGGCGGGCAGGCCAGCGGAGACCATGCGGTGAAGTTCGAGCCGTTGTAGCTCCGCGAGCAGCTCGTCTCCACCCCTCCACCGGGGTTGTCGCAGCCATCCGACCCGGCATCGCCGTTGAGGGGTCCATCATTGCCGGCGATGCGCGAGGACATGCTGTAGATCTCGTCGTCGCCCTCTCCGCCGGAGAACCTGACGTTCTGACCGGTCAGCGCATTGGCGCTGCCAGTACAGAGGAGGTCGTCTTGAGCGCCGCCCGACACGATGATGGTGTCGGTTGCGTTGATGTCACTCGTCGCACCCACGATTTCATCGCGCCCGTTGCCGCCAGAGGCGGATTCGAGATGGTTGCCGGTCGAATCGACACCCGCCCGCGTCTCGGCGACGTTGATGAAATCCGCCCCCTTGTTTCCGGTGAGCTGGTCGGAGCCATCTTCTCCCGTGAGATGGTCCATGTATTCAACCGAGGTGCTGTTCGAGCCATACACCCGGTCGTTACCAGCGCCAGGGCGTGCCGTCCCGGTAAACCAATCGGGGGCCGTTTGAAACGGATTGTCGCTGAGGTTTCGCTCGTTCCCACTGCCGTTGAATGCGGTGAACCAGACCTCATCGCTTCCAGCGCCGGTCAGGACCTCCACCCCATTCAGTGGGTTCGCGGGCGAGGAGTCCTGCGTGCAGCAGAAGTTCACTCCATCCGCGGTTCCCCAGGCCGAATACCGCGCATGGAAGATGGGAATGGCATCCTTGTAGTTCTTGACGACGACCACGTCATTGTCCCCCGGCGAGGCCGTGATGTCGCACCGCATCGTCTTGGAGACCGCGTCCCTGACGCAGAAGCCCTGGCAGGACTCGGTGTCATAGGACTGCGGTGAGGTGGGGCAGTCCCCGCCTGCCGCCTGCGACTCCGCTCCCCCGAAGGACAGCAATATTCCCGTCAGGAGGACCCGTCCCGCGTCGCGCTTGAGCATGTCTCATTCCCCTGGAGGGAATGGCGGTCAGCCCTTCAATCCCTCTGACAGGTGGAGTCTCGGGATGGCGATGTGACGGTGGCCCACAGCAGGCGCCTGCACGAACTGGAACGACCGGCCAGCCCCCTCACCCCGTATCCAGAGGAACGGCCCATTGTCCTCGGTCAGGCTCGGGTCGAGCGTGTCGGGAACCCAATCCGCGTCCACGTTCTGGGGAGTCCCCTGAATCTCCGTGTCGATGCACTCGGGAATGCCATCCGCGTCCACGTCATGCCAGCCGTTGAGCACCTCTGAGAGAAGCTCCACGTCGTTCGCGTTCAAGGCCGCGCCGCTCCTCGGGTTACCTCCACGAGCGTCTCCGGGTCCAGGACGTACTGGGGCAGGAGCACCGGGACGTTGCGTCTGAACAGCTCGTTCCGTCTCCAGCTGCGCCCTGGCCGACTCGGGGATGTTGGGGTTCTGGCGCAGGAGCTCCCGTTGGGAGGCGGTGTCGAAGAACACCACCAGAAGCTGGAACTCGCCGCAGGTCCTCTCGAGCCTCGGCACCGCCTGGCCCGTGGACGCCAGAAAGAAGCCGTCGTACTTGAAGGCGTAGGCGGGGTAGCAGGCCGGAACGAAGTGAGTCACACCCTCCCAGTCGGAAGAGTACGTGTACTCCATGCCAGCGCATGCAGGCACCACCGCCTGCCTCGTGATTTGCCGGACCGGAAGGCCCTTGCCTTCCGAGTCACAGCCCGCTGCGAGCAGGTAGCCTGAAGCCAGGACCGCGATTCGCAGACGGACTGACAGCCGGTTCCAGTTCATCTGCACGGGCTTCCCTCCCCTGCATTTGCGGGTTCCTGGAACACGGCGTGCCACCGCACGGTATCTGGTGTTCCTCCATCCTACTGGACGGCCCGCCGCCACCCGTGCGTCCAGCCATACGCCCTGGCTTGGGCAGGGATAGGAAGCATCTATGTGAGGCCGATGCGAAGGATGAGCGTGAGCATGGGTCGCACGGGGCTGGACCTTCCGGCGTCGGTCCAGTCTCCGCTCCTCCGGGAGGCTCCGAGCGCTCCCGAGGCCATGGCATGCAGGAACGTGGCGAGCGCCATGGCCGCCAGCGCGTTGCTTGCCACGTCGCCTGGCAGGGGTCTCCCGAGTGCGGTGTCCTCATCCTGGCAGGGCCGTATCGAAGAACGCGACAGGGGCTGGCATGCCTCGAGCGCCCTGCTGCTGGGGCATCGTGAGTTTCTGTGAGAGCCTCTCCAGCCGTCATGGCTGCGGACCGCGCCGCTTCCGCGGGTGAAGCACTCAACGCGCGCAGCCCCTGGTGTTCACGCGCGGCAGTTGCCGAACCGCCCTCCGCCATGGCGTGGGAACGCTTCCTTTCCACGGGCGGAGCGCCCGGCCGAGGCGCCGCTGCGCCATCAGCCATTGCCGCCGCCGCGTCACAGTCGGGCGCTTCGCCCGAGGCCTCCTCGCCCTCTGGAGGCGGATGCGCCGCCGCGCCATCATCTATTGCCGCCGCCGCGTCACAGTCAGGCGCTTCGCCCGAGGCCTTTTCGTCCTCTGGAGGCGGATGTGCCGCCGCGCCATCATCTATTGCCGCCGCCGGGTCACTGTCGGGCGCCTCATACGAGGCTTTTTCGCCCTCTGGAGGCGGTATGCCGCCAGGCCCTCGGGGCGCCGACTTCTCCCTGGGCCCGAGGGCGCGCCAGAGCGCCTCTGCTGACGCGAGCACGTCCGCCTCCGTCACCGCCCCCTCCCACCTCGCCGCCACCCGCCCCAGCTCCGCCAGCGCGCCCCACACCAGGCATGTCCTCGCCATCGCGGAACCCGGCTCCAGTGCTCCATCACGCTCCGCCTGGCTGACGACCTCGCGAATCAGGTCCCGCACCCGCCAGCCTCGCTCGTCGTCAGGCCCCGCCTCCGGGTGGACGTGCAGGAAGACGAAGCTGAAGACTCCGGGCGTCCGCAGTACGTAGTTGGCCAGCAGTCGCCAGAGGGCGAAGAAGCCCTCGCGAAAGCCCGCGCCCTCGTCCGTGCTGGCCATCTGGAATTCGTAGCGCGCGTACCGGCACAGCTCGTCCTCGGAGAAGTCGCGAATGGCCAGCGCACAGCCGCGCTTGCTGCCGTAGCGCCGGTACAGCGAGCCCACCGACATGCGCATCACCCGCGCCAGCTCCGCGGCTGGGGTGTTGTCGTAGCCCCGCTGCGCCATCACCGCCGCCGCCTCCTCCATCCGCGTGGCCACGAACTGCTGGTACAGCTCCATGATCATCTGCCCACCCCCTGCCGGACCGACCCGCCCGTGGAAGGAACGTTCCTTCCGCGAGGACCTTCCTACCGGGTGGGGCTGACATGCGGACGGAGGACGACCGGGCGGGTCCGCTGCGGCCCACGGCCGGCGCGAGGCCGGAAGGCCCCACGACGGTTCAGGCGAAGCGGGCTTCCTCCAGGTCTCGAGTCAGCCCTTCCGAGAGCCTGTCCATGGCATGGCTCGGACTCCCCGGGCGGCGCGCGGCGCTGGCACGGCATGGCCGAACGGGGGCCCTTCCCGCGCTGGGGCTTGGAAGGAACACTCATCAGGCAGGAGTCATCCGCGTCTTGAATGAGCCGAGCCCTCGGGGCTGCCGGTGATGATCGCCATGCCGCTCGTATAGGCGAAGGTCGCCAGCCCAATGGACGAACTGCACGCCGCCAAGGCGGTGAAGTCGCTCGCGAGCAGTGCCAGCACGTACGTGCCCTCCCGCTGGTTGGACACGTTGAGCAGCGAGCGCTCATCGATGAAGAAGCGCATCCTGGCGGTGAAGGTCGTGCCGACCTGGAAGTTGCCCGTGCCCACGTTGTTCGCGCCGTCGTGGACACCGAGCCACGAGGCGGCCACGTTGGCGTTGGCCGGCACGGTCCCAGGGAGCCGGGCGCGTTGGTGCCCGTGATGCCGTTGGCCGTCGCGCCCATCAGGGTGGTGAAGGTGCCCTCCGACATGGTGAGCGAGGCCAGCCAGGCACCGCCGGTGATGCTGACCGGAGTGCCCGCCCTCACCGCGCCCGAGAAGCTCGCGCGGATGACCGGCGGGCGCGTGTGGGCCCGACCGGCTCGGCCAGCGCGGCGATTTCATGGGCGATGCGATGGATGAGACCGGTCGGACACAGGAGGTGGCCTCGCTCCAGGTTCCCCGGCTCCTGGGCCGAACAGGCTGCTGCCGGCCGCCATTCCATGCGTCGGGCGGCGGCCGGCGAGCGGACCGTCAGTTCTTCTCGACGGTGGTGATGGCCAGCGGCGTCGGGTTGCCGATGAAGGTCCCGGCGGTGTTGGTGCACGGCATGGGCACCTGCGAGAAGTCCGCGGCGTAGTAGCCGTAGGTGGAGCCATTGCCCTTCTCGTAGAACTCATGGCCATCCGGGAGGACCACCTTCCAGACGTAGTTGATGCTCGTGTACTGCGTGGACGACCGCGCGCGGATGACACCCGTCACCTTGGTGCCCCAGTGGTACGGAGCCACCGCCGGCACCTCGACGGTCTGCGGCGCCGGAGCCCAGTCGAACGTGCTGGAGGGACCGGAGCTTCCGCCCCAGCCATAGATGAGGAACACGCGGGTGCCCCAGGGCAGGTCATCGTTGCGGTACGTGAGGGTGATTTCCGCCTGCGAGGTGCTGAAGTAGCCGCACGTGTTGAGCACCGTCCGCGCCTGCACCCACTGCGCCCCCGCGAGGGCAGAGGTAGACGTCAGCAGCAGGGCGAGCACGAGCGCGTGGCGGGAAAGCCGGGACATGTGGAGACTCCAGGGAGTGGGTTGACAGCCGCGCCGCTCTACCAGAGCCGAGGCGCCCGCTGGAACCCAGGCGTCCGTAACGCGCCGTGGCAACTCGTTGGAGTTCCACCCCGCACCCCATTCCCAACCCCTTGGAATCCGGGCGCTTGTGGCGAGGTTCACCGTGCAGCGGGCGGAAGGGGACGTGAGCCCCCGGGCTGCCCACGCAGCCCGGGAGACGTGAAGGGGTGATGGGCCCCTGAGTCCGAAGGTCAGGGGTTGAAGGTCAGCGTGTAGTTCTGGGCGCCGCCCGTATTGAGCTCGCGGTAGCCCAGGTTGCGGGAGCTGGCGTCGCAGGTGTTGTCACACCAGTTGAAGGCGTTCCACGGCGTACACGTGAAGAAGTCCCCCGACCAGACGAGCCCGCCACCCTCGGCGTAGTAGTAGGAAAACGTGTTCGAGATGGCGGGCCCATAGACAATCTTGCACTGGCCCGGCGTGAGGTCCCACCAGCCCACCTTCCTCCAGCTGCTGCCATCCTCGGGAACACAACTGGCGTCATACCAGGAATAGGCAGTCCAGATGGTGACGCTGGTCCCGTTGCAGAACTGCACCCAGGCATGGGCCGGCCCGGCGAAGCCGAGCCCGGCGGCGGCCGCGAAGGCCATCACAAGCTTTCTCGTCGACATGTGAGTCTCCTCAATCCCAGACGGGGTGCACTACTTGCTGGAGCGCCGCACGGCGCCTGGAGCCAGGGGCTCGGAAGTCGACGAGGGGCTCGCCTTCTCCGTGCCCGCGGAGACGGAGAGCTGGGTCGTCGTCGCGGGGTCGACCACGTACCGCACGGGAACCGCCGTCACGGCAGCCGAGGTGCGCGTCGCAGCCAGCTCCTGCGCGGACGGCATGTCCCGGGCCGGTGAGGCCTGGACCTGGGAAGCGGGCGGTGCAGCCGACTCCGGTGGGGTGTTTCCACAGCCCATGGCCAGGACCAGCAGTCCGAAGCCCATGAAGGTTGCATCCATCTTCATCGCAATGCCTCCCTTGTGAATTGCGCCCTCAAGGTGCTCTTGAAGTCTTGTTACTTCAACAAGCGCATGTACTTTTTGACCCGACACACCATCCCCCTGTCGATTCCCATACAGCCGGTAGTGGGAACCCAGTACATGGGCGTCACACCGGGCTGGAGCCTGAGATTGAGCACCCGGTGTGCTGGCGCCAGCGGTTGCACTGCCTGGCGCCAGCCACGGGCTGGCTACAGCGTGCGGACTCAGAACGTCTCGTGGAGGGTCCAGCCGTAGGTCGCGGTGCCGCGGCGGCTCACGCGGGCCTGGTCACGCGTGGCCCAGCCGGCCGGCAGCGGTGAGTAGCCGCGGCTCACCATGTCGTTGTACGGGGTGCGAATCTCGTGTGCCGGCGTGCCGCCGCACAGCGTCGACGGGTACATGGCGGGCGTGCGCTGACGTGTTCACAGGCGCTGGAATGGAGGGCCATACCCTGGTGCAGCGACGTGAGCTGGGCCAGAATGGCGGCCTCAATTCCGTGCGCGGCCCCGCACCCTTCTCGCGTCTGGCTGTCCGGGCCTGCTCCCGGACGCGGCGCTTCTTTTGCTGGGGGAGTCGTGATGCGCGTCCACCTTTCATCGAGGGTCCTCGGAACCCGGCTGCTGCGAGCCACGCTCGTGACGGGACTCCTGAGCTTTTCTGCCTGCAAGGGCCCGACAGGGTCCGACGGGAAGGATGGGGCCCAGGGCCCCCAAGGCCCGCGCGGTGAGACAGGCGCGCGGGGTGAGACGGGCGCGCGCGGCGAGACGGGCGCGCAGGGCGAGCGAGGACCTGAGGGACCGCAGGGTCTTCGAGGAGAAACGGGAGCAGAGGGGCCCATGGGCCCGCAGGGCCTGCGGGGAGAGGTCGGGCCACAGGGCCCGCAGGGGCCTGGCGTGGTGGTGGAGAACATGGTCGAGCAACCCGGCGGCAACTGCCAGCATGGCGGTGTCCGCATCCGGGCCGGCGCTGACGGCAACGGCAACAGGGTGCTCGAAGAGCATGAGGTAGACCCGAGCTCCACCCAGTACCTGTGCAACGGTGCGCCAGGCAGCATGGGTGCGCAGGGCATCCAGGGGCCCACCGGCGAAGCAGGCCCCACGGGGCCCTCCGGTGCGCAGGGCCCGCAGGGTGAGCCCGGCGCGCTCGCGCTCTACGGGGACGGCTCCGCGGGGGACTTCACCCACTTCAGCACCTCGCCCCTGCGCAACCTCGCCATCGGCTACGGCAGCCTGGCGAATGGCGCCAACCTGATGTTCCGCAACGTGCGCATCGACGGCACCCTCATCCTGGCGAGCGGCACCACGATTCGCGCCACCGGAGACATCATCATCGGGCCGACGGGCGTCATCGCAATCAACCCGGAGCAGCAGGTCCAGTCCGTCAACTCGCCGGACCGGGGCATCGCCACCTCCGCCGCGGAGGACTACCAGGGCGGCCGGGGCCTGGACCTGGGACGCTCCGCGCTGCTCACCCGCTTCGACCTGCGCGGCGGCGGCGGTGGCTTCCGCCCGAAGCACGGCAATACCACCAATGCCTTCGGTGGCGAGGCCGGAGGCCGGCTCATCCTGGCCGCCCGGGGCAACATCATCATCAATGGCAACATCGACGCCGCGGGCCGCACCGCGCAGCTCACCGGCGGGCAGCCCCTGGCAGGGGGCGGAGGTGGAGGAGGCGGCGTCGTCACCCTCGTCTCGCGTGGCACCATCACCCTGGGCGCCAACGGCTTCATCCGCGCCAACGGAGGCAATGGAGCCAACGGCATCGCGGGAGCCCCAGGGCAGCTCTACGGTGGAGGTGGCGGGGGCGGCGGAGGCATCGTCCAGTTCCTCACGGCCAGTGCCCCCTCCATCGCCAATGCCAGCAACATCGTCGTCACCGGCGGCACAGTGGGGAACGCAGGCGTCTCGGGCGCGGCGACGACCCTCGTGGCGGTGGGCGGCGGAGGCGGCGCCTCGGGCGGCGATGGGGGTGATGGCACGAAGTCCACGGTCGCCGGCGGCGCCGCCGAGCCGGGCAACACGGGGGACTTCTCCACCACCGTCACCCCACAGCCCGAGCTCATCTTCTACTGACCCGGTGCGGGGTGAGGAGCACCAGGGGACGCTCCGTCGGACTCGAGGAGGTCCCCGGCCAGGAGGCGTCCCGCGCTGAGCGCCTCGGCCTCCCCTGCTGTCTCAGTCACTCCTTGTGCCATGAGCCCTGACCGGAGCAGCGCGCGTCCCCGGCATACGAGGCCGCCTGGAAGCCGCGCTCCCCGCGGGTCTCCGTGCAGCCCGGGTCCTCGCATCGCTCATCGTCGTGGGCCCGGGCGGCCATCATCGCGGCCTCCCCGGGTGCCTTCACCTGGGGCGCCTCGAGCAGCATCCCCGTCCATTCCAGCGCATGGAGGAGCTCCCCCAACGCGAGGTACGCCCCCTCCAGCTCTGTCTGGATGGCCATCGCCTCCGGGGACGCGGCCACCGGCGCGGCGCGCATGTTCGAGGCGGAGGCGCCAGCGCCCTGATGGAGGCCCTCATGACCGCCCTGCCCGGCCAACCTCGCCCGGGCTTCCGCGACCTTGAGGGCCAGCTTCCTGGCTCTCCGGATGGCCTCGGCGCGTCCTCGCACGCGCCGCTGTAATTCCTCATCAGGAGCGGATGGGTCGGACGTGTCGGAGACCATGGAAAATCCCCTGGGAAATGCAGCGAAATTCCGTCAGTCGTTCCATGGGGAAGAATTCCGAGCCCCCCGCCCGTCCCAAAGTCTCCGCCCCCGCTCAACCACCGTCGCTTACATCTGCAACGCCGGCTACAACGACTCCTCGCGCCGCTCCCCATGAACGCGTGCCCCCAAGAAACGACGCTGAGCGACTTCCTTGCGGGGTTGCTGTCCGAGGAGCACAGAGGCCGCGTCCTCGCACATGTGGAGTGCTGTGCGGACTGCCGGTGGGTGCTGGCCGCGGGTGATGGCGCCCGGGCGCTGACCAGCCCTCCGGCGACGCTGTCGCAGGAAGCCTCCTCGCCGCCGCTGGCCCGCGGCTCCAGGGTCTCCCGGTTCGTGGTGCGGGAGCGCATCGGCTCCGGGGCCATGGGCGTGGTGTACGCGGCGGAGGACCCGGAGCTGGGCCGCCAGGTGGCCCTCAAGGTGCTGCGCCCCGAGGGGTGCCAGCACGAGGAGCTGCGACAGCGCCTGCTGCGCGAAGCCCAGGCGCTGGCCCGGCTCTCCCACGCCAACGTCGTCACCCTCTATGACGTGGGCACCTACGGGGACAGCATCTTCCTGGCCATGGAGTTGGTGGAAGGCACCACGCTGGCGGAGTGGATGAAGCAGCCCCATCCCTGGCGTGAGGTGCTGCGCGTCTTCCTGGAGGCCGGGCGGGGACTGGTGGCCGCGCACGCGGCGGGCCTGGTGCACCGCGACTTCAAGCCCGCCAACGTCCTGCTGGGACGGGATGGCCGGGTGTATGTGACGGACTTCGGCATCGCCCGCCTGCTCCACCAGGAGGAGGCCCCCTCCGTGCCGGCGAGCCCCGAGGCCTCCGGCGCTCCCGCGGGCCTGCTCACCCGGACGGGCCTCGTGCTGGGCACCCCCGCCTACCTCGCCCCGGAGGCGCTGCGGGGCCAGCGCGCCGACGCGCGCTCGGACGAGTTCAGCTTCTGCGTGGCGCTCTACGAGGCCCTCTTCGGCGCGCGTCCCTTTCAGGGAGAGACGCTGAGGGAGCTGGCCGAGGCCGTGCGGCAGGGCCAGGTGCGTCCGCCCGCGCGCGAGGCGAAGGTCCCCACCTGGGTGCGGCGCGCGGTGCTCCGGGGCCTGCGAGCCGAGCCCGCGGAGCGCTTCCCCTCCATGGAGTCCCTGCTGGTGGCCCTCACGCCGCGGCCCCGGAGGAGGCTCGCGCGGGTGGTGGCCACGGCGACCGTGACGGGCGTGCTGGGGGCCCTCGCCGCCTACGGGGTGGCGCAGCGGCGCGAGGCGCGCTGCGAGCAGGAGGTGGAGAAGCTCGCGGCGGCCTGGAGCCCCGCTCGACGTGAGCGGGTGCGCGCGGCCTTCCTCGCCACGGGCGCGCCGTACGCCGCGCCGACCTGGGAGCGGCTCGCGACGGTGCTGGACGCCTACGCCGGCCAGTGGCGGACGCTGCGGACCGAGGCCTGCCTGGCCTCGGGCAGCGCCACCGCAGACGGCGCGTGGCAGACGGCCGCATGCCTCGACGCGCGGCTCTGGCAGCTCGCCGCCGTGACAGACGTGCTGGAGAAGGCGGACGTGCTGACGGTGCAGCACGCGCACTCGCTGACGGCCTCCCTCGAGGGGCTCGCCGGCTGCCGGGACACGCCCGGGCTCTCCAGCCGCCCGCAGCCTCCCGACAACCTCCGCGCCCGGGTGGAGGCGGCGCGGCACAAGCTGACGCAGTCCCGGGTCCACCTCGTGGCGCGCCGGTTCACCGACGGCCTCGCGGTGACGTCGGCACTCCTCGAGGAGCTGAAGGGGCTCGACTACAAGCCACTGGAGGCGGAGGTGCTGCTGGCCCACGCCGAGTTCCTCGGGGGGAGCGGCAAACCGAAGGAGGCGGAGGACGTCCTCTACCGGGCCCTGTGGGCCGCCGAGGCCGGGCGTGACGATGTGACGGTGGCGCGGGTCTGGCTGGAGCTCATCTGGGTGGTGGGCGAGGAGCAGTCCCGCACCGCGGACGCAGAGAAGGTCGTCCAGCACGCCCGGGCCGCGGTCGACCGGGTGGGACGCGAGCGCTTCCCGGACATCACGACGGACCTGCACCTGCGCCTGTCTTCCCTGCGGGAGATGCACGGCAACCACGCCGAGGCGGAGAAGGAGGCGCTCCTCGGCCTGGAGTTCTCGCGAAGGAGGAATGGCCCGGACAGCCTCCGCACGCCCAACCTCCTCCACCAGCTGGGACGCGTCCGCTTCGGCCAGCGCCGCTATGAAGAGTCGCTGGAGCTCCATGCCCAGGCCCTCGAGCAGCGCCAGCGCCTGCTGGGCCCCGACCACCCGGCCCTCGTGACGTCCTACAACCGGGTCGCCTCGGCCCATGCGCACCTGGGCCGGCTCGCCGAGGCCGCTGGCTTCTGGCGCAGGGCCCTGGCCATCCACGAGGCCTCTCCCGGCCCGGGAGGCACCGCGCTCGGCACCCTGCTCTTGAATCTCGCCGTGGTCGTGCGCGTCGAGGGCCGGCTGGAGGAGGCGCGGTCCATGCTCGAGCGGGCGCGCGCCATCTTCGAGGGCGCCCGTGGACCCGACCACCTCACGGTGGTCCAGGCGCTCACGGAGCAGGCCACCCTGTCTCGCGAGGCAGGCCAGCGCGACGAGGCGTTGGCCCTCTCCACCCAGGCGCTGGAGCGAATCCAACGCTCGCAGGGCCCGGACACGCCGCGCGCCTCCCTGCCGCTGACAGCCCGGGGACAGGTGCACCTGAGCGCGGGCCGCTACCCCGAGGCACGGCGCGACCTGCTGGAGGCGCTGAAGCGGCTGGAGAAGGCGCATGGCCCGGAGGGTGGCGAGTCGGTGTCCGTGCTGCTCCCGCTGGCCGAGGTGGCCCTGGCGACCCGGGCCCCGCAGGAGGCGCTCGGGTACTGCGAGCGTGCGCGGAAGGTCACCGAGAAGGCCCAGGGCCCGGAGTCCGTGGACGCCGCGAATGCCCTGGCCTGTGCCGGGCAGGCGCACCTGGCGCTGGGCGCCGCGGAGGAGGCCGTGCCGCTGCTCGAGCGGGCCCGGCGCATCCAGACCCGCTGGGGCGAGCCCGGCGACCCGGAGCTCGCCGGCAAGACGGCCTTCCTGCTGGCCCGGGCGCTCCTGGAGACGCGCGCCTCACCGGACCGGGCGCGGGCGCTCGCGCTGGCCGAGGAGGCCCGGCTGCGGCTGGAGTCCGTGGGAGTCCGGGGACGGCCGGAGCTCCAGAAGGTGCTGGCCTGGCAGCGGCGTGAGGGGAAGCGATGAGCGAGGAACGCAAGACAGGCTCCCTGGCGGCGCTGCTGCGGGAGCACCTGCCCCGCAAGCAGCGCGCGGAGCTGGAGGCCGTGGAGGGGCTGGAGGCGCTGCTGCGCCAGCACGTCGAGGCGGCCCGGACCGCGTGGCCCACGCTGTCGCTCCCGGTGGAGACCTTCGTGCGTCACCTGGCCCGGCACCTGCCCGAGGGCAAGGCCGCGGAGGCGCTGCGCAACCTCCGGGGTGCCGACCTGTACCTCGCGTGCGCGTGCACCACCGGCGAGCCCTCGGCCCTCCGGGCCTTCGAGCAGGACATCCTCCGCTACATCCCCTCCCGGCTCGGGGCGTTGTCACCGAGCCTGGTGGAGGACGTGCTGCAGGTGCTCCGCGAGCGGCTGCTGGTGGGCAGCGAGACGGCGCCGCCCAGGCTCGGCAGCTACGGGGGCCGCGGGCCGCTGCTGACCTGGGTGGGCATCAGCGCCGCGCGCCTTGCCGCCGAGCTGGTGGAGAAGCACGGGCGCGAGGTTCTCGTCACCGAGCCGCCGGAGGCCTTCGCGCGGATGCTGGCCTCGGGCAACCCGGAGCACGCGCTGCTCCGGGATGACGCGCGCCAGTTCCTCACCGAGGTGCTCCGGAAGGTGGTGGAGGGGCTCTCCGAGCGCGAGCGCGCCCTGCTGCGCCTGCACTACTTCCATGGCTTCACCATGGACCGGCTCGCGCTGATGTACGGCGACTCACGCTCCGGCGTGGCACGCAAGGTCGCCCAGGCCCGCGAGCTGCTGCTCGAGCGCGTCCAGGCGGAGCTGGCCCCCCGGCTGAAGCAGGACGCCATCGCCATGGAGAGCCTCCTGGGGCTCGTGCGCAGCCAGCTGGATATCAGCCTCCAGCGGATGCTGGGCTGAGGCCCCCACGGCCGTCGCTCAGCGCTCGGCGTTGCGCCCCCGGCCGGAGCGCGCGACTTCGTGCCAGGGGCCCTGGCTGTCCCCAGGCTCCGGGGTGCCGAAGCGGATGGCCAGGGGCCGGCAGCCCGCGTCGGGCGCGTCCTCGGAGGGCGGGGCCCAGGCGCCGAGCGCGTGATACAGCCGGCCCTCGCGCCGCTCCAGGTAGAGAATCAGGTTGAGCGGCCAGCCGGCGCCGCGGAAGAGGTGCCGGTCCATGGGCGTGGGCTCCTGGCTCACCCGGAGGCCGCGCTCGTGCGGCGGGCCGATGCGGTGCCAGTCCGGGTGCAGGTGGATGGAGCCGAGCACCTCCAGGCCTTCTGCCTCGGCCTCGGTGGTGATGCGCAGCAGCTCCCGGGGCTCGCACCAGAAGCCGCGCCGGCCGTTGGCGTAGCAGGCGCCGAAGCGGGGGATGATGGTGGCGTCGAACTCCTGGAGGACGTGGTCATCCGTCTCGCGGATGTTGGCGGCGAAGCGGACGCGCTCCACCCGCATCGCACCGTCGACGAAGCGCCCCAGCAGGACGGCCCAGCTGCGGGGCGGCAGCTCCGGAGTGCACGTCGTGTACTCACGGATGCAGTCCGCGAGGAAGTCCGACAGCACCTCGGGGTCCAGCAGCACGGCGTCCGGCTTCACTCCCCCACCTCCGGCGTGGGGATGCGCGAGTGGCCCGCGGCCCGGTCCTCGTGGAGCTGGGTGATGAGGTGGCGGGCGACGCGCTCCTCGAAGGCGGCGGTGGCCTCGGGCGTCCAGGTGTAGAAGCCCTGCCCCGTCTTCAGGCCCAGCTCGCCGCGCTCCACCTTCTGCGCCAGCACGGGCGGCACCGGGCGCCCGGAGCCCGTGATGATGGCGGTGACGAGGTCCAGCCCCGCGAGGTCCAGCCGGTCGAAGACCCCGGACACGCCCAATCGCCGGCCGATTCCCTGGGTGAGGACGCGGTCCACCATCTCCGGCGTGGCCACGCCCTCCTGGACCAGCCGGATGGCCTCGCCGATGAGCGCCTGCTGCAGGCGCGGGCCCACCGAGCCCGGCACGTCCTTCGCGAACACCACGGGCGACTTGCCGAGCTCCTCGAGGAAGCGGCGGACCGTCTCGACGACGTCGGGGGAGGTCTTCTCCCCGGGGATGACGTCCACGAGCGGGACGAGGTGCGCGGGCAGGTAGTAGTGCGCGGAGAGGACGCGCTCGGGCCGGGTGCAGTCCCGGGCGATGGCCGTCACGCTCAGCGCCGTGGTGTTGGAGGCGAGGACGGTGTCCGGGGCCGCGAGCCGGTCCAGCTCCCGGAAGAGCTCCTGCTTGAGCGCGAGATTCTCCGGGATGGACTCGATGACCAGGTCCTGGCCCACGACGGCGTCGGCGAGCACGGTGGTCCGCCGGATGCGCTCGAGCGCGGCGGAGGCCCGCTCCGAGGGGAGCAACCGCGTCTCCACCAGCAGCGCCGCGTCGCGCGCCAGCTTCACCCGCGCCCGCTCGCTGCTGTCGGAGCGCGTGTTGTAGAGCACCACCTGCCTGCCGGCGATGGCGAGCTCGAGCGCGATGCCGCACCCCATGGCTCCACCACCCACCACGCCAATCCTCGTCAGCCGCTTGGGATTCATGCGACGCAGCGTCGCCCCGCCTCCGCGTCCGAGGCAATCTCTTGAAGAGGTGCTGCAATTGTTCATGGACGCCCGTGACGCGGGGCGACAACCCCGTCCCGATTCCCATTAGGGTGAAGGTGGAGGAACCCGCACATGGAAGGTTGGGCCTGCGGCTTGTTGACGGTCCTCGTGATGGTCGCGTTCAAGGTTCTGGATGCGCAGTCCAGGGAGGAGCGACGGGAGGAAGCAGCCCCGGCCTGGAGCCACTTCGCCCGCCTCCATGAGCTGAGCTGCAATGAGCTCAACCTCTGGGGCTCCTTCAAGGGGTACCCACTGAAGGTGGACACCGAGGACCACAGGTTGACGAGAGTCACGGTCACCCACACGCGCCTGTTCTTCGCCATCCCCGCCCTGCCACGCGGGGTGGTGCTGATGCCCGGAGGGGGCTACGACGGGCTGCCCGTGCTCCCGGAGGACGCCACGCCCGAGCTGACGGCGATGCTGCGGAACCGGCGGGTGCGGGAGTGCTTCTCCGCCGCGGCGAACGCCTATCGCGACCTCGTCCTCAAGAACGGGCAGCTCTCCGCGCAGCGGAACGGACGCGTGCCCGTCACCGTGGAGGAGCTGGAGGCCTTCATCGAGCCCGCCTTCCAGCTGGCCCGCGCGTTCGACGAGGCGGCGCGCTCCAGCGCGACTCCGAATCGCCCCAGGTGACGCGGTACACCGTCCGCCCCGAGGGTGGGCGAGCGTCAGGGAGGCCTGATACATGCGGGCTCCCCTACCCCGGAGGAACCCCATGAAGTCTCCCTGGAAGTCCCTGGCCCTCGTGCTGCCGCTGCTCGCGGCGTGCGGCGGCACGCCCGACCCGGCCCCCGAGGCCGTACAGACGCAGCAGGCTCCCCTCACCGCGCCCAGGGGCACGGTGCGCTTCTTCACCGGCTGGACGCACGAGCAGCGCGGCGCCATCGTCCGCGGCGGCACGCTGGTGGTCGACTACGACCTGTACCGGATGACCGACTGTCACAACAGCACCTACGCCGGCCAGCAGGCGTGGGACACCCTGGCGTACGTGCGCTTCCTGCCCGGCGGGCAGACCTCCTCCGGCAGCGTGAAGCAGGCCACCGGCAGCACCACCTTCGTGAACAAGCCCTACGAGGTGACGGTGCCGGCGGACGCCACCCACGTGGAGACGTGGTTCTTCACCTCCGGCCGCACGTGCCAGAGCAAGTACGACAGCAACCTGGGCCAGAACTACCGCTTCCCCGTGGAGGCGCAGTCCCCCGCGGCCGTGGCCTGGGCCGGTGACTGGGGCGGCAGCTTCGCGCGCGACTGCGTGCACCGCGACGGGCTGGCGGACCCCATCGTCCTCGACAGCTACGTCATGCAGCGCGCCTGCAGGTGGGTGGACGCGGACGTGTACGTGCCGGGCGTGACGGACGCCGCCACCGCGCGGCCGGAGTGGGTCCAGGCCCAGGTGGAGTTCAGCGTGGACGGCGGCCCCCTCCAGTACAAGTGGCTGAGCTACCAGGGCCGCGTGGGCAACAACTCCCGCTGGCGCTGGGACCTGGCCTCCGAGCCGCTCGCGTACACGCCGTGGTCCCAGTACACGTTCGCTTTCCGATACTCGACGGACGGCGTCAGCTGGTATCGCATCGCGCTCGGCGCTGGCCCCTCGGGAGGCGCCGCGCGCACCGTGCAGCGCGCCTTCTAGTCACCGCCCCGGTCACCGGAGCCTTGCGCTCCGGCGGCCGGCGTGGAAGCAGTGTCCGGGGAATGGTGGGCGCCAGGCCCGGCTTCCCCCAACAGCGCCGGACGACCCGTGCACCGCAGGGAGCGTGAGATGACCGACAGCAGTCCCCCCCAGGTGGAGCGGCTCCCGACGGGCATCTCCGGACTCGACACGGTGCTGCTCGGCGGCTTCCGCAAGGGCCGCACCTACATGTTGATGGGCCTGCCGGGCGTGGGGAAGACCATCCTCGCCAACCAGATGTGCTTCCACCACGCCACCCGGGGCGGCCGGGTGCTCTACATCACCCTGCTCGCCGAGTCGCACACGGAGCTGGTCGGCAACCTGGGCTCGCTCAGCTACTTCGACAGCGCCCTGCTCCCGCGCTCCATCACCTACCTGAGCGCCTTCAGCACGCTGGAGCAGGGGGGGCTGGAGGCCCTGTCCGAGCTCATCCGCAAGGAGACGAAGTCGCAGAAGGCGTCACTGGTCGTGCTCGACGGCCTGGTGGCCGCCGAGGAGCTGGCGCCCTCTCCCCAGGCCCTCAAGAAGTTCGTCCATGGCATCCAGGTGGTGACGAACCTGGTGGGCTGCACCACGCTGCTGCTCACCTCGGGCTCGGGCCAGGGCTTCCGGGCCGAGCACACCATGGTGGATGGCCTGCTGGTGCTGAAGCAGCGCACGTTCGGCCCCCGCGTGGTGCGCGAGCTGACCGTCCGCAAGTTCCGGGGCAGCGACTACCTGCTCGGCAAGCACAGCTACGAGATTACCGGCGACGGCATCGTCCTCTATCCCCGCCTGGAGACGCTGGTGGGCACGACGCCCCCCGCCAACCCCCGGCCCGGGGTGCGCTGTGCTCTCGGAGTCCCGGGGCTGGACGAGATGCTGTCGGGCGGGCTGCCCGCCGGCTCGACGACCCTCCTGCTGGGCCCTCCCGGCGGCGGGAAGACGCTGCTCGGGCTGAGCTTCCTCGCCGAAGGGGTCCGCCAGGGCGAGCGCGGCCACTACTTCGCCTTCTACGACTCGCCCGAGCGGATGCTGGCCCAGACGGCCGGCGTCGGCATGGAGCTGGAGCCCCTCATCCAGCGCGGGGACCTGGAGGTGAGCTACCGGCCCCCCACGGAGAACATCCTCGACAAGCTGGGCGCGGAGCTGCTGCGGGCCATCCGGGAGCGCGGCGTGCGGAGGCTGTTCCTGGACGGCTACGACGCGCTCCAGAAGGCCGCCATCCGGCGCTCGCGCGTGGCCCGCTTCCTGGCGGCGCTGGTCAACGAGTGCCGCATGCGGGGCGTGACGCTCGTCTACTCGGTGGAGACGCCCGTCGCCTTCGGTCCGGAGGTGAGCTTCCCGCTCAGGGGGGTCTCCATGGTGGCGGAGAACATCCTCTTCCTGCGCCTGGTCGAGCTGCGCTCCCGGCTGCGCCGCTTCGTCTCCATCCTGAAGGTGCGCAACAGCCAGTATGACCATTCCCTGCGTGAGCTGCTCATCACCGAGAAGGGGCTGGCGGTGGGCGAGTCCTTCGCGGACGCCCAGCAGCTGATGACAGGGCTGGCCCGGCTCCCTCCCGCGGAGGCCGGGGACTCCCAGCGCACCGGCGAGCGCCGGAGGGAGTAGCCATGAAGCCCATCCTCATCGTCGATGATGAGTTTGGCATCGTCGAGGCGTTGCGGGACTTGCTCGCCGACGAGGGCTACCGGACCGTCGTCGCGCTCAATGGCCGCGAGGCCCTCGAGCGGATGGCGGAGGAGCGCCCGGCGGTGGTGCTGCTCGACTACATGATGCCGGTGATGGATGGGCCCGCGCTGCTGGCGGCCATGCAGCAGGACGCCGACCTGCGGGACATCCCCGTGGTGATGATGAGCGCGAGCCACGAGAGCCGCTGGAGGCACCTGCCCTGCGCCGCCTTCCTGCCCAAGCCCTTCGAGCTGGAGCAGCTGCTGGCCGTCCTCCAGCGGTTCGTCCGCGGCGCCACGGAGAACTGACCGGGCGCGCGCCCCACCGCTCCGGACCCTGACAGGCAGCCGACGCTCCGGGGGGCTCCGGCGCTCGTCAGGCCCCAGCCCGGGCCCTCCTTCTGACAGACTGCGCGGCGTGACTGCCTCCGCCCTCTACCGCGACTGCGCCCGCCTCTTCATGGTGGGCTTCCCCGGCACCCAAATCGACGGCGACCTCGCCGCGCTGATGGACGACGGCATCTACGGGGCCATCCTCTTCAAGCGCAACGTGGGCACCGCGAAGGAGACGGCGGCGCTGTGCCAGGCGCTGAAGGCGAGAGCCGGCCGGCCCTTCATCCTGTCGGTGGACCAGGAGGGCGGCCGGGTGGCCCGACTGCGCGGCGAGCCCTTCACCACGCTGCCGCCCATGCGCGAGCTGGGCCAGCGCGGCGACGCCGCCCAGGTGGAGCGCGTGGGCCGGCTGCTGGCGCACGAGCTGCGCGCGGTGGGCTTCGACTGGGACTTCGCGCCGGTGCTGGACGTGGACACCAACCCGGCCAACCCCGTCATCGGCGACCGCAGCTTCAGCCGGGACGCGGAGGAGGTGGCGCGGCTGGGCGTGGCGCTGGCGCGCGGGCTGGAGGCCGGGGGCGTGGCGTCCTGCGGCAAGCACTTCCCCGGCCATGGCGACACCACCACGGACAGCCACCTGACGCTGCCCCGGCTGCCGCATGACCTGGAGCGGCTGCGCCGCGTGGAGCTGGTGCCCTTCCGCGCCTTCGCGAAGGCGGGGCTGGCGTCACTGATGACGGCGCACGTCCTCTTCGACGCGCTGGACCCGGGCGTGCCCGCCACCATGAGCCAGCGCGTGCTGCGGGGCGTGCTGCGCGAGGAGCTGGGCTTCGACGGCGTGCTCGTCAGCGATGACCTGGAGATGAAGGCCATCGCCGACCACTACTCCGTGGAGGAGGCCACCGTGCAGGGCACGCTGGCCGGCGTGGACCTGTTCCTCGTGTGCCACCGCGCGGACGTGCAGCGCCGCGCGATTGAGGCGCTGGTGAAGGCGGTGGAGTCCGGCCGCGTGCCGCGCGAGCGCATCACCGAGGCGCACCGGCGGCTGGATGCGCTGGCGGCCCGCTTCGCGCACCCGGCCGAGGACCGCTTCGCCACGCTGGGCGGCGCCGAGCACCGCGCGCTCGCCGAGGGCCTCGCCAGCACCTTCGCCGGCAAGGACCCCACCGAGGTGATGCTGGCGTCCCGGTGACGCGCGGGGCGCCCGGCGGCCCCTACTGCCGGGGCGCCTGCTCGCCGCCCTGCGGCTGCCCGCTGACGTCGGGAGGGCTGCGGGGGCCCTGCATCTCGCCGCCCGTCTGCCGCGACGGGCTGCCGGTGCCGCCCTGCTCCTCGTACTCGCGCGTGCCGCCCTGGTCCGTCCTGGGCTGCTCCGCGGGCGCGGTGATGCCGGGCGTGCCGCTGCCGCCGGAGCCCTCCTGGCCCGGGTTGCGCTGCTGCTGCGGGCGCATGAACTCGTCATCCTGCCGGCCGGCGCCGCCCGTGGCGGGGGGCTCGGCGGCACCCGGGGCGAAGCTCTCGAGGGGCTGCTGCTCGTTGGCGACACCCTCGTACTCGCCGCCCGTCCTGGGCAGCGGATGCTCGCGCTCACAGGCCGTGCCCAGCAGCAGCGCGGCCGAGGCCAGCGCGCCCGTCATCCATGGCCAACGGCGGAAACCTCCCTGGTGCATGTCCTCTCCTCGGATTGAAGCAGTGTGCTTCCCCAAGGGATGGCCACCCGGGCCGGCGGCAGGGAGTTGGCGAGGGGGCGAACAGGCGCCCCCTGGCCGGCTCAGCGAGGACCGTGGGCGCTGCGGTCCTGCCAGCCCAGCGGGGCGTAGCCCACGCCGACGCGGCTGGAGGCCGTGCTCCCCTGCTTCGAGCCGTCCTCACCGCCCAGGCCCTGCGCCGAGGGGGAGTAGGCGGCACCGCCGATGCCCGAGTACCGGTCCTGCATCATCTTCCCGGGGTCATCCACGATGGAGTTGTTCTGCTTGCCGTCCGTCCTGGGCGTGCGCGGGTCGATGCTGGAGCCCCGCTGCTTGATGGTCTCGTTGTAGCCGCGGTCCGCCGACATCGTATGGGGCGGGAGCGCGTGCTTCGGCGGGTTGCCCGCCATGTCCTTGAGGACTTCGGGCTGCTCCATGCGCTGGGCGAAGAAGTTGCCCCGCGGCTCGTCCGGCTGCTTTCCACCCGTCTCGGGCAGCCCACCACACGCAGTGCCCAGCAGCATGCCCACTCCCACCACCGCCAGCTGGCTCCACCGCCGAACAGTCCACTCGCGCATGTCCACTCCTCCGAGTCCCTGAAAATGGTTTCCTGTCGCTGCCCCGGAGGAGGAACACGCCGGGTGCCCGGCCCCCGGAGCGGCGACACGGCGGCCCACCCGGCCGCATGAGCACAGATATAGCCTCAGCGACGGGCGCGGGCAGCACCCTTCGCACCCGCCTTCGCCCGGGTCGCCACCTTGCGCGCGGCACCCTTCACCGCGGCCACCACCTTCTTCACGGCGGCCTTCTTCGCGGGCGCGGCGGCCTTCTTCGCGGGCGCGGCGGCCTTCTTCGCGGGCGCGGCGGCCTTCTTCGCGGGCGCGGCGGCCTTCTTCGCGGGCGCGGCGGCCTTGGGGGCCGGGGCGCTGCTTGCGCCCAGCGCGGCCAGCACCTCATCGACGTGGCCGCTCACCTTCACCTTGGGCCACACCTGCTTCACGCGGCCATCAGGACCGATGAGGAAGGTGGCGCGGGTGATGCCCTGGAACTTGCGCCCATAGAGCGTCTTCTCGCCCCAGACACCATAGGCCTCGAGCGCCTGGCGGTCGGGGTCCGCCAGCAGCGGGAAGGAGAGGTTGTACTTCGCCGCGAACTTCTTGTGGCGCTCGGCGCTGTCGGCGGAGACGCCCAGCACCACCGCACCCGCGGCGCGCAGCGCGGAGTGCTGGTCCCGGAAGTCGCACGCCTCCTTGGTACAGCCAGGAGTGTCGTCCTTCGGATAGAAGTAGAGGACGACGTTCTTCCCCGCGTGCTGCGAGAGCGTCACGGAGTTGCCGTCCTGGTCGGGCAGCTGGAAGCCGGGGGCCGCGTCACCTGCTTGGGGCATGGGCATGCGGCTTCATTAGCCACAAATCCCGCCCGGCTCAACGTCCAGCGTCGTCCGTGCCGCTGCCGCTACCGTGGGTCGCCTCCGTCGGCGGGGCCTGGCGCGGGCGCCGCCGGTGCGCCCCCGTGCTCGTGGCCGTGCTCCCCCGCCGGGTGGCTGCGCGCCTCCAGCCGGACGAGGTCCGCGCGGCACTGCTCCAGCGCCTGCTTCAGCGGCTCGCGCGCCGTGTCGTCCTGGGTCTGCCCCAGCCGCTTCGCCAGCGCCTCGCACGCGGCGCGCTTGGCGTCGGCCTCGTCCGTCCCCGGCCCCGTCGCTCCCGGGGTGGCCAGGGGGCGCGGAGGCAGCCGCCCCCGGACGCCGCGGATGGCGGCCAGCCGCTGCTCCGCCTCCGGCCGGGCCTTGGAGTCGCGAGGCACCGCCTCCAGGGCGGCGACGACGGCGTCCCAAGCGGGGTTCGTGGGCGGCACCCCCTTGTCCACGAGTGCCTGGTACTGCGCCTCCGCGTCCCGGAGCTGCTCCGGGCCCTTGTCGCACCCGGACGCCAGGAGCAGGCAGAGCACGAGTGGCAACGCGGCCGGGAGCCGTCGGGTGACAATCCTCATCAAGGGTAGGTTCTCCTCTCCTGCTGGCCTCCCGATTGAAGCACGGGTAGGGTGCCGCGTCGTGTCGCCCATCCTCTTCGCCTTCCTGCTCGGCCTCTCCAACGGCCTGGTCCACGCCGTGGGTCCCGACCACTGCGCCGCCATGGCCACGCTCGGCACCCTGGGTGACGGCCGCAAGCGCACCGCCCTGGTGACGGCCCTCCGCTTCGCGCTGGGGCATGCGGCCATGCTGGGTGGCATCGCCGCCCTGTGCCTGCTGGCCGGCGTGGGCCTCTCGGAGACCTTCGAGCGCTGGGCCGAGGTCTTCGGCGGCATCATCCTGGTGGCGCTGGCGGTGACGGCGCTCCTGTTCCCCAACAGCCTGGGCCACGGCCACCCGCACCTGCCCGGCCACAACCGCGAGCCTCACCAGCACGTCCACACGGTGAGCACCGCCGCTGGCGCGCTGATGGCCATCAGCGGCGTGCGCTCGCTCATCCTGGCGGTGCCCGCGCTGCTGGTGGGCGGCAGCATGAGCCTGGCCTCGTGGACGTACCTGCCGGGCTTCGCCCTGGGCATCCTCGTGGGCATGGGCGCGGTGGGCCTGCTCTTCGCGGAGGGGCTCTCCCGCCTCAACCAGCGCATCAACGCATGGCTGCAGCGCGCGGTGGCGCTGGGCTCCGGCGCGCTCGGCCTGTTCTGGATTGGCTCCCGGCTCGGCGGCTGAGCCGGCGGCTGAAGCGGCCTTCAGTCTCTCGCTGCCCGCGAGGACGCCTCACTGCCAGCCTCCCCCCTGCTGTCGTACCCAGGTCGGGGCGCCACGAAGCATGAAGGTCTCCGACGCGTCGAACGCCTTCTTGATCAACGCATTGACGCCCTGCACATTGCCCATCAGGTCGCGACACTCGGCGATGACGGTGTTCTGGGCTGCATCGAGCCCGAGGAGCCCCATGCCGTAGGGAATGGGCTGCGTGCCGTCGTGCGGGTGGAAGCCGGGCGGCGGCGACATGAGGTCACGGCCTGCGTTGCCCGCCGGGAGGACCACCGAGTCCAGCCAGGCGCCAATCTGCGGGCCCTGATTCTCGCGCCCGCCTCCGCCCGTCGCGTAGCCATTCGGCAAGAGGCGGGCAGCCCGGTGAGGGTGGTTGTTCTTCCAGTGCGCGAACGCGTTGCGCTGGTCCGCCGTCGCGAGCAGCGGGTACATCGCGCTGAAGTGCGTGCGGAACATCACGAACAAGGCCGTCTTGGGCCCATCGTCGTCGACGATGTTCCCGCGATTGCGGAAGATCTCGATGTAGTACTGGCAGGCGGCAATCAGGCCGAGCACGAGGTCGTCGACGCGCTCGTCGGCCTCGGCGGCGACCTCGGCGGCGACCTTGGCGGCCCGGCCTGCCCCGCCATCCACGTAGGCCAGGAAGGTGGGGAGCAGCCACAGCGGCGCGGCAAAGGTCGCTTGCGCCGTGCCGCCCCAGCCTGCCGCCCGATGGAGCACGATGGGATCCCCCGCGGGCAGCCACACGAGGTGGTGGCGCCCGGGGGTCGTATCCATGATGTCGGCCGGCGCATTGACCGTGAGCTCCCGCCCGCGTGCGCCGTCGATCCGGGTCATCAGGCTCCGGATCTCGTCGAGCTGATTCTGCAGTTGGGCGAAATCGTAGGCAGGTCCAATGACGAACTCGCCGTAGGTGTGGGGGTTGTTGCCCGAGCTCACCTCGGTGTCGAGCCGGAAGCGGCCAGCGAGCGCGATGACCGCCTTGGCCTTGGAGCTCAAACCCTCCCACTGTGCCTGCGGGCGCAAGACCCGGCCGTCGTGCCGGCGGTCGACGTCGAGCCCGTTGTTCTCCCACTCGAACCCGACCGAAATCAGGGGCTGCGCGACCGGGGTCACCTTGAGCAGGTCGCCATTCTCGAGCACCGTGCCGTCCGCCAGACGCAGCCCCATCGCGACCCAGATGTCGGCGCCTGCCTGGGTTCCTTCCATCCACAGCTCGGTGTCCTGATCGGCGAGCGGCTGATTCACGTCCACCAGGCCGGCGCCCGTATAGAAGGCGACTCGATTGGCGGAGAGCCGGAGGACCGGGGCGCCTTGCCCGGCCGGCGTGGGCCGGCGGACCGTCACCGAAGAGCGCAACGTGTTGCACTGCGCCGCGGGAACCCCCGTGTACTTTCCATTGACGATGCGCCGCCGGACCGTGAGGGGCCGATCCTCCGACTCGAAGCTCGCGGCATCGAGTGTCAGCTCGACGACCGTGAGCGCCTGGACGTCGGCCGCGTCCACCGTGAAATCCGCCTGCGGAGCCAGGCGGAGCTGCAAGCGCAAGGCGCCACGCTGGCGACCGAGCACGTAGATGTCGAGCCCGGCCCCCGCCAGTGAGGCGTTGGCAATCGTGACCGGGTGAGCCGGGCCGAGAGGCTGATTGTCGACCACGTCGAGGAGCGGAACCGTACACCCCGGGTCGGTGTACACATCGGCGTCGCCCTGGAGAATCGACAGCTCACCGAGGCCATTGTAGACGCCCGCGTGCACCTGCACATACCGGAGGACGCCGTGCGTCGCTGTCGGCGTCGGCGCGTTGGAGTTCGGGTAGGCGATCCGGTGCTGCTTGTCGAACAGCGCGGTGGTGTGATCGAGCTGGAGCGAGGGTCTCACCCTCGGACGGACCTTGCGCACCTCCCGGCATTCGATGGCCGTGGCCTCCTCGGACGCATCGCTCAGCGCCTCCGTGGTGCGCGCGCTGCGGTCGAGCGCGCGAGCCTTCTTGAGCACTCGCTCGCTCGGGACTCCGTCGTCATCATCGTCCACCAGGATGTCGGTCATCGGGCACGCCTCGTTTCAGCGTACGCGAGCACGGCCTCGATTCGCTCGTCGACGGGCACGAAGGTGTCCGCGAGCAGCGCCACCGCCCACGCCCGCGCGGGGACGCGCTGGAACCCGAGACAGAGCAGACCGCCGAGGTTGACCAGGCGGTAGCGCTCCCGCTCCGTGTGAAACCCCCAGACGGTCCCAGCCTCGAGGAGTCCACGCACCTCGGCACGGACCTCGTCTGCCGTGTACCCGGCGTGCGTCTCGGCCCACTCGTCGAGGATCAACCGCACACAGCGGTCCTCGAACCGCTGCCGCTGCGCGGCGGCGAGCACCCTCATCTGCTCTTCGCGGACCACCAACATGAGGATCCCCCGGGAAGGAAATCGAGAGGATAGGGCGGATGGGGGCTTTGTTGAAGGTGGTGGGCGGGTGCCTGCGCGAATGGGCTTTCAAAGAGCCCAGGGCTCGACGCATCGTCCCCTCATGGATCCGCTTTTAAAGAAACAAGCCGTCGGAATGCTGCTGCTGTGGGTTCCCGTGCTCGCGGGGTTCTTCTTCGGCAGGTGGTTGTTCCCGAGGCTGGTGCGCCGGTTCAACGTGATGGCTCGCGCGGCCCGCGGGCCCACCGCGAGCTTCTCGATGTTCGTGACCATCACCGTGTGGTGCGTCGCCATGCTGCTCACCTCCGGCATCCTCGGGTCGAAGGTGCTCGCGTGGCTCCAGGGCTTGTCATTCCTGCCCTTCACACCCACCGCCGGACTCGTGCAAGCCTTCTCCTGGTTCGCGGCCTTCTTCTTCGGCTACTCCGCGGCGCCCCTGTTCGGACGCGCCGCCCTCGAAAGCGCCGCCCCCGCCTCGCCAGCCGCCCCCAAGAAGCAATCCGGCGGCGCGATGGTGTTCGTCATGCTGAGCTTCATCCTCGCCGCCGGCGGAGGACTGGCCGCGATCTTCATCGGCCTCGGCAAGGAGGGCTTCCTGAGGACCTCGGACGTGGGCGACCTCGCCGAGCTCGCCTCCGTCCAGGAGCAGCTTCGCCCCCTCGAGGCCTGCGAAGTCCTCTACAAGCGATGGGACGCCAAGGGCCGGCAGAAGTACCCGGACTCCGTCACCCTGCGGGACTGCGACAGCAACACCTTCAGCACCATCTACATCAAGGTCCCCACCACCTGGCTGGAGCAGGGCGTCGGCTTCACCATGGAGCGGAGCTCGTCGTCGGAGCGTTGGGACATCCTCGTCGACAAGGACGTGGTGCCCTTCCCCGCCCTCAAGGAAGCCCTGGAGGCCTTCGCGCCCATCATCGCCGCCGAGTACCCGGCCAGGCTGCAGGAGGCGCTCCAGCGCGAGGCCGAGTTCCACCGCGACGTGGAGGAGTACCGGCGCCAGAGGGATGCGCCGAAGGAGAGCGTGAAGTCGTCCTACCCCGAGTGACGCCGCGCCTCGCCCTCAAGCGCGCTATCGCCACCCTGAGCTTGCGTTTCGAACCGACCCGCTGAGGCCCGAAGTGTCGTGTCTCCGGACAGCTGTCCCCTGGCAGGGGACAGCCTTTCCGCGCTCCTCCTGGGCCTGACGCGCCAACCCCGTGAGATGAGGCGCAAGGAGCGCCGGGAGCGCACCGGCTCCGCGGAGGGCACGGGGCGTGCAACCTCAGAGCTGCCTCTTCATCCCCGCAGTCAGAGAAACGAGCATCCATGTTCAAGCAGGCAGCAGTCCTCGCGGTGACCAGTGTTGCATTGCTGGTCGGCTGCGGTACCGACCCACAGGCCGAGCAGGAGGAGATCATCTCCAACCTCGTCGAGGCCGGCTTTCCGGCCGACGACATCCGGGTCTCCGACGATGCCGTGTACGTGGGCGGCGACGCGCATGTGACGCTCGAGGCGTCCCGCGAGCTGCTCCAGGTCCCCTCGGGGAGCGCCGAGCAGTACCGCTCGAACAACCTCGTCGGACCGGGCGTGACGAAGATCTGCATCAACCCCACGCCCCTGTTCGACAGCTACGCCAACCTGAGGCAGGGGCTCGACCTGGCCATCGCCAACTTCAATGAGCTGGGTCTGAGACTCACCTTCGCGCGCGGCCCGACCACCGGCTGTACCGCGAACATCGTCGCGACGACCAACAACACCGCCGACAGCGTCGCGGGATTCCCGACGAACGGCGCTCCCTACGGCACCATCGACATCAGCGTGTTGATGAACGACTTCAACGTCGACTTGAACGAACACGTCATCACCCACGAGCTGGGCCACACCATCGGCCTGCGCCACTCGGACTACTACAATCGCTACATCAGCTGCCCCAGCGGCCCCCCCCAGGACACGGGCGACGAGGGCGTGGGCGCCATCCTCATCCCGGGGACGCCGGAGGCCGCCACCTCGGGCGGGTCGCTCATGAACTCCTGCCCCAACCTCGAGGATACCGGCGAGTTCACCGACAACGACATCACCGCGCTGAGGCACCTCTACGGCCTCAACCAGGTCACGAGCTGCTCGAGCTACAACATCCCGTCCTACCGGGGGCAGAACGGTACGCAGTTCCAGTGCGCTTGTGCGGCGGTGAGCGGGGGGAGTGTCTGGGGAACGGACTTCTATACCGACGACTCGACTGTCTGCGCGGCCGCGGTGCATGCGGGGGTGATTCCCGCCACCGGTGGGACGGTGACCCTCTTCATCCAGCCGGGACAGAGCAGCTATAGCGGTACCACCCGCAACGGCTTCACCACGTCTTCCTACGGCGCCTGGGGGGGGAGCTTCTCCTTCAGCGGTCAGGCGCAACCGGCGCCGATCTGCTCGACCATCAACTTCATGTCCTACCGCGGGCAGAGCGGGAAACAGACCCGATGCAACTGCCCGGCCGGGTTCGGGGGCGCCGTGTGGGGGACGGACCTCTATACCGACGACTCGGATGTCTGCGCGGCGGCACAGCATGCGGGGGTGATTCCCGCCACCGGCGGGCAGGTGGTCGTCACCACCCAGCCGGCACAGGGTAGCTATACCGGCTCCACCCGCAACGGCATCTCCACGTACTCCTACGGCTACTGGGGTGGGAGCTTCTCCATCAGCCCGTAGGCGCCACGTCGGCAGCAGGCAGCCAGGGCGCGGGGGCGGTCGTGGAAGCGCCACCGCGTCCTTGGCGCGGAGATGACCCTCCGGGGGGCAGCAGCGCCTCCCGGGGGGCCCTCCCTCGTGCCGGACGCAGCCCCTCAGCCGTTCTGGATGAAGCTGGTGATGAGGTCGGCGCAGAGCTGCGGCGCCTCGTGCTGGGGGCCGTGGCCCATCTGCGGGAAGACCATCAGGTGCACCGACTTCGTCTGCGGAGCCACGTCGAACCAGTTCTCCACCGGGAAGACGATTTCCTGGTCGCCCGAGATGACCAGGGTGGGGATGTCGGTCGTCTGGAGGAAGTCACGGTAACCGTTGTCATCGACGAAGATGTCTTCGGCCTGCGTCTCCTTGAGCAGCTTCAGGACGGTCTCGATGGGAATCGCTGGACTGACATCCGTGGTCCGGGCGGCGATGCGGTTGTGCGAAGTCACCGCGGCGGCACGGGACTTCTTCGACGCCGGATGGAAGAACAGCACCGTCTCGTCGTCCAGGTCGTTCACCGGCTTCAAGGCGCGCTCGAAGAAGATTGGCTTCGCTCCGAAGCGGACCTTGCCCGGGGGCGTGGTGCCAATGAGGAGGAGCTTGATGATGCGCTCGGGTTGCAGGCGCGCCGCCACCTGCGCCGCGATGCCGCCCAGCGACCAGCCGCCGATGATGAAGCGCTCGAGGCCGAGCGCGTCCGCCAGGTCGATGGCGTCCTGCGCCAGCCGCCTGCGCACATAGCTGGGTTCACCGGTCGACTGGCCCAGGCCGGAGTAGTCGAAGGTGATGACGCGGTGGTGGGCCGCCAGCCCATCCAGGAAGGCCGGGTCCCACGAGTCGAGGATGCCGCGGAACCGCAGGCACAGGACGATGGGCGTGCCCTCGCCGATGTCGCGGTAGGCGAGACGGCGGCCCTTCACCTCGACGAAGCGGGTGGGCGTATTGACGGCGGTATAGACAGTAGAGGATGCGTCCATGGTCGGGCTCCTTGTCGGAAACGAGAAGGAGTATGGCGACTGGCTTTGACGTCGTCTTTTGTACGTGTGGTCCAGGAGACCCAAACCTTCGTATGAGGCCACTGCGGCCACGGCCGCTCGACGGGCGGTGGCGAGGTCACCCGCTACATCGCGAACGGCAGGGTGAAGCTGAAGCGCGCCCCGCCGTTCGGCACGTTCTCCGCCCAGATGCGGCCCCCGTGGGCTTCGATGATGTTGCGGCAGATGGACAGCCCCATGCCGAGGCCGTTCGCCTTGGTGGTGAAGAAGCTCTGGAAGAGCCGCTCCTGGTGCTCCGGGGGGATTCCCGGCCCCGCGTCTTCCATCTCGAAGCACAGCCCCTCGTCGCATCCCCGCGTCACCAGTTGCAGCCACGGCTCCGGGCAGCTGGCGCGCTTCATCTCCTGCATGGCGTTGAGCGCCAGATTGACGACAATCTGCTGGAGTTGCACGCGGTCGGCCTCGATGACCGGCAGACCGTCCGCGAGCTCGAGGCGCAGGTCGACCTCATGCGCGAGCAGCTCGTGGTGCAGGAACCGCACCGCCTCCTCGACGACCTGGTTGGGCGGCAGGCGCTGCCGCTCCGAGGTCTTGTTGGAGGCCATGGCGCGGATGCGGGCGATGATGTCGGCGGCGCGCTTCGCGTCGCTGACCATGTTGGCGTTGATGGCGCGCACCTCGCCCAGGTCGGGCTCGCGCCGGGACAGCCAGCGAGCCCCCGCCGCGCCATTGGCGGCGATGGCGGCCAGGGGCTGGTTCACCTCGTGGGCAATGGACGCCGTCAGCTCTCCGAGCATCGACAGGCGCGAGGCATGGGCGAACTCGCTCTGCAGCTGGCGCAGGGCCTTCTGTGCCGCCACGCGCTCGGTGATGTCGGTCAGGCCGACCAGCACCATGTTGCGCGCCCGCAGCTCGGGGGAGGCGTTGATGGTGAACAGCGTGTTGAACTCGGTGCCGTCCAGCCGGTAGCTGGTGGTTTCCTCCTCGAAGGTGACGTTCTGCCGGAAGCTGGCGACGAGGGAGCGCCGGACGACCGGATGGGACGACGGCGGCCAGAAGCGCGTCACCGGCTGGCCTATCAACTCCGAGCGGTCCTTCGCTCCCATGATGCGCATGGCCGCCTCGTTGACGTCTCCGAGGGACATCGCGTCCATGTAGGTGACGAGGAAATCGGGCTCGCTGTCGAGATGGGCGCCGATGTCCTCGATGCCACGCGCCGCCAGTGCGGCGGACAGCTCGCGCTGGCGCGTGGTGTCGACCTGGAACAGGGCCGTCGACATGGCCTGGAAGAGATTGCGATAGCGCAGCTCGCTGTCGCGGACCTGCTGCTCCGCCGCCACCCGGTCGGAGATGTCGATGACGCCGACCAGCACCGTGCCACGCCCATGGTGGCCCGATGGCCAGCAGACCGTGAACAGGGCATCGATGAGCCGCCCGTCGAGCGCCGACAGGCGCGTCTCCCGTGACAGGCTGGGCAGACGGTGGATGGAGGCCAGCAGGCTCTCGGCATAGAGGCCGCGGCTCTCCTGGGGCCAGTAGGGAGCGACGGTGCCGCCGACGAGGTCCTCGCGCCTGCCCCCGCCGAACAGCATCACGGTCTTGTCGTTGACGTCGACCACGCGCGTCACGGCGATGGCGGCGTCGATGAACTCGGGATGCGCCTCGAAGTAGGCGCGGAAGTCCTTCACGCCGGAGTGGAGGAGCTCCCCCAGCATCTTGCGCACCTCGGAGAAGTCGAGCTCCCAGAACGCCGCCGCCATGGCCTGGAAGAGGTTGCGGTAGCGGTGCGCCTGCAACCGGGTCTCCAGCTCGACGTCGCTCAGGTGGGTGATGTCACGGCCATACTCGATGACCGCCAGCACCTGGCCATCCGGCCCTCGCTGCACCGTCCATCGGACCTCGATGCGCCTTTCTTCGCCGGACGCGAGGGTCCGCTTCAGCTCGCCTTCCCAGTGCCCCTGTTCGAGCAGGTGCTGCTCGAGGCCCGTGATGGTCGTCGGGTGATGGGCATTGAGGCTGTCATGGAGGTGGCGCCCCAGCATGGCCTCGCGCGTGTAGCCGTAGAGCGCCTCGGACGCCTTGTTCCAGAGCAACACGCGGCCGCTCGGGTCTCGGATGATGACGCTCTCGGCCGCACCGTCCAGGACCGGGCCGAGCAGGTCCGGCAGCTTCAGCGAGGGGGCGACGCTCTGCGCTCGGTGTCTTTCCGGCATGCGCTCCCTCCGCCAGGAGTCATGAGGCACCCGTGAGACAGGTGCCTCATGACCCTACAACGAAAGGGCACGCTCGACGCAGGCGATGAACTCCTCGCTGTCGAAGGGCTTCGGGAGGAGGCAGGACGGCTTGCAGGCCCGTGCCCGCTCCATCACCGACGCCTCCGTCTTCGCGGTGATCATGATGACGGGCACCGTGGAGCCTCGAGCGTCCAGCTCCCGCTTGAGGTCGATGCCGCTCATGCCCGGCATGTGGATGTCGGTGATGACCAGGTTCGTGTTGTCGAGCTCGCCCGAGGCCAGGAAGGCCTCGGCGCTTTCGAACGCCAGTCCTCTGAGTCCGAGCGACCGCAGCAACTGGAGCAGCGCCTGGCGGAGTGACGCATCGTCGTCGACGACGGAGATGAGGGATTCTGACGACATGGCCTTCCTGGCCTTCCTGCTGCGGCTTGCGGAACTAGGGTTTTCGCGCCTGGGATGGGAGTTGTGCCGTGGCCAGGGTCTTCGGGAGCTTCAAGGACTCGGCCATGCGCACCAGGTCAGCGAGGCTCTCTGCCTCCATCTTGCGCATCACCGAACCGCGATGAATCTTGACCGTGATTTCGCTCAAGCCGAGCTCACCGGCCACCTGCTTGTTGAGCAATCCAGCGGTCACCAGCGTCATCACCTGTTGCTCGCGGGGCGACAGGCTGTCGTAGCGCTTCCTCAGGTCGGCCAGCTCCTCGCGCACGGAGCGCTGGCCGCGATGCCGCTCCACCGCCAGCGCCACGGCGTCGAGCAGGTCCTGCTCGCGGAAGGGCTTGGGCAGGAAGTCCACCGCGCCTGCCTTCATCGCCCGCACCGACATCGGGATGTCGCCGTGGCCCGTCATCATGATGACCGGCAGGTCGATGCCGAGCGACTCGAGCTGGTCCTGGAATGTGAGGCCGCTGATGCCAGGCAGGCGCACGTCGAGCAGGAGGCACCCCGGGGCGTCCACCCGCTCGGCCTCGAGGAATGCGGGCACCGACTCGTAGGCCCGGGCCTTCATGCCGATGGAGCGGAACAGTGCCTGCAAGGCGGTGCGCAGCGAGGCGTCGTCGTCGACGATGTGGAGGACGGCTTCCTCACTCATGCCGTCAACCTGCCACGGTGAGGAAGCGCCCGCAATCGAGGTCATGTCCCGCTGTCGTCAGCTCGCCGCGTTCAGCCGGGGCGCCTGGACGTCGGCCGCCTTCGCGACCGCGATGGGCACGGGGGCCCTGGTCGCGTCGATGGCCCAGTCGAGGATGAAATCGGCCACCTCTTCCCAGCCGCGCTCGAGGAGCAGGGTGTGCGAGCGGTTCGGGAACATCTTGAACTCGGTCTTCGACGGCGACTTCGCCTGCTTCTTCGCGTTCGCCTTCACCATCGGCAGGGGGATGGTGTTGTCGAACTCGGCGGCGGTGAGCAGCAGGGGCGCGCGCGCCGGGTTGGGCGTCGTAATCTTCGAGCCCTTGCCCAGCACGGCCTGGAAGAAGATGCGGCCCGGCGTGGGGACGATGTACTTGTCGTAGGCCGCGCGCATCTCCGACTCCGGCAGGGTGTTGGCGAAGCCGGCGCGGAAGCCGTCGAAGCTCATGGTCAGGGCGCGGTTCCACGCGTTCCACGCCGTGAAGACGGACCGCGACGTCCAGACGGCCTTGGGGTGCGCGGGGACACCGAACGGGGGCCCCGGGTCGACGGCCACGCCGGCCGCGCCCAGGCCGCGGTCGAGCAGCACCTGCACGATGAGGCCGCCGAACGAGTGGCCGATGAGGATGGGCTTCTCCGGCAGGGCGCGGATCAGCGCGTCGTAGTGGTTGATGATGTCCGCGAGGTTCAGCTTCGCGAAGCGCGGGTCGAGGTTGGCGCGGAGCTCCTCGACGGTGCGGTCGAGGTAGGGCCAGGCCGGGGCAATCACCTTGAAGCCCCGGGCTTCGTAGCGGGCGCGGACGGCCTCCCAGGAGAGGGGCGTCAGCCAGGCGCCGTGGATGAGCATGACAGTCTTCGTGGGAGTGGGAAGCGGCATGGTGGAATCTCCTGAAGCGTTGATGGCCTCAAGATGCCGGGAGCCCGCGCCAAAACCCATTCTACGTGGGATTGAGCAGCCCATACCTTGGTATAGGCCCTACCGGAGCGTCCCGCCGCTACTCGATGGAGGCGACCTTGTCGTCCTTGTCGAACGTGACGCGCACCTTGGCCGTCTTGCTCCTCCAGTAGGTCCAGACCGTGGAGTCGAAGGACGGCGTCTCGTGCGGAGGAGGAGGCCCCCACGCCATGCGGACGGCCGTGCGGGACATGCCTGGCACCACCTCCGAGGCGGAGACCTTCTTGCGGTCCTCCGGCGACAGCGTCGCGAGCCGGGCGGCCTGGTCCTCGGGAGCGAACGAGGCCTGGAACAGCGCCCACGTGTCCGCGCCGGAGCGCGAGTCGTTCTCGAACACGAGCTCCTTGCCCGTCTCCACGACCTTGAACTTCACCTTCGAGCCACCCTTGTCGAGCACCTCCACCTGGGTGTTGAAAGCCAGGATGGGGCCCTTGAGGTAGTTGACCCAGGACACGGTGTCGTCCTGGAAGTGGAAGTTCGCTGTCGCGTAGTGGAAGCCCTTCGGCGCGGGGGCAGGTGGCGCGGGCGCGGGCTCGTCTCCGTGCGAGACGACCTTGCCCTCACCATCGAAGACCACCTGGAACGTGGAGAACTTCGAGCTCCAGTAGGTCCACGTCGTGCTCTCGAGCGACAGCGTCCGGTGGGGCGGCGGCGGTCCCACCGTCAGGAGCACCGCGTCCCGGGACATGCCCTTGGCGAGCGTCCCCGCCTTGACCTGCTTCTGCTCCTCCGGCGAGAGCGCGGCGATTCGCGCCGCGGGGTCCGTCGCCGAGAAGAAGAAGGGGAACATCTCGGAGGCGTCCTTTCCCAGGCTCTTGTGGGAGACGAACCTGAACTCGGCCCCAGAGCCGAGCACCTTGCAGCGCACCTCGTCGTCGTCCCGCTCGAGGACCTCCACCTTCGTCCCCACCGGAAGCGACAGCCCCTTGCCGCGATAGTTCACCGCGGAGAGCTGGTTCTTGTTGAGCAGGAGGTTGGCCTGGGCGAACACCACCTCGGCCTGGGCACTCAGGGTCGTCAGCAGTCCAAGCGCGAGCAGGGTGCCGAGCGCGTTCTTTCGATTCATGCGGGGGATGCGCCTTTTCGTGAAGGAAGGGCGTGCTTCTAGGCGCCATTCACGGAGTTTGCCAGTCCCCCTGGCCGACCCGCCAGCAGCAGGTCGATGGCCCGGGCATCGGCTGGTGTGGCCGGCGTGTAGACGAACATCCCCAGCCCTTCCGCGCTGTCGACGGAGAAGGTCGAATACTCGAGCGTGAGCGCGCCGGCGATGGGGTGATGCAGGCGCTTCCGGCCGACGCCGGGGTGGTGGAGGTTCTTCTCGGCCCAGAGACGGCGAAAGTCGGCGCTGGTCTCCAGGAGCTCGGCCGCGAGCGCGGCGGCCGCATGGGTCTCCCCCGCGCGCAGCACGTCCACGCGGAACGAGGCCACGGCGAAGCGCGCATCCGCCTCCCAATCCGGAAGCGCCTTGTGCGTGTCCGGGTCGGAGAACAGCCGGCGGAGCACGTTGCGCTCACGGAGCGAGAGCGCGGAGTAGTCACTCAACACCGCCACCGCCGCGGCGTTCCACGCCACGATGTCCCAGGTCGGCGTCTTCACGAAGGCGGGGCTCGCCGTCAGCGCGTCCAGCACGCGTTGCAGGGACGGAGCCACGGGAGGAGGTGGGGCTGGCGTCACCGGCGGGGGCCGTTGTTGGGCGAGCAGGAACAGGACCTCGCGCCCGGCGGCATCCAGCTCCAGCGCGCGGGCGAGCCGCTCGAGTACCTCCTCGGAAGGCGGGCCGCCGCGCCCCTGCTCCAGCCACGTGTACCAGGTGACGCTCACGCCAGCGCGCGTGGCGACCTCCTCGCGCCGGAGTCCCGGCGTCCGGCGCCGGCTCCGGGCGCCCGGCCCGGGGGACAGGCGCTCCCGGCGGTCGCGAAGGAAGTCCCCCAGCGTCAAGCTCGCCTCCGGCAGGGTGTTGGTCGTCATACCCGTATACGCCCCCGGCTTTTTCGCTCCGGTACAACGGAGCATATCCCTCCGCGAACAACGAGGAGGTCGGCATGCGCGTTTTCGTGACGGGAGCGACGGGCTTCATTGGTACAGCAGTCGTGAGTGAGTTGCTTGCCGCCGGGCATGAGGTGCTCGGGCTGGCGCGCAGCGACGCGGCGGCCGGCGCCCTGACACGGCAGGGAGCCGGGGTCCATCGCGGTGAGCTGTCGGACCTGGAGAGCCTCGCCGCGGGCGCCCGGGCGTGCGACGGCGTCATCCACCTGGCCTTCGTCCACGACTTCTCCGCCTATGCGACGGCCGCCGAGACGGACCGCGGCGCCATCGCGGCGCTGGCGGGCGCGCTGGAGGGCTCGGGCAAGCCCTTCGTCTCGACCTCCGGCACCGCGCTCCTCGCTCCCGGCCGCATCGGCACGGAGCAGGACGCCCCCTCGCCAGACAACCCGCTCGGAGCACGGGCGACAGCGGAGGACAGGGTGCTCGCGGCCGCGGGGCGTGGGGTGCGGTCCAGCGTCGTGCGGCTGCCGCCCTCGGTCCACGGCGCGGGCGACCACGGCTTCGTGCCCATGCTCATCCAGGTCGCGCGCCGCACGGGCGTCTCGGCTTTCGTCGCCGATGGCGCGAACCGGTGGCCGGCGGTCCACCGGCTGGACGCCGCACGCCTCTTCCGTCTGGCGCTCGAGCGCGCCGCCCCGGGGACACGCCTGCATGGCGTGGCCGAGGAAGGCCTGCCGATACATGCGCTTGCCAGCGTCATCGGAGAGGGACTCGGTGTCCCGGTGCGCAGCCTCTCCCGGGAGGAGGCGGCCGCGCATTTCGGCTGGCTGGCGGGGTTCATCGGCGTCGACAACCCCGTCTCCAGCGCGCTCACCCGCGGCGCACTGGGATGGAATCCGCAAGGCGCCGGGCTCCTGACGGACCTGCGGGAGAGCGGCTACTTCGCCTGAGACGGTCGCGCGCAGGGCGCCGGGCCCTCAGCTGAGCTGCACGCCCGGTGCCATCGACATCCTGAACCACAGGTGGAGCGTGGTGTGCCCGTTGGCGGGCAGCTCCACCTTCCAGGTGACGAAGCCGTTCTCATCCAGCACGGGCTCGCCGGTGGTCTTCTTCGTGTCCAGCACCACCTTCACGTGCTCGATTTCCGCCACGGGGATGCGCTCGGTGACGGTGACGGTGCGCGCGTCGCCGGACAGGTTGGACAGGTAGATGAGCCGGTGCAGCGTGTGCTCGGTCCACTTGCTCACCGGGTCCACCTCCTCGCGGTGCTTCTTGTCCTCGCGCTGGATGCGGATGGCGTCGTCCGGGCCGAAGCTCAGCTCGAACTTCTCCTGGGGCGCCACGAACAGCGTCTGCGTCCAGCCCACGAAGCCGTTGTCGCGCAGCAGCTCCACCGGGCCCGCCAGCACCGGGCTGGCGGAGGTGTTGCGCGCCACGGCCCGCAGGAAGGCCTTGGGCTCCAGCTCCGGGAAGGCCACCAGCTCCGAGCGGGCCGCGTCCTCGAAGGTGAAGAGCGGCACGACGTTGGGCCGCCCGTCCGAGGGGACGGTGCTCTTGCCGGGGGCCCTCAGGTTGCGCGTCTCACCGCCGTCGTCCACGCCCGGCAGGTCCACGGTGGACGGCGTCGAGCCCTTCGCGGGGGCACTGCCCAGCCCGGCCTTCTGCACCGCCACCTGGCGCGCCTGCACCAGCACCGTCTCGTGCTTCTTCTTCACGGTGAGCAGGTCGTCGCCCAGCAGCGGCGGCTCGATTCCCAGCGAGGAGCGCGCCGTGGAGAACCGCAGGTCCACGTCCTTCCAGTCCTCGCCCGTGTCCTGCCACACCGCGGCGGACGAGGTGACGCGCACCTGTCCGCCCTCCACCAGTCGCGCGGTGTGCAGCGGCCGCCACATGGCATTGGGCACCACGTAGTCGATGCGGACCTCCACCTCGCCGTCGGCGCTGGCCAGCAGGTCCGCCTCCAGCCAGGACACCACCTGGTGGTCCACGCGGTCCATCGCCTGCCGCTGGCGCGCCACCGCGGCCAGTTCGTCCGACAGGCGCTCCATCGTGAAGCTGGCCTGGAGCGCCTCCTCGCGCAGCTGGCGGGCCCGGCGGAACATCGCGTCGAAGGTGTCCTGCCACTGGGCCGCGGTGCCCATGCCCCAGCCGGCGTCCTCGGGGATTTCGCCGACGCCCAGCTCCAGCATGTTGCCCACGCGCTCGAAGCGAAGCCTGTTGCGCGCCTGGTCCTCGAGCACCTGCCCGTACTCGCGCTGCAGGGCGCTCAGCCGCTCTTCCAGCAGGCGGGCCGCCTCCGGCTTGTCCGCGGTGCGGATGCGAAGGGCCCGGCGGAGGCGGGCGTCCGCCACGCGCGCGGGGCCGGAGAGCACCTCGGCGCGCAGGGACACGTCCTGCAGCACGGGCGCGATGCCCGTGAGCACGACGCGGTTCTGCCCGGCGCGCACGCGCACGGTGCCCTGGCGCGTCACCTGGGCCCGGTCCTCCAGCAGCGTCACGCCGCGCACCGGCGCGTCCAGCCGCGTGGCCCCGGTGGGCAGCGGGGGCTCCTGGCGCTCCACGCCCTGCGTCTGAGTCTCCGTGCTCATGTCAGGCCTCGCGGCGGTTGCCGCCCTCGAGCTCGTTGTTGGCATACAGCTTCACCACGTACTGCGCGGAGAGCTGCTGGGTGTGGTTGGCCGGCACGGTGAGGCGCCAGCGCCGCCCGCCCTCCAGCGCCTTGGCACCGCGCTCCTGCTGCGTGTAGGGCTCCCACGCCGGGGTGACGGCGCCCTCCTCCACCACCACCTCCGCGTCGGGCGCGGGCTGGGGAATGCGCTCGCGGACCTCGCAGGTGATGTCCCGGTCCAGGTTGTTGGCCAGCTCGATGGTGAGGTCGTGCCACAGCTCCGTCGTCGCCACGATCTTGGAGCCGCTGCGCTGCTCGCGGAAGCGGGTGTTGCGCGCGCAGCGGATGGACTGCTCCACGCCCAGGCCCAGCTTGAAGTTGCCACGGGGGGCCACGGTGGGCAGCGTGGTGGACAGCACGTACTCGCCGCCCACGTACACCTCGGCGGGGCCGGCCAGCATGGGGGCGGGCAGCGGGTTCTGCACCTCGGCCTGCCGGTAGACGTTCGAGTCCTCGCGCGGCACGGCCACGTAGAGGACGCTGGCGTCACCGGTGCGCGCGCCCAGCGCCACGGAGTGGAAGACGCCATCCGAGGGGACGTCCACGGTGGCTTCCGCCGTGTAGCTGAAGTCGAAGCGGCTGGAGGCGTTCCTCACGTCGGTGGTGCCGCCGGGCAGCGGCGTGGAGGCCATGGCCTGGGCGCGCGCCTCCGCCCCGGCGACCGCCGCCATGACGTCGAACGTCACCTCCACCTGGAAGCGCGCCAGCGTCTCCAGGTAGAAGCGGCGCGCGTCCATGGGCTGGAGCCGGTTGCGGTGCCCCCGGTCCGAAGCGGGAGCGAGCCGCAGGTGCGTGAAGACCACCGCCTCCAGGCCGGCCTGCGTGGGCCCGTCGCCAGCCCCCTGAGCCGGCCCGCCCCGGTCCGCCTTCCTGGACAGCTCCTTGC